>NZ_BAAJLP010000007.1:0-191184 GCF_057547795.1 Alteromonas sp. 4NH20-0104 | reverse complement strand
CCGCTTCACAGCGGCTTTAATATTGTAGCGTCAGCTTAGTATTCCCACCAACATTCCTGCCACCAGGCAAGAAATTCTTCAAAGTCTATGTACCCATCATGATTTTCATCGATGAGTTTAAAACCTTCTTCTACATGGCTGGCTTTGGTTTTAGGTGAAATTACCGTCAGTAACTCAATAAATTCCTGCAAATCGATCTGACCGTTACCATCACGATCAAAGAAGCTGAAATCTTTTTGAATCGCTTCTACTTTTTCGGGTGTTAATTCAGTAGACACTGTCTGATTCCCTGTCGGTTCTTAGTGAATTGGAGTGTAACGCCAGCTACTGTGAATGTCTACGACTTAACGTGTTTTTGCGCTTGCAGCGCACGCTGTCGTTGCTCTTCAGCTTTGGCTTTGCGGCGCGCTTCCATGGCATCACGAGCTTCAGTGCCTACGTGCTCTTCATTGCGCTCCCGGGCCAGATTAATCTGTTTTTCCCGTTCGCGGAAACGCTCAATCTGTTCCTCGCTGTGTGTACCAAAACAGTGGGGGCAGCTTACTCCGCTTTCAAACTTATCACTTTGTTTATCCGCTTCAGTGATCGGCAAACGACAAGCATAACACTGGTCATAGGCGCTCTTTTCCAAATCGTGATTCACCGCTACGCGATTATCAAATACAAAACAGTCACCTTCCCACAACGTTTCTTCTTTAGGCACATCCTCAAGGTATTGAAGAATGCCGCCCTCAAGGTGGTAAACTTCTTCAAAACCCTGTTCTTTTAAGTATGCAGTAGACTTTTCACAGCGAATGCCACCGGTACAAAACATGGCAACCTTCTTATTTTTGGCCGGATCGAGGTTGTCTTTTACGTAGTCGGGAAATTCTCTGAACGTTTTGGTATTTGGATTGACCGCATGCTTAAACGTACCAATTTCTATTTCATAATCATTGCGGGTATCAATTAACACCACATCCGGGTCGCTTATCAGTGCATTCCAGTCAGCAGGCTTTACGTAGGTCCCAACGGTACGACGGGGATCGATGCCTTCCACACCCATGGTGACAATTTCTTTCTTCAATTTTACTTTGGTGCGGTAAAACGGCTGGGTTTCGTGGTAAGACACTTTGTAAGAAATCGGATTAAAACGGTTATCGCTGTTCAGCCACGCCAACAAGTTATCAATGCCCTGCTGTGTACCGGAAACGGTGCCGTTAATCCCCTCTGCTGCCAGCAGCAGGGTACCTTTAATTTGATTCGCTTCCATCACATCGGTAAGCGGTTGGCGGATAGCTTTATAATCTTCAAGCGCGACGAATTTGTACAGCGCGCATACAACATACTGACTCATATTTTTTAACCTTTGCGAGTTGGAACGTAAAACCAGTGCAAAATGCGCGCGGAATATAGCAAAAAAATCGACATCCGAAAACCCGACAGTAAAATTGGCGGACGATTAAACGGCGATAGCCTGTGACGCGGGGATGATATCGGCCAGCAAGGTGGCATCAGATTCTTTGATTTGTGACGACTTTTCAGTCACCCACCCGAGTTGAGTCCGATAGGGACAGTTTTGTTTTACTTCAGGTTCCAACCGCTGGCTGTTGTTGTGAAAGCTCAGTGGATCGGGACTGATGGCCTGCCACAAACGAATATGTTCATTGCTGAATGTTGTCTTAAGGCCCGCCTGCCATCGCAGGTAACTATTCACATTCTCGGCAGTAGACGCCAGCGGACTGCGCCGGTAATGGTTTAACCGTGCAGGAAAATCAGGGTCTTCTACCGGTTCCTGCCGGGCTGTCCATTTAACCTGCTCATCTCCGCGGGCCTCGCTGATAGCCAGATATAAGGAAAACAACGCAGCACTGCCCCCCACCGCTTTATTAAGCGCCAGTGACGATGTGACATTCTGAACATCAAAAGATGCGGGGGTAAGGTTGTCTGGTTGCAAAATCATTCATAGGTATTAACGACTTACTAGCTTAATCGGCACATACCCATTATCCTTTAGTATATTATCGAACAGTTTCGCGTTTAATGGGAGCGGCCATTGGGAGTGCCCTATCAGGACGTAAATATTCTGATTGTAGAAGATCAGCGTCCCTTCCTTATTCTGTTAAAAGGGTTGTTAACCAACCTCGGCGCCAAGGATGTCATGACGGCTACCAGCGCTGACCAGGCAATACGCTTTTGCCGCAACCACAGAGTCGACATTATTGTGTGTGATTTGCATTTAGGCACCAATAAGAAAAATGGCTTTGAGCTTTATCAGGAACTGCAGTTTCGCAAAATGGTATCGCCCGGCGCGGTATTTTTGCTGATCAGTGCCGATGCCGCACGCCCAATAGTGCTGGGGTCGCTCGAACATAAACCCGATGATTATCTGCTAAAACCTTTTTCCCAGGCGCAGCTGAAGAGCCGGTTGAATAAATCCTGGCAACGTAAACAGTATTTTTTAAAAGTACTTGAGGCACTGAGCAAACAGGCCTTTACCACGGCGATTAACGAGCTGGATAAACTCAGGGAGATGCCCGCGCCCTATCAGCGCATGGCGTTGGAAATCCGCCTCCAGATCCTGTGGCATGAAGCTGAGTATGATAAAGCCCTCAAGCTGTTAAACAGCCACTCTGATCTATTGCCCACCCAATGGGCGCAATTGGCGCTGGGTAAAACCTACCTGGCTATGCGCAAATTCAGCGAGGCAATTCAATGTGCCAATAAGGTACTCGGCCTGAATCAGTTTGATCCGGAAGCGCTGGATATTCTGGCCCAGGCAAAATCAGCCTCTCAACTACCCGAAGAAGCCCTTGAAGATATTCGCCGGGCGATTAAAAACTCGCCATTTTCCTTGCAACGACAGATTCTGGCCAGTCGCATCGCCCGCGATAACAATGATTATGAGTTACTGACTGAAGCCACTAAAGCCACCTGGCAACTGTCTAAAAACACCATTTTTAAACAGGTGAATTACTGGTGTAATCATATTTCCAGTTTACTTGATGCAGCAGAAGCAGCGGAAAGTAAGACGCAAAGACACCGGTTTCAACAGGAAGCCCTGCTCCAGTTGCAGCGGGCCGGACATGATGAAGCGCTCACGCGTCTGGATGAACCTTTTAGTCTGGATATTTTTGATCAAATCATGCATGCCCGGGTAGATGCCATAGACGGCAAGTTAATCAACGCCAAACGCTCCCTGATGGACAGTCAGATGGCAATTGAAAAACAATTTGAGCTCTACCCGGCCTCCCTGGCGCCTTCCAGCATGCAGTTGATGGTTGATCTGGGAGAGTTTGAGGAAGTCAATCAGTTGCTGCAAACCCTCACCCAGCAAAATACCGAACTGGACGATAGCAGTCGCATGCTGGTGCGATCGATGTCGAAACAAGTTAAGGAAAGCGAACAGCAGTATACCCACATCAACCGTCGTGGTATTCAGCTGTATCAACAGGAAAAATACGCCGAAGCGAAAGCCGCATTCAACAGCGCACTGGAACTTTCTCCGGTAAACGCTGGGATTGCACTAAACTTAATACAGTGTCTGATTAAACTGGTAGGCAACGAAGGTAAAGACGATGCTTCGATGATCAAAGAAGCCCGTCAGGTGTATAAGATCCTGAATCACGCACCTATGCGGGAGCAACATCAAACCAAATTTGACGGTTTACGGGATGAATTACTGCGGTTAGGCATTGCTACCCTGTAACCACCAGCTCGCTCTACAGAGAGGAATAGAGGTTATGCAAAAACACGGTTTACTGGTCGCTGCAGTTATGGTTGGTTCAGGTGGATTGTCGGGGTGCGCCAGCCAGTCCAATCTGTGTGAAGATATCCTTGAGGTAAAAGCTCAGGCACAGCAATGCGAAGTCTTACAAAAAGCCATTCGAAACCCGAAAAACCCGCAAATGGCCCTGACAGCAAGGCAGCGGTATGAGAACGAGTGCGTAAATTTCCGTTATTACCGGGATGATTACGATACCATTTGTAAAGGCGGCGAGCAGCCCATAGGTCAGCCTGCCCCGGCCCCCGTCAACAAAGATAACTAACGCGCCCCCCGGCCCAGGGCCGCCATTACCGAGCCGCCAATCACCATCACAGCGCCCAGAATCGCCAGCGCACCGAGTGGCGGCTGTTCGAAGCTGCTCGGATAAAGGTACTCGGCCACAGCAACAGAAATAAAGGTAAATACCGGCGCCGTGGCAATCACAGCACTAACCCGGGAGGCATACCAAACCCGCATGGCTTCGGTAAATGCTCCATAGGCCACAAACGTATTTAAACAACAAAACAATAGCGCCCAGCCCTGCACCTCGTTCATTTCAGTGATCGCCTGCAGGTGGGTAAATGGCAGTAACATCAGACTGCCAATGATATATATGATTAGGGTCAGCTGCATAGCTGACATTGTTTTCATCAGGGATTTCTGGCACAGCGCATAACCCGCCCAGGTTACGGCGGCAATAATAACAAACACAACCCCGAGTGTATCTTCAGAATCCGACACCACAATTTGCGGCAGGCGCTGATTGAAAAACAGTCCCAGGCCAAACAGTAACGAAGACGCTCCCCACAACTGCAGGCGACTGAACCTTTCTTTATACAACACAATGCCGCCCACCATCAGAGCAAATGGCGCCACCTGCATGAAGACCTGTACACTGCCCGGGCTCAGAAATTTCAGACTCATAACGTTAAAAACATAGTTAATTACCAGCATCAGAGTGCAGGCAATCGTCAGACTGATAACGGCTTTCGGGTAACGCAGAAAATGGGGGATGTGGCGACGGTAAAACAACCATCCCCCTACCAGTAATGCTGCCACTACAAAGCGATAAAGGGTAATGGTCTGACTGTCCATGACCTCCAGACAGATCTTAAGAAACAGGGGTAATACGCCCCACAGCACAGCGGTAACCAAAGACAAACAAAAGCCATAGAACGGCCGGTAACTACTTTCCAACTAATCATTACTCATGAGGTATTCAAAGTCTTCAATCATATCGTCAATCTTACTGATTAGCTTCCTTTTTTGCTTTTTATCCAAGGTGTAGAGCAGCTCTTCCGCCATTTTTGCATAAATCTGCGTGTTGTCGTTTCGAAGCTCTAAAAATGCGTCACTGCGAAATTCATCCGGATGCGTCATCAGGGCCACAAAGTCTTGATTAAATTGCGGATTAGCCGCCCTGGTATCAATCATTTTGCGGGCGGCCTGCTGGAAATCCTGACGGTAGGTCAGCCACAGGGCCCGGGTACTGGTAAACTGCCCGGCATACCCTTTAATAATGGCTTTCTGACTGGCATTCAGGCGACCGATAAACTCGCTTACGCCCTCTTCAATATCATCCAGCCGTTCCTCAGCCTGCTCTGCTGGTGATTGCTGGTTAAATTCCTCCAGTGACTCCCGGATCTCCTCATTTTCTTCGCTTAATTCATCAAACAAAGCTGTTACCTGATCATCGGTAAGTTTTTCCGCCATATCGGCCAGTTCCGGACTCACGCGATCGCGCAACCGCTCCCAGTGTTCACGGCTGTCGAGCAAATGGCGCTCTATTCTGGCTGCACTGAGTTTTTCGCCCTGCAAATCGGTTTTCAGGGATTTCAGGTGAGAGATGTATTTGCCAAGCTCTTCACTGCGGTGCCAGCTTTGCCAGTCGGCAAAGTATTCGTCGAATAAGGCTTCCTGATTATCAGACAGCGACACATAATCATCGATATACCAATGAATTAACCAATCCAGATTATTATAGGTAAACTTTGTCGAACATCCGCTTAAAAAAATGATGATCGCAATCAACAAACCTTTTTTCATTGTCACTTCCTGTTAATTTACACTTGGCACGCGTGGTTATACCTGACAATCTATCATTACGTGCTGAGGGCAGTACCCGATCGCCGGGCTTTACATTTCAGCCTTATACTACTCAAAAACGCAACGGTTTTACGTGGTATAACAACATAATACTCAAATTTGGACTGCACAAGCGATGACAAATTCACAGCAACTCAGCAGTGTATTTGTATCAAAATGTAAAGGAACGCTTTATGACCAATAAAAGAATTGCGGTACTGACCTCCGGCGGCGACGCGCCGGGGATGAACGCCTGTATTCGAGCGATTGTTGTAGCCAGTGAAGGCGCGGGACATACCGTTATTGGCTTTGAGCACGGCTATAACGGCCTGCTGGCTGCAAACTGGCGCAAGCTGGACAGTAAAAAAGTGCATAATATTATTCAGCGCGGCGGCACCATTTTGCGCAGTGCCCGCTGCAAAGAGTTTAAACAGGACGGGTCAGCCAAACTGGCCGCTAAACATCTCGATGAGCTTGCCATTGAT
Source organism: Alteromonas sp. 4NH20-0104 (assembly GCF_057547795.1). Classification (NCBI taxonomy): domain Bacteria; kingdom Pseudomonadati; phylum Pseudomonadota; class Gammaproteobacteria; order Alteromonadales; family Alteromonadaceae; genus Alteromonas; species Alteromonas sp. 4NH20-0104. The sequence goes on along the minus strand of NZ_BAAJLP010000007.1, from coordinate 184,869 downwards.
GCCCTGCTGGTGATCGGTGGTGACGGTTCTTTTCATGGTGCTAATCATCTGAGTAACTTCTGGTCCGGACAGGTTATTGGCCTGCCCGGCACCATAGATAATGACATTTACGGTACCGACGCTACCATCGGGTATTACACCGCCATCGAAACCGCCATGGACTCGATTGATAAAGTCAGGGATACCGCTGACGCTTTTGAGCGGATATTTCTGGTTGAGGTAATGGGCCGCCATGCCGGCTTTTTAGGCGCCAGTGCGGCGATTTCCGGCGCCGCGAATTATGTTATTTTACCGGAGTTGTTCAGCGACCCGGAAACCACACTTAAAGATATCCATCAGCAACTGGCCATTCATCGACAACGCTATGGTCATGAAAGTTTTATTATTGTGTTAACTGAGAATTTGTGGCCCAAAGGCATTGCTGACTTAGGTGTTCAACTGGAGGAGCTAACCGGGGGTGAAGTGCGTCCGGTGACTCTTGGTCATATTCAGCGGGGTGGCTCCCCAGTGAGTCAGGATCGCATGCTGGCGACACTACTTGGGGTTAATGCAGTACGTTGTGTCGAGCAGGATAAAACCGGAATAATGGTGGGCATACAAAACAACGCACCGGTAGAAGTGGAATTAGCGCAAACCTGGGAAAACCATAAAGCGCTGGGCGATTCCCTTACCCACACGATGATTACAATGCTTAACGAACGGCATAACTGGGGAATGACAACATGAGTAAGACGCCTATTTTCTAAAAAAGGTGGCTTTGCGTTCCCCTAGAAAAGAGAGCGCTATTAAGATCGAAGAAAGAACAAGTTTTGTGCCCTAATTCAGTGTTGTCATCGTCACTGGCATACATAGTAAGCTAGAAGAAGCATCATAGGAGAGGATTCAGTCGATGCTGCATAGGGGGAACGAATAACCGAAATGCCAACTATCGCGGAAACTGCACATAGTTTGAGTATTACAGTTTCATACTGAAAACGTCTCTTCTTGGTCAAAAGCGGACATAGCGATACAGTTCACCCAGCTCACTCTAGAACTAATAAATTTGCTAAAGTGGACATCACACCGTAAAACGTTTGTTTGTGTACGGAAAAATTATGTTTAGCCATACCAGCGGGACATGAACTTGAATCAAAGTCTGAAGTCTCTGCGGCCGCAATAAAACCTTTCGGTATAATTACTGTTCCGAAAAATGTTGCCCCTGAATTACGATCTGCCATCGATAATTACTGCAACAATGCGGGATTCTCTCCGAAAAGATTATTAGAGAGCCAATTACAACTAACTATTATTTCACTGATAGCCCGAGCGTAGAATATGTGCTTGTCTGGAGTGACGACAATCTAAATCCAGTGCTAAGGTCCTTTGTAAATTCATCCGTTTACTGAATACCCCCTATTGGTTAAACAAATTTTAACATTCCATCCCAAACGATAGAATTCGTGATGCCTGAACACCTTCCATTCACTTAAATTGGGAGCGGTCCCAGCTAAAAAAAGGTCGGTTTGCAATTCACCCTCATGGTTTGCAAACACAACATCTTGCGCCCTAAGGATTGGTTAATAAAAATGATTAAAAAACTAGTAGTGCTTACCGTCGTGGTCTTCACGATTTTTCCTCTTTTCGCACAAGCGGAAGGCATTGAGTCTAACTATCAACTCGCTCGAAAAGTGGCTTCAGAAGGAATAATTCTTCTTGAAAACAACGGTGTATTGCCTTTGGAGCAAGATTCAACGGTTGCCGTTTTCGGTACAGGGCAACTAGACTATCTACATGTTGGAACGGGCTCAGGATTTGTTGATGCGGTCTATACCGTCAACCTGATTGACGGGCTGCGAAACAACCATGTAGCGATAAATTCAGCTGTCGCAGATGCATATGCAGACTTCTATGAGAAGAAAAGCGCACAACTGCAATCATCGGCTCCGAAAGGTGGTCCTCCAGGAAGTAACGCCTTACATGTTCCAGAAATGCCCTTGCCAGAGGCATTGCTTGCATCAGCTGCCAGTCAAAGTGATATCGCAATTTACACATTTAACCGACCTTCCGGAGAAGGCTCAGATCGAGTGATGGAAGGTGACTATCTGCTTACCTCAGAAGAATTAGCAATTCTTGCAAGTTTGAAAAAGCACTTCAAAAAGGTGGTAGTGGTACTCAATGTTTCAGGGTTAGTTGACTTTGACTGGTTAGATAGCGTTAAACCTGATGCCGTGCTCCTTGCCTGGTTATCTGGTATGGAAGGAGGAAATGCCATGTCAGATATTTTAACTGGCACAGTGACACCTTCTGGAAAGCTTACCGATACGGTAGCCCTTGATTACAAAGACTATCCGTCCTCACTAAACTTCGGCGGATTCGTAGATGGATATGAATCCGTTGTGTCAGATGGGACTGCGATAGATTACTGGGGCTTTATACCCAATCATAAGACCCCTCCTAAAGGTACAACGTACAAGCGCCCTGTCGGGAATCGCTACTACGTGGAGTACGAAGAAGATATTTTTGTTGGTTATCGCTATTTTGAAACCTTTAATGTTCCAGTCCGCTATCCGTTTGGTTACGGGTTGTCATACACAAAATTTGATATTGAGCCATCATCACCTCACCCTCAAGGGAATAAAATTTCAATAGATGTCAAAGTGAGCAACACAGGCAAACGAGCAGGAAAAGAGGTTGTGCAAATTTATTATAAGGCTCCAGATGGGCAATTGGAAAAGCCATCTCGGGCCCTTGTAACCTTTGCGAAAACTAAGCTTTTACAGCCAAAATCCAGCCAGCTCCTCACGATGAGTTTTAATACTGAACAAATGGCGTCGTATGATGAGGAAAAAGCGGCGTGGATACTGGAAAAAGGTAGTTACGACATCCTTGTAGGAAACTCTGTAAAAAACCTGAAAAAAGCAGGCAGTTTTCACGTCGATGAGACGCATACAACTCGTAAGTTAAGTAATCAATTAACGCTGCAACATCCGGAAAGCTTCAAGCGATTGTCCAAATTTCAGCCAGAGGCGAGCTTTCCTGATACACCTGCAATGCGAGCCAAGGATCTTGGTAGTCCTCCTCCAGGCCCAGGAGGTCAAAGTAAGATAATTTTTGATTCCGCTAAATTGAAGCGTGCCGATTTTCTTTTGCAGGATGTTGTTTCAGGCAAGGTTGATATAGACCACTACATAAATCAGTTTTCTGATCTTGAACTTATCGCGCTATTGGTTGGCCCAGGTATGGGATCTACACAATCAATATTTGGTGAGTTTTCTTCTTTCGTTAAAGGCTCCGCCGGACAAACTGTCACACTCGAGCGATTGGGCCTGCCAAGCATGATCCTCGCTGATGGGCCCGCAGGTGTGCGCTTGGAGGCACATACGACGGGATTTCCTGTTGGGACGGTTGTTGCCAGCACCTGGAATATCGACCTGGCCCGAGAACTGGGCCAGGCTGTTGGGCACGAAGCAAGGTTAAACGGTGTCGACTTATGGTTAGCGCCGAGTTTAAATATTCACAGAAACCCCTTAAACGGGCGAAACTTTGAATATTACTCAGAGGACCCAATTGTTTCTGGCGAGATTGCAGCTGCCGTAACTCAGGGTTTACAAGAGGAAGGTGTGGGAGTGACTCTCAAACATCTGGTTGCCAATAATCAGGAATCCAATCGTTTCGATGCGATCGATACGGTAGTTTCAGAACGTGCATTGAGGGAAATTTATCTCAAAGGCTTTGAAATCGCAGTTACAGCAAGTGAGCCGTGGGCGATCATGACCTCTTATAATTCAGTTAATGGTACTTACACTGCTGCCAGCCACGACTTAATTACCGAAATTTTGCGAAATGAATGGGGTTTTGATGGTATTGTCATGACAGATTGGGAGGGGGATGGCGTCCATTCTATTACTGCACTACATGCCGGTAATAATTTGTTTATGCCTGGATTTCCTGGGCAGATCGCGCATTTTCAGCGTGCGTTGGCAGATCACAAAATCACTCGTTCTGAATTAGAAACAGCTGCTAAACCCATCATCGAAAAAGTAATTAAATCCGTTTCCTATGAGGGCTACGTACGTCAATAAGATAGATATTCAATCTAAATTGCAGCACTGTAACAATATGTAAACAGACAAAATAACTTGTCCAAAGTGATATTTCTGCTTCTCGCTCATTGTAGTATTAAACAGCCGCTGCTGAGACTGAAAATGGTCAAAAGTGGTCATTTCATTTTCTTTCTTCTGAAAACACAGAATTTGGTTTTTCAGTGAAAATGGGTGTTACTATGAAGTCTCAGTAATAAGCTGTTAGGTTTCAATGTCTATTTCATCTCGTACTCGAAAAATTCTATGGGCACGGTCGGGAAATGAGTGTGCATTTTCTGATTGCAAACAAGAGCTCATAGCTTTGGGGGTAGATGGATCGAGCACGGTAATTGGAGAAGAAGCGCATATCGTTGCTCAGAAACTCGATGGTCCACGTGGCAATGGTTCTCCACCTGGAGGCGATATAGATGGCGTGGCCAATCTTATACTTGTATGTCCGACACACCACCGATTGATCGATGATCAGCCCCAGAATTTTAGTATTAACATGCTGAAGGAAATTAAGCGTTCTCACGAGGAATCTATTGCCATAGACAGAGAAAAGCAGAGCCCTTCTTCCAATCTACATCCGGCAAAAGATTATAGGAATTTTAGTAGCCTGCCAATATTTCGGTCATGGGAATTCAAAGGTACGATTTTTGTTGTTTCCCAGCTCGGTGATGATCCAACCCCAACGGGAAATCAATCTTGGCGCGGGAACGGTCTGGTGTTCGAGGTGATTCGCGCTGGAAAGGTAATCTATTCTGGTATGTATTCTGAGGCTGATTCCTATGTATTGTTTTCCGTTGATAGATCGCTAATTACGATTACAGAGCAAATATTCGATTTCAAGGCAAAAAGAGATACTCCTTTTATTCAACGAATTATTGATGCTGGGAATACTGAATTGTCAGTTCATTCAATTCGCCTTTATACACCAGAAGACATGACTAAACATTCTGCAGATGAAATTTTAGAGAGTTATGAGGAATGGTTGGAAAATGGAGTTGATCCAGAAATAGCTGTTATACACCTCCGCGATTATGGCTTTGCTAATCCTTCTGAAGTCTGCGAAGTGATTGAAGGGCTATTTGAGCGAGGGCTAGTTGATGGGGCTGTTGCGGAGTGTGCGTCTATGGTCGCCGATGAAATTTCGGCATACAGAAATGCTGGCCGCTTTGATGAAACCTAAAAAACGCATGTTGTCGGACTGGTTTTCGAATGCGCTCCAAAACCAGCCGCAAATGCGGGCGTTTGCAGAATGAATATATACATAGACGACTCTATTCATAGCGAACATGATTTCATGTTGCTTTCATACGTAATATGTAAACATGACCCTCAAGAGGATTTAGGAAGGATTCTTTCTAAATACGGACTTGATGAATTTCATGCATGTAACAAGATGAAAGGCAACAAAATCATGCAGAAAGTAAGATCTTCAGTTAGAAATCATATAAACAATCGAACCAAGTGGGGAGTCCTTGTTCTACCAAGTAGTGTTCGACATGAATTCTTTGAAGAGTTTTCCTATCTGATTAACTCTCTAAAAGGCATGTACCCTAGCCAAGAACTAAATATCTATGTGGATCAGGGGATTTTAACTAATGCAGAAGCTGGCTCATTAACAAATGAACATGAACAACTCACTATTTATAATTGTGATTCATCGGAAGTAAATGGAATACAACTTGCTGACTTAGTCGCTGCACTATGTGGGGTTCGGCTAAGAGAAGAAATATCTGGCAACCCCAAAATGCTTACCTATGGAGACAGTGCAGGATTCCACCCACTTATTGAAGCTGAGTTAGGCTATGAACTTTGGGCTAGTCTACGATATTCCATGCATAAAAATGATCAACCTGTGAGTGATGAGGATATAGCAACTTTTAAAACTACAGGTTATGGTTATCTAATCTCGGAACAAGCATCAGATACGATTGCCACTAAATCAAATAAGATATTTGGTGAGGTATATCTTGGTTGTATACACTAAATCGCTGCTAACGAGAGCGTCATTAAGGACGCCCATAAATTCGCGCCAAGTACGCGGGTGTTAATGTTCGCAATTCGCTCATTTGAGTCTTAAACAGCTGTCCACTTCCCCTTTAATGGGACACTTCTAAATTAGAGTTTTCCAGTTTTGCTCGGTAAGCTGCCGGAGGCAGGTTACCCAGACTTTCATGGGTTCTTTCTTCGTTATAATCCAGTCGCCAGAACCAGGCCATTTCTCTTACCTGATTGAGATTTTCAAACAAGTAGGCATCCAGAAACTCTCTGCGGAATGAACCGTTAAAGCGTTCAACAAAGCCATTTTGCTGTGGCTTACCTGGCTGGATATAGACCAGTTCAATATTATTGGTTTCACACCAATCTGTCAGCGTCGCCGAAATTAGCTCCGGGCCATTATCCATTCGCAGCTGAGTTGGTAATCCACGCTCAGCCTTAAGCTGTTCTAACACGCGTACGACGCGGCCAGCTGGCAAAGACGTATCAACTTCGATGGCAAGGCACTCACGCGTCCCTTCATCCACCACATTCAGCGTTCTGAAGCGTTTACCGCAGTACAAGGTGTCATGCATAAAATCCAACGCCCATTGGTGGTTTGCCTGTTCAAGCACTTCTAAAGGCTGTGCAATCCGCTTGGGCAGCACCCGCTTAGTTCTGCGTTTCAGGTTCAATCCCATCTGGCAATACACGCGGTATACGCGCTTATGGTTGAATGGAAAACCTTTAAAACGCATCCGGCCAAAACACTTCCAGAATCCCGCCCTTGGTGATTTCTTTAACTCTGTATTGATAGCATCAATGACAGCAGCATCGGCTTTGCGCCAGTCACTCTCAGGACGATAGAAGGTAGAGCGGCTAATGCCTACAAACAGACAAGCTTTAGCGATACTCAGTCCAGCCCTGACCAATATGCTGACGCAATCTCGTTTCTCCGCTGTCACCAACGCTTTTTTGCGACAAGCTCCTTAATCGCATTATTTTCTAAGCTAACGTCCGCGAACATCTTTTTGAGCTTGGCATTTTCTTCTTCAAGCTCTTTCAATCGTTTGACGTCAGACGCTTCCATGCCACCGTATTTGGATTTCCAATTGTAATAGGTTGCACTACTGATACCGTGTTGGCGGCACACTTCCTCAACTTTTCTACCAGCATCAACTTCCTTTAATACTGCGATGATCTGAGATTCTGTATAGCGTGATTTTTTCATAGTCGTCTCCTGCATTAATCATTACAGAAAACTCCAATTAAGTCTGTCTCAGTTTAGGGGAAGTGGACAATATTTTTATCATTGGTAGTCATTTTTGAATTTATTTCTTCAACGTATAGGGAGCCAAGCCTTCTTTTATTCTTAATATCACGATCCAAGTTTTCTAAAATTGGCTTTTGGTACGCCTCTACATGTGCCTTTATCTCATCCTCAGTGATCTTTCTTTTAATTTTACTTTTGATTACTTCATAGATATACAAAGTGACAGTTGCCGATAGCGAACCAACTAAAAATAGGATAAATGAACCACGCTCTACCCTATCAACGTCTAGATGAATGTTATTATTAATGAATTTTTGAATTTTTGAATTCTTGTACGACTTGTACTTTTATTCATATCACACATAGTTTTCAAAAACACTTTGCTCAACTGCCTTTTGAAAGTGAGACAAGAGAGCCGTTAAAGTAGCTGATGATAACCTGTCTGGTTTGCTTACCAGTTTGATATTGATAATTAAAGCTTATTCCTAGGAAAAGCTTTGCTTGTCAGAATTACAAAACCATAAGCATACATATACATTCAAGTTATTGAAACTCGAAATCGGTGCAGAAATGACTTATGTAGGATTGACCGCTATTTGTTTCAGCGGACGATTCCAGTTTGACTATCTGATGTCCGCAATTCGCTCAAAGCCGTCTTGAGCAGTATAAATCTATATTGCTCAGTATTGTGCTGGGTTACTCTCCAACCTCTACAGGCAAAGCTCTACCACTAGTGATCGCCACGTACCGTAGTCAATGCTCTAGGGCTAAAAAAAGACGGCGCTTAGTGCGCCGTCTTTTTTTAGTCTGTAATTGGTTTAGCTTACATCTTCATGGCCGCTTTCACCTTATCACGGTGACTGCGACTCACTTTTAGCTCGGTATCGTTATTGAGGATGAGGTGATACTCACCACTAATATGGCTTACCAGTTTCTTCACGTAACGGATGTTAGCAATCGCCGAACGGTGCACACGTACAAACAGCTGCGGGTTGAGTTCCTGTTCCAGCTCTTTCATGGTTTTACGCATAATATGCATGCCGTCCAGCGCATGTACACACATGTAATCGCCGGCTGCATCAATCCACTGAATATCAGATACATTTACCCGGGTAACTTCAGAGCCGTCTTTAATCGCCAGTACATCCGGATAAGGATTGGTTTCTACTGCCTCACCACTGGCCAGTTTGCGCAAAATTTCCTCGCAATCATCGCCGGTCAGCTCTGCCACAAGGTTAACCAGTTTTCTGGACTGTTCGTCCTGGTTCTGGGTAGCAAAATATTCACGAACTTTCTTAATCGCAGCACCCAGACGCTCATCGTCGGCTGGCTTGAGCAGGTAATCCAGCGCATGCACATCAAACGCTTTAATGGCATAGCTGTCATAGGCGGTGACGAAGATAATCATAGGAATAGGCTGTTTCAGCTCTTTGAGCTTATTAATAACCTGAAAACCGTTTAATCCGGGCATTTGAATGTCGAGGAAAACCAGGTCAGGACGATGCTGAGAAATCATACTGACCGCATCCAGACCATTTTGACACTCAGCAACCACTTCTACATCGTCAAACTTTTCGAGACGTAAGCGCAGGCCACTGCGGGCTAACGGCTCATCATCGACGATCAGGGTTTTAATTTTATGCTGACTCATTTAAATATCCTTTACATCATAAGGAATACGAACACTTACGCGTACCCCCTGCGGCTGATTATGTTCAACCGTAAAAGCGAAATTCCGATTATACAAAGCGTGCAGGCGTTCTTTAATATTAGGCAACCCTACGCCACCAGAGCGGCTTAACTGGCCATCGGTGATATCTGCGCCCGGACCGTTATCTGCTACATCGAGCAGTAAATCATTACCGAATCTTCGTGCATCAATGGTGAGCTTGCCTGCATGTTCAAGTTTAGAGATAGCGTGCTTTATGGCATTTTCAACGATGGGTTGCAGTATCATACTTGGAACCATAGCATTTTCGCAATCTTCTTCGATATTCCAGACCACTTCCAGTCGTTCGCCAAAACGCACTTTTTCAATTTCAAGATACAACCGTAACGCTTTGATTTCCTGTCCTAAAGCTACTTTTTTAATGGGGTCATTATCGAGCGAGTAACGGAGAAAGTCGCTGAGCCTTGAGACCATGGCTTCAGCGGTATCGTTATTTTTCATCAGAATAAGCGTCGATATGGCGTTCAGCGTATTAAACAGGAAATGCGGATTTAGCTGATAGCGCAGCATTTTGAGATGGGCCTGGTGGGCCATGGTGCTGGCTTTCAGTGCATTCTGTTTTTCGCGCTGCAACATTTCAAAGTTTTTGATGCCGAAATACAAACCGCTCCAGCAGCCAATCATGATCATCGAATCAATGGTATTACTGAAATACATATACCAGGCATCAGGCCGGAAGCCGTGCTTATAGATTTCCCAGTAGTTAACGTTTTTCACTACGGCCCACAACAGCGCTACTGCATAGGAAGCCGCCAGGACCGTTAGCAGTAATTTAACCGCGCCCTGATTTCGCGCCCAGCGGTAGACGTATCGCAGTGGAATAGTCAGGATCCAGCCGGCATAGGAATTGAGGATAATAATAAACAGAAAAATGGGACGCACTTCATGCAAAAACGACCCAATGTAATAAACCACAGCAAATCCCGCCCAGCCTGCGGTATGTAATACCCAGAATAAACGTTCATTGTTTTCAAAAAGTCGCTGCCACTTCAGCACAAAGGTACCAGATTGTTTTGTCATCTACTGCATTATACGTGTAATTGTGTGGGTGAATAATGACTTAGTCGTAATTGCTTTACGATTTATCGCACTATGATGAAACCTGAGGGCATCAGGCAGTGTGGAGACGGTACAGACTTTACACCGTAATTGCCACACTGCCGGGAGATTAATAACTAATATTTAAACGTTTGAGCCAGCTTCCCCATACCCAGGCAGGGCCAATCAGCAGAAAACGTATATCGGTAAAAAACGACGGGCGTTTGCCTTCAATTGCATGGCCAATAAACTGCAGGATCCACATCACCACAAACACCCCTACACTCACCTGCCATACCGGTACTGCTGACTGTGCTATTTGTTCAATGATGAGGAAACAAGCGATGCTCAGCAGGGTCATGGCAGCCCCAATGGGGCCAGACAGTAAGAAGTAGTAATACAGTACCGGAAGCGCTAACAGGTGAGCAAAGTTAATGCCGTACTGGGCAATGAAGTCTGGCACCGGTATCGACCAGATTAAACCAATCACTGAAAAATAAATGGCCGGCACGGCCAGGTTGTGAATCATCTTGTTGGTAGGATTCATGTGGCTTTCAGAATATTCGCTAAACAGCCTTTCTATATCACGCATGCAGTTGTCCCCGTTTTCCTGACTGATACGGAATGAGGCAGATAATTGTTTTATAGGTGCTGCCCTTTTTCCGCCGCTGGTACAACCAGCGTAGCTCCTATCCTAAAGCTCAACAATAAAACGATCCAACAATTTTTTAACAATTTCTGCATCAGCGGCAAATTGTACGCCGTAAAACACCCGGGTTTGCGATGTGCTGCTGTTTTTAATAATGCCTTTGATGACACTTTCCTTGTCAGCGGCAATCTTTAACTGAATGGTTTTACCATTTTCCAGAATGGGAAATTCGGGGCCAGACTCCAGTACACACCGACAGCCCTGAAATGACACGTCAACAATCATGCAATCGGTACTCAGGGTTTGCTTGTCATCACTGGCACTGACCCTGGCCTGAATGCCCGGTGTCCAGCGCTTGTGTTTGCGCAGCGCCAGCGTTTGCAGCGAATCAGGCATAGCCACGAAAAGAATGGGAACCGGATGAGTGATGACTTTCATTACGCGGGAGCGAAAAGCAATCACCTTACCCTCGTCGCCTTCCAGCACGTAGCGTAAAACCACTTCATTGTCGGGCACCAGCACATCGCGCAAATAGCCCCAGCGGGACTCACTGGGCACCTGAAATAACAGGCAATTAGGTACGTCAGCGCCAATATAACTGGTCTTTACCCGTTTTGGCGCAGTGGGAGTGGAGATTTGCAAATCCACTACACTGCCAGGGGTAAGCGACTGTAAGCTATTGATATCAGCACTACTAAGCAGGATCTTTTTTTGTTTGGGCATCATTTAAAACTGAATCGCAATCACTATAGCTATATAATCATATTTTAAATATTTCACAACTATTCATGTTCATCCTGATCAAAACAGGCTGCAAGAAGAGGTATCCCGAATGGCGCAACAATCGCCCGTCCTTCAGTATTCGTTATCCGTAAACTCCGTCAGTCAACATTTGTTTGACGTGACCTTATCGATCCCGGCCATCGATAGTGAACATCTCACACTGAACCTGCCAGGTTGGATCCCAGGCAGTTATATGGTGCGTGATTTCTCCCGCAACATCGTCAATTTTGTTGCCACTAACGATGAAGGGGAACGCCTCGACGTTACTTTACTGGATAAGCAGCAGTGGCAGGTGAAGACATCGGGCCAGGCGGTATTGGTGGCTTATCAGGTTTATGCCTTTGATTTATCGGTTCGCAGCGCCTACATAAATGACGAATATGCGTTTTGTAACGGCACCAGTGTGTTTGTTGGCGTGGCCGGATGCGAGGCTTTTCCCTGCGAGCTGGTTATCGAATGTCCGGCCAGCCAGCCCGACTGGCAGATAGAAACCACCTTACCCCATCGGGAAGACAATCAATTTATCAGTGCCGATTATCAGGAACTCATCGACCATCCTATTTTCATTGGTCAATGCACCAGTGCCGACTTTGAAGTGGATGGCGTAACCTTTACCTTGATGTTCAGTGGTACCACCGAGTATGAAATGCCGCGCTTATGCGCCGATTTAGAAAAAGTCTGCCAGCACCATTTGTCACTGTTCGGACAGCCCTACCCGGTTAAGCATTATTTGTTTATGACATTAATTGCCGATCAGGGCTATGGTGGTCTGGAGCATCGCAGCTCTACTGCGCTGTTATTTCCCCGCTTTGAACTACCACTGGCAGGTGAGCCTGAAGAACTCAGCGACAGCTACGTTAACTTTATCAGTCTGTGTAGCCACGAGTTGTTCCACACCTGGCATGTGAAGCGCATTAAGCCGGATGTCATGGTGAACCCGGACCTTAGTCAGGAAGCTTATACCGACCAGCTGTGGATTTACGAAGGCTTCACCAGCTTTTATGACGATGTCACCCTGGCCCGCGTAGGCGTCATCCCGCCTGAGCGTTACTTTAAAATAGTCGCGCAAAATCTCACCCGGCTGTATAAAAATGCCGGGCGCTTTAAACAGAGTATTGCCGAATCCAGTTTCTACGCCTGGAATAAGTTTTACAAACAGGATGCAGGCTCGGTAAATCACATTGTTAGCTATTACAACAAAGGCGGCATTGTGGCCCTGGGTCTGGATATACTGTTACGACAGCGCAGCGACAACCGCTACAACCTGGACGATTTGATGCGCCTGCTGTGGTCGCAATACGGCGATGAAAGCGGCACGCCAGCCGATGTGATTGAGCAACTGTGTAAGGTTGAGCTTGAGGTCGATGTAAAGGATTACCTCCACAGCGTGGTATACGGAACAGAAGATGTAGCGCTGACTGGTTTACTCGACACTATTGGTGTCAGTCAGGTATTACAGTCCCCCCTGTCCTTACAGGATAAAGGGGGCGATGAAGCAGCAGGTAAAGGGTCACCGCGATATGATTTTGGTGCCGTTATTAAAGAGGCAGACACCGGATTGCTCATTCAGGCGGTACAGGAAAGCTCCGCCGCTTGCCAGGCCGGACTGCAGATAGACGATAAACTCATCGCCGCCGATGGATATGTGTTAAATGCAAAATTGTTACAGCGGCTACTCACTGTTACACGTGAAAAACCGTTAGCACTGAGTGTGATAAGAGATGGCCGGTTGATTAGCCTGTCGATGCCAGTGCTTGCCGCCCGTGAACAAAGCTGTGTGCTAAAAATTACCGATGAGGATAAAGCCGCGGCGTGGTTAGGGCTGTCATAACAGCCCTCTAAGCAACCCTAACGGGCAGGTACCAGTAGGGCTGGATCCAGTCGTTCACTGAACCAGTTAATGCGCCAGTCGAGATGAGGGCCGGTTGCCCTGCCCGTGGCGCCAATCTCGCCAATTTTCTGACCCTGTTTAACCATTTCGCCGGGCTCAACGGTAAGTTTGCTTAAGTGCAGAAACGTTGAGTTTACGCCCAGACCGTGGTCAATAATAATGGTGCCACCGGAATAATATAAATCCGGGTGTGCCAGGGTCACTTTGCCACCGGCCGGCGCAATCACTTGAGTACCGGTTGGTGCCCCAACGTCGACACCGTAATGGGGCCGTTTAGGCACGCCGTTAAACACCCGCTGACTGCCATATACCCCGGTGATCGGCCCTTCTGCTGGCCAGATAAACCGGGCCCCGAAATCCGCCCGTTCGCTACTGGTTTTGCGCGCCTTAGCCACCCGCCAGTTATCGTCTTTAATTCGCGCAAGCACACTGTCTGGCGGCGTCACCATCGCCTGCGGCACCCCCTCTATATATTGGGTGGGGTACTCCCGGCCGGTCAGCGTTAGCTCCCGGGTGTGAGTTTCGCCATTCGGGGTTTGCCAGCGCAGATGTTGGGTTAACTTCGCATCACGGCCAAAACCCACCACAAATTTACCGTCTGGCAGCACTTTAACCGCCTCATCGTTCAGCCATACAGCACTGCCAGGCGTAAGTTCGCCGCGCAGTAAACTGCCCTGGGTTAATTCACCTCGTAGTTCGAGAGCTTGCACCGTGCAGCTTATGCACCATAAACCAAACAGTAGGCCTTTTAGCTTAATCACCTACCATGGCCCCTTTGCCAACCCCTTCATAGGCCATTACACAGCAGGCTTCACCGGGCAATCGTTGTTTTTGCTGGGTATAAATAAACTGCGCAAGGCATTCTACCGTGGAGTCGGTGTCGATGATTTCACAGATTGACATGGGTAATACTATTTCAAAGTACCCCTGTGCCGCCTCATAGGCAAAACACACGTGATCAGCATAACTGGCTAAACGATGCTGACACTGTAACGCTTCGGCACTGATTTGATCTTCACTGGAGGCAATATAAATGTCTTCCCAACGTTTGGCCCAGTAGGCTTCACTATCACGATCCGCACTGCCATTGGTGATGATATCTACCCGCGAGCGATGGCCGTGAGCAATGCGCTGACAATTGCCATCGTGCTTTTTCAGTCCGTGGGTATAGTGATAAAACGGTGTATTGATGACTTCCGTACGCAGCTTGATGGTAAGGTTGTCCACGTTATCCGGCAAATGGGTAGCAATTACCTCGCGCAGATATTCACTTACCGAGTCCATAGTTATCGTGGGTGCATAAATAAAGGCATAGGCTTCGGCCGGACAATACATCTGAATAGCCTGCTCATCAGCCAGCTCAAAGCGTACTTCCACTTGCTCTGAGTCTTCATCGCGACGAATGTGGGCTTTATCACTCTCTGCCGGCACCAGCAGTTTGTGGTCAATGTAACCGTCAATCAGGCGTTTGAGGTTCTTTTTCACCACGCCAAAATCCTGGATCATACTTTCTTCATTCAATGTGCCATCCAGTAACACATCTACAATCCAGCTTTCTCCTACCATGCCTCGTTCTGGGCAAAGATAGGAGAAGTCCATGACGGTCAGGTCGTTTACAAATAATTGCATTGTATCTCGTTTATTTTTTAACAGGTTGGCGGCACACAGGCGGTGTACCGCTCAATAATCCACTTAGTATACCAGCGATATCCGGGGGACTGTACCGCTAGTAACAACTTAGCCGTTTCGTTTAAGCTGGTCTTTCAAGTTCGGCGGGATCCCTTTAATGGTCAGCGTGTCGGAGTCCGGATGGTAAATGATACGGTCGCCGAGTAATTTACGGTCAAAACTCAGCGACACGCCGCCGCCCTGACCACTGAATTTGGCCAGTTGGCGAATGGCCGCGGGATCCGGTTGTACTTCTGGTTCAATGGGCGTATCCAGCCCCTGGGTGAACTGCGTAAAGTCCCGCTGACTGTCTTCGTCGCGGGGTAATTTTTCGGCTAACTCGCTGATTCGGATACTGTCACCGCTGTCTATCTGTTGCTTAAAATAGTTAGACACTTCAGTGCGATGGGCCGTTTTTTCTTCAGCATCGAGCCCTTCACTGGCCAGATAGGTTTCAACCGAACTGATCAGTTGTTTATTTTGCTGTTTTACATCCACTTTCTCTTCGCAGCCAACAAACTGCATGAAAAAGTCAGATACCTTGCGACCCATGCGACCTTTAATAAAGCTCACATAGCGCTGCTGGTCCGGCTGAATACGGTACTGAGTCAAATCAATACGCACTGCAAGCTGCATTTTGGCCAAATCCAGATGTTCGCGGCTATTGAGTTCCAGTTGCTGGTTAATTTCCACATGGGCTTTGGTATTCAGTAAAGTCACCAACAGGTACTGAGTGGCCAGATATTCATAATGTACAAACAGCACAAAGCCAGTTTCTACCTGGCCGGTATCGACCAGCGATTTAAGCAGTAGATCACCGGCCGTTTTGGTAAACGGCACAAACACGCTATCACTGTCTGCCGGCGACGCCTCATGGTGTGCAATATAACCATTGAGTGATTCGGCAAAGCTGGCATCTTCTTGTTCTGTTTCAATAAAGTGACCTACCCCTTTACCCGGCTTACTCACAAAAGTGTGATGTAATTGCTGGCCCAGTTGTTCCAGTGCCGGTGTGACCGGCAGGCAGCCGTCGCGGGGGATCAGTTGCATTTTACCTTCGTTATTAACGATAAGCTGATGCACGACAAAATGATGAATCAATATACTCATGAATTACCAGTGTCCAATTCGTTGATGAATGATGCAGTTTTTTGAATGAATGATTGTTATCAGATGCACAACGATTATAATCGCTTTATTGCCAAAAACTTTGCTTTTTCAAGCGATTTAACGATAAGAGGCGTAAAATGCCCCAACAAAGCCGATACAGTGATGCTGAATTCGAACGTCTGATGAACGACGTTATTATGGTACTCGAAAAACACGGTGCAAGTCGTGATCTTTCTTTAATGGTGTTGGGAAATGTGATTTCTCATATCTTTGAACATCAGGTACCTCCAGCCAATCGAGAAGCCATGGTTGAACAATTTGCCAGCGTGCTGGTAAAAAGTGTGAAAGGAACGGCCTGACCCCCATGATTTTAGCAGAATCCCCACGGCGTCAACGGGTAACAAAACTGGTTAACTGGGGTCACTGGTTTGCCCTGGCGAATATTGTCATTGCGATTATTATTGCCTCGGTGTTTGTTATATCTTCGCCCGCGCCAGGAACGGTACTGGGTACTTTTTACCTGTTTGCCAACTGGTTCGGGCATATTAGCTTTCTGACCTTCTTTAGCTTCGTCATATTTATATTGCCGCTGTGTTATCTGGACGTCTCGCAGCGCATCATTAAAACCATCGCCTCCGCCGTTTCTGCGCTCGGGCTGGCGTTAATGGCCTTTGATGCCCTGCTGTATAACCGCACCGGTTTTCACTTAAGTCATAACTCCGCTTATCTGATTAAAAATGAAGCCGAGGCCCAGTTGTTTCAGATTGGCTGGCAACAGTTTCTGTATTTATTACTGCTATTTGTGGTGTGGTTTGGTTTTCAGCTGATCCTGGCCAATGCCGTGTGGAAACGTATCGACCGATTGATGCATTATCGCATTGGTCGACGTGTGGTCAGCTTTTTTGTGGTCTGCTTTGTGTCTGGCCACGCGATTCATGTGTGGGCTGATGCCCAGCTTTATCAACCCATTATTAAGCAGGACAACATGTTTCCGTTGTCTTATCCGGCCACGGCAAAAACCACCATGTCCCGCTATGGCCTGCTGGATATTGAACGCTATGAACAGCGCAAACAATTGCAGTTTGATCCGGACATTCATCAGGTAAATTACCCCTCAGACCCGGTTTACTGCGCCCTTGAACCAGAACAACGCGCATTGTTGTTAGTCCAGGTTGACGATACGGATATCAGTCAGGCGATGAAAGACGCCGATTTACGCCATATCGATAATTACTTCACAACATCAACCAGCATGGGCGGCTTAATTACCAGTACACTGTATGGTGTTCCGGAACTGTATCAGCAAAGTCTGAAAACCACCCAACCGGTGTTATTTGGCTTAAGCAGTGCCTACGGGTTAACCACTGAACTTTACGCCGGGTCCGATTCAAAGCTTAAGGAACAGTTTACTCAGCTCACATTCAGTGATCGCTTAACGGGTGCAGCTAACATAGTAGTAGCATTTGCCGACGGCGGTGCGCTGAGCCAGTTATTGCAACGCAGCGATCTGTCTGACACGCTGGTAATAGTGGCAACCGGTTATCAGCAATCCAAAGGCGTGTTATACACCAATCTGGCGGTAGACAGCGAGCTGGCCAGTAACGAAGATTTAGTCCCAACACTGCTAAATGCAATGGGCTGTAGCGCTCCGTCGGCGTTTTACTCTACCGGTCAGAACCTGTTAGCCCCCAAGCGTGAATGGCTGGTCAGTACCTCCGGTGAAAAAATCCTGGTGTACTACGACGACCAACGTATTGAGGTCCTCAGTAACGGCAGTTACGACATCACTCACATCAGCAATGAAATGCGCAGTGACGATGCCCTCAACGTGGATTTATTAAGCCGGGCAATTAAACACCTCACCCGATTTTCACAGTAGTGATACAAAAAAATGGCAGCCATCGGGCTGCCATTTTTGTATCTGTCATTAGCGCGGTTTAGTGACTGGCAAACAAATTAAAAATACTTGAAAAGTCTTTGTCCGCACTGTCGTTTTGCCCCTGATGCAGACGATACATCGCCTGGGCGGTAGAAGCCATTGGTGTGGCCGCACCAACCTGAGCCGCAGTATCCATCGCCAGCGTCAAATCCTTATTCATTAGCTTAACCATAAAACCGCCCTGATAATCATTGCTCGACGGTACATTGTCCATCACCCCCGGACACGGATTATATTTTTGAAGTGTCCAGTTGCACCCTGAACTCTGCAACATAATATCCGACATCACTTTGGGGTCGAGGCCGTTAGCAATAGCCAGCTGTAACGCTTCGGAGGTCCCCGCCATCAGCACTGCTAACAACATGTTATTGCAGACTTTGGCGATCTGGCCAGCGCCCAGTTCGCCCGCTCTGAACAGGTTGGCGCCCATCATCGACAGCACCGGTTTTGCCCGTTCAACATGCGCTTCCTCGCCCCCCATGATAAAGGTCAGTGTGCCGGCCGCAGCACCGCCCACACCGCCGGAAACCGGCGCATCAATAAAAGCAATCCCGGCTTGTTGAGCCTGTTTGCCCACGGCTATCGCGCTTTGTGCATCAATGGTACTGCAATCAATTAATAATGTGCTTTTCCTCACATGGGTCAGTAAACCGTCATCGCCCAGATACAACGATTTGACATGCGCCGCCGCCGGCAACATGGTGATCACCACGTCCGCCGAGGCAACTGCTTCCTGCGGCGAACCCGCCTTGTGAGCGCCTGCCTCAACCAGCGCCGCTACGGCATCTGGCATCAAATCAAACACGGTGACATGCTGATTGTGTTTTAACAGGTTTCGGGCCATCGGCCCGCCCATATTACCCAGTCCGATAAAGGCAATGTTTGTCATGGTTATTCTCCGGATAAAGTTAGCGGGGATTGCTCCCACGGGCTGGTAAAATGCAGCTCAACAACGTCTTCTGGTACGCTGTCGACGTTGGCAAAACGCCATTTAGGATGTTTATCTTTATCGATAAGCAGTGCCCTGACACCTTCGGCAAACTCGCCCGATTCGGCGCAACGGCAAGACATCACCAGTTCCATTTCAAAACATTCAGCCAGCGACAGGGTCTGTCCACGACGGATTTGTTGCCAAACCAGATGCATGGTAATCGGCGAGCCCTTTTTAAGTGAGTGCTGTGCTTTACTCAGCCATTCATCCCCTTCAGTGGGTAAAGCCAGCAGAGCCTTCACCGCACCACTGGCGTTTTGGCTGTTGTGCAGGGCATTATCGATAGTCATCTGATGCTTAGCCAGCTTAGCAACCGGCTGTGCATCAGCACTGAGCTGATAGCCTTGGCACAGTTCATCTAACTGAGTGGTGATCTGACCATCCTGCCAGTGAATATCGCCCAGCGCTTGTAGCAGTGACGGCAAAAACTCATTGGCCATTATATAATCGCCAAGGCCAATAAACAGTCCATCGCTGGCGTTTAATGAGGCGCCGGTCAGACCGGCAAACAAACCAGACTGGCCTGGCGCACGCGACAGAAAAAAGCTCGCCCCAACATCCGGATACAGGCCAATGGAAATTTCCGGCATCGCCAGTCTCGAGGAAGCGGTCAGCAAGCGATGACTGGCCCCCGCCAACAGCCCGATACCACCGCCCATAACAATACCTTCTCCCCAGGCGATGACCGGTTTTTCATAGGTATGAATGGTGTAATCCAGGCGGTATTCAGTGGCAAAAAACTCGGCAATAAAATCCGGGATTTGATGACCAGCTGACTGCATAGACTGATACATAGAAACAATATCGCCACCGGCACAGAACGCCTTGGGACCGTTGCCGCTAATGACTACCATTAACACCGACGCGTCATGTCGCCATGCATCGAGTTGTTGTTGCATAGCCACTGCCATATCCAGATCCAGTGCATTAAGGGCCTGTGGCTTGTTTAACTGCAGGTTGCCTATCTGCCGCCCACAACGAGTTGGAATAAAGCTAATTTGTAGTTTGTCTGTCACGGGTGACTCCTTAGACAAGTTCACTGCCTTCCTGCAGCACGCTACGACTGATAATTAAACGCATGATTTCGTTGGTCCCTTCAAGGATCTGATGGACCCGCACGTCGCGCACGTGGCGCTCAAGTGGATACTCCTTAATGTAACCATAGCCACCGTGGATCTGCAGCGCTTCGTTGCATACCGTAAAGCCCACATCGGTGGCAAACCGTTTCGCCATGGCACAATAGGCCGTAGCCTGAGGGTCCTGCTCATCGAGCTTAAACGCAGCAAGGCGGACTAACTGTCTGGCTGCTACCAGCTCGGTTGCCATGTCTGCCAGCTTAAACTGCAGCGCCTGAAATGCAGCCAGTGGTTTGCCAAACTGCTGACGTTCCTGCATGTAATCGCGCGCTGTATTTAACGCCTGTTGCGCCGTACCAATAGAACAGGTAGCAATATTGATCCGGCCGCCATCGAGCCCTTTCATCGCAAAAGTAAAACCCTGACCTTCCTCTCCGAGTAAATGACTGGCTGGAATGCTGACACTATCAAAGGTGATCATCCGCGTAGGCTGGGCATTCCAGCCCATTTTTTCTTCTGGCTTACCGTAGCTGATACCCGCCGCGTCTGCAGGTACCGCGAACGCGGAAATGCCTTTCGCGCCATTATTGGCTGTGCGGGCCATTACAATGAGTAAATCGGTGCTGCCCGCCCCGGAAATAAACACCTTACTGCCGCTAATCTGGTAATGGTCACCCTGGCGCTCTGCTTTAGTGGTTAAGCTGGCTGCATCGGAACCGGCCCCTGGTTCGGTTAAACAATAAGAAGCCAGCTTATTACCGCTGACAAGGTCCGGTAACCAAGCCTCTTTCACCGACGCCTGGCCGTAAGACGCCAGCATCCAGGTGGCCATATTGTGAATTGTCAGCATCGCCGTGGTGGCAGTACAGCCCATCGCCAGCTGTTCAAAAATAATCGATGCATCAAGGCGGCTGAGCCCCAATCCGCCGTCAGCTTCAGGGGTATAAAGCCCACAGAATCCCAACTCCCCGGCTTGCCGTAGGGTGTCTACCGGAAAGGTGTGGTCTTTATCCCACTGCGCGGCGTATGGCGCCAGAGCCTGTCTGGCAAACTGCGCCGCCACATCAGCAAACGCTTGTTGATCTTCGTTCAGATTAAAATCCACTGACTGTCTCCCTAGCGTAAATTAATCGTTAGATTCGGACCAGCCGGAATGCTGTCTTCGGGCCAGCGCGAGGTAATGGTTTTGGTTTCGGTATAAAAGCGAACCGCCTGCTTGCCGTAAGCATGCAAATCGCCAAAGAAGGAGTTTTTCCAGCCGGTAAAGGAGAAAAATGGCAGTGGTACCGGGATGGGTACGTTAATCCCTACCTGACCGACACTGACTTCAGACTGATATTTACGGGCCGCCGCGCCACTGGCGGTAAAGATAGACGTGCCATTGCCGTAAGGGTTGTCATTTACAATGGCCAGGGCTTCATCCAGCGAGTCGACACATAAGCAACATAACACCGGGCCAAAAATCTCTTCCTGATAAATACGCATACTGGTTGTTACATCACGAAACACCGTGGGACCAATCCAATGGCCCTGTTCATAACCGGCAACTGAAGTCTGGCTGCCGTCAACCAGACAGGTAGCGCCCTGCTCTTTACCCGACTGAATAAGGGCCATCACCCGCTCTTTAGCAGCAGCGCTGATCAGCGGGCCAAATCCGGCGTTCTTGTCATCCCACAAACCTGGATTCACTTCGGCAATGGCATTGGCTAGCTCATCAATCCACTGTTGCGCCTCACCCACAAACACAGCTACCGAGATAGCCATACAGCGCTGGCCGGCAGCGCCTACTGACGCACCAACCAGATTGTTAATCACATGCTGTTTATTGGCGTCTGGCATCACCACAGTGTGATTCTTCGCACCGGCAAAACACTGCGCCCGTTTCATATTAGCGGTGGCGGTCTGATACACATGTTTGCCTACCGGAACGGAGCCGACAAAGGATACTGCGGCAATATCCGGGTGGTTGAGTAACTGATCAACCCGCTCGCGGCCGCCATGGACAACATTGAGAACCCCTGGCGGGGCACCGGCCTCGAGGAATAATTCGGCCAGTAACGTGGGCGTTTGCGGATCCTGCTCAGAAGGTTTCAGTACAAATGTATTGCCACACACAACGGCAAGAGGAAACATCCACAAGGGGATCATCGCCGGGAAATTAAACGGTGTAATCCCCAGGCACACGCCAAGGGGTTGAATAACACTGTAGGTATCGATGCCGCGGGCAACGTTTTCTACCGTTTCCCCCATCATCATGCTCGGTGCATTCATCGCCTGTTCAACCACTTCGATACCACGCCAGACATCGCCCATGGCGTCGTCAAACACCTTGCCTGTTTCGCTGGCCAGCACTTTAGCGATCCGCTCCTGCTCGCGTTTGAGGATGGCCTGATAACGCATCATCACTCGCGCCCGCTCGGTTACCGGTACATTTTTCCAGGTGCTAAACGCTTGTTTGGCCGCCTCAACCGCCTGTTCGGTCTCTGCTGCTAATGCATCCGGCACCCGGGCAATGATCTCGCCACTGGCAGGATTTGTCACATCAATCATGTGTTGACTGGCGGAGGTTTTGAATTCGCCGTCGATTAAAAGTTTAACGTTTTGCATTACCGTTTTGTTCTCTGTCGTTAGTTTCCTTATAACGCTATAGCATGACTCCGTTTACGTAAACGTAAGCACACGTGAAAGCTACGTTAACGATGTAAATAAATTGTGACATTGTTACCCGGACCCATACCTATTATTGAAATTGCGCTTTTAATTTAAGTCGCTGCTGATATGCTTAAGCGAGGTAACACTGACAAATAGTGGTAAATGAATGGTGCAAAAAATCAGAGTCGCTATCATTGAGGATAATGCGACGGCCCGGGCCACCATTCGCAGCCACCTGATCACTATGGGAAATCTGGAAGTATCGAGTTTCAGTACCGGTAGTGAACTTCGAAATGTTCTGCGTAAGCAGCACTTTGAACTGTTGATTTTCGATTTTCATTTGGGCCAGCGCCGTAACGGCGTAGAATGGGTTCAGGCGCTCAGGCAAGCAGACTTTATCCGGCCCAGTACCGGTATTATTTTTCTTACTGCCGATCGAATGCCTCAAACCATTGGCCAAATCATCGATATTCATCCCGATTTACTGCTACTCAAACCCTACACCATTAACTCGCTGCAACGAGGTCTCAACCACTACCTGGAGTACCGCGAACAAGCCAGTAAAGCACTGTTGTACCTCGACGATGGTTACTGCGATAAAGCCATTAGCCTGTTAGAGGAACAATTAAAAGGTACGCTGTCGGCCAGACTGCGTTCAGATTTAGAGAAATTACGCGCCAGGCTCTTACTGCAGGAACACCGCTATGCTGAAGCACTCAGTATCTATCATCAGGTGCTTCAGCAGTCTGATAAAGTGCTCTGGGCCCAATGGGGCAAACTCAAGTGCCAGTTTTTAATGGGTAACTGGCCGGACTGTCAGGAATCGCTGGATGCCATGCTCGATACCCTGCTCACACGCGACAAGGCGTTTGAATGGCTGGCCTGCCTGTCTTTTGAGCAAGCGGCTTATGAGAAAACCGAATACTACCTGGATCATATTCAGGACAGCGATCTCAGCCTGCCGGCCACACGCTTAAAAACCATGACCTATCAAAGGCAGAACCGCGTAATAGAAAGCATCGACCTGCTACAGAAGAAACGTGAGTACAATCGTTCAACGAAAGAACGCTTTGATGAATTTACGTTTGAACTGGCCGAGTTTTATCTCAGTATTGCGCAAGATAACCCCATGAATAACCGCGCTGAGAGTCTCACTCAGGCCAGAAAACTGGCCGGCGTAGCGGCACGAAGTCAGGGGGACTCACTGGTCAGACAGCGCCATGATTATCTGCTGGCCTACAGTTATGTGCTGGAGGATCAGGGGGCTAAGGCCCGAAACCTTACGCAGCGCGAACATATGCAGGTATTTAACCGCAGTTCTGCTAATACCCTGATCACAGCAGCAAGAGTGTTCAGCGCTCTGGGCAACGAGACCCAGGCGTTGAATCTGCTTGATATGGCAAAAGTAAAAAGCGAGCTGGGTGAAATGCCGGCGGAGCAGCAAACGTTGCAAAGCCGCTTAATCAGCGCAGAAAAAGAATCGGGGCTCGCTCACAGCCGTGCCGACGTCTTTAATGAGCAGGGCCAGCAATTGTTTGTAAAAGAGGCTTACCAGGAAGCACTGGCGGCCTTTTATCATGCGTTACAACTGCGTCCTGCGATGCCTGCCATTGCCCTGAATATGTTGCAAACCCTGCTGGTTGAGCAACAAAACAGTTATCGTAATGTCTACCTTAATCATTTGGTCCAACAAATTCAGCAAAGTGAGTTGACGGAAACCAATCAGCAGCGCTTTGCCAGGTTACAGAAGAAATTTCCGCAAATAAACGAGGTCTTGAGGGCGGCGGCCAACCCAGATACCGCCAACCCCGTTGCGCCGGATTACCCCTGATGTAAGCGGGTTAGCAGACTCGAGGTATCCCAGCGTCCACCGCCTTGTTTCTGCACATCAGCATAATATTGATCAACCAGTGCCGTCAGTGCCAGCGTCGAGCCGTTCTTGCGGGCTTCATCAAGGGCGATAGCTAAATCTTTACGCATCCAGTCCACGGCAAAGCCAAATTCATATTCACCTTTAATCATGGTTGAAGCGCGGTTTTCCATCTGCCATGACTGCGCGGCGCCTTTGCTGATAACGTCAATGACGGTACTACAATCAAGCCCGGCCTGTTCGCCGAAATGCAACGCTTCCGCGAGCCCCTGAACAATCCCGGCAATGCATATCTGGTTCATCATTTTAGCCAGTTGTCCGCTGCCGTGTCCGCCAATCAGCTGGCTATGACGGGCATAGGCGTCCATGACCGGCTGCGCGCGTGCAAAATCGGCCGCTTCGCCGCCCACCATAATTGTTAACTGACCATTTTCAGCGCCGGCCTGACCACCGGACACAGGGGCATCCAGAAAGCCCACTTGCTGGGCGCTGCAGGCCGCCGCCAGTTCACGGGCGAGTTCGGCTGATGCTGTGGTGTGGTCGACCACCAACGCACCGGCAGCCGTACCGGCCAGAATGCCAGACTCTCCGTAGATCACCTGGCGCACGTCATCATCATTGCCCACACATAAAAAGACCAGTTCGGCGCCTGCTGCGGCCGCGGCCTCAGTGGTTGCCATTCTGCCGCCATACTGGCTCTGCCACCGCTCAGCCTTACTGGCAGTGCGATTGTAAACACATACGTCAAACCCCTTGGACTGCAAATGTCCGGCCATGGGAAAACCCATGACCCCCAAACCAATAAAACTCACTTTCATTATTTTTCCTTTGTGCAGAAATGATGATACGGCTGCTGTGACAGCTAAGTGTAACACGCCGACAAGTCAACAAAAAAAGCTTAACTTGACTGTATGGCGCATCCTAATAGTATTAGCGGTACAGGGAAAGACAATGAGATTTCAAATGACCAATCCACCGCGCATTGCCATGTTCAGTGCCCAGCAGTACGACACTCACTCGTTCAGCCAACACCCGCTGTTTGAACAAATAGACTTAACCAGCTTTGAGACTTCGCTGGGACCTAAAACCGTTTCACTGTGTCAGGATTTTGATGCGGTCTGTGCGTTTGTGAACGATAACCTTAACCGGGATATTTTGTCGCGGTTAAGCAGTCAGGGGGTTAAGCATATTGCCTTGCGTTGCGCGGGATATAACAATGTTGATAGCGAGGCAGCAAAATCACTCGGCCTGGCGGTCTCGCGGGTACCGGCCTATTCCCCTGAAGCGGTTGCGGAACATGCGCTGGCGTTAATTATGACCCTTAACCGGAAAACCCATAAAGCCTATAACCGGGTGCGGGAAGGCAATTTTAATCTTAACGGACTACTGGGCTTTACGTTACATGGCAAGAAAGTGGGTATTGTAGGGACCGGCCATATTGGCGCCGCGCTGGCCCGCTTGCTGACCGGTTTCGGGTGTGAGATTTATTGCTACGACCCCTACCCTGATGACGCCCTGATTCAGCAGGGAGTGAAGTACACCAGCCTCGAAACCTTGTTTAAGGAATGCCATATTATCAGCCTGCATTGCCCGCTAAATGAACAGAGTCACCATCTTATTAATGCAGAGTCGCTGGCCACCATGCGTGACGGCGTGATGCTTATCAATACTTCCCGTGGCGGGCTTATCGACACTCACGCGGTAATCGAAGCGCTGAAAAAACACAAAATTGGTTATCTTGGCCTGGATGTGTACGAAATGGAATCAGAACTGTTTTTCCGCGATCACTCCAGTGAAATAATCCAGGATGATGTGTTCGAACGGTTGCAAACCTTTCATAATGTATTGATTACCGGCCATCAGGGCTTTTTTACTGCGGAAGCGCTTAACCAGATTGCCGAGGTCACGCTACAGAATATTCTGGCCTTTACTAACGGTACTGCAGACCGCGACCGGTTTATTGTATTACCGGATTAAGCCGGGCGTTTTTCCAGCCACAGGTGAAAATATTTGCCCAGCCATAAATAAGGCTCACGCTGGCCGTATTCACGTTCCAGCGCCAGTAATTCATCGTACTTGGAATCTGCCATCTGACGGTCTCGTAAGTAGTCGTGGAAACAACGAATACCGCGCATGCTTTGCACTTCAAAACCGAGTTTTTCCACTTCAGCGATGACCGCCTTGGGAACCAGCGGTTGCTGAGGATTTAAGCGCACCTGATTCTTTACTTTCATGCCACGGGCGATGTAGTCAAAATTGCCATAGACAGCATTACTGAACAACGCCGCATCGCGATTAAAAAAGGTCAGACTAAGTCGTGCCCTGGTTCGCATTCGCCTGGCCAGCAGGTCAAGCGCCTCAAACGGCTTCGCTAACCACTCCAGCACGGCATGGCACAGTACTACATCGAACTCACCCAGATCGTCGAGGGTAAATAAATCGGCCTGCCTGATGGTAATTTGTGGGTCCAGCTGCTGGCGCGCAAGCGTGAGGATTTCTTCAGAAATATCAGTCAGCGTGAGTTGATGGCCTCGTTGCGCCAGATAGGCCGACATTACACCGGTTCCGCCCCCCAGCTCGATAATGTTTTGCGCGCGCTGATCGGCCAGTGCTTCATCTAACGCTTCACATAACAACTGGTGGCGTAAGCGGCCCTTGGTAGTACCGTAAATATTGCGGTTAAATTTTTCCGCCAGGCCATTAAAGGATTGATCTTTCAACGGCGCGGTCTCAGGCAGGATTATCGATATCGATAAAAGTCACTTGCAAACCAAATTCAGCCGCCAGATGTTCGCCAACGGCTTTTACGCCATATCGCTCAGTGGCATGATGACCGGCGGCAATAAAGGCGATCCCCATTTCCCGGGCCACATGAATGGTCTGCTCAGAGACTTCACCGCTAATAAACACATCACACCCGGCCGCCGCCGCTTGTTCTATAAAGCCCTGGCCGCCACCGGTACACCAGGCAACCCGCTCAATGCGCTTATCCGGTGCACCTTCACATACGACTAAAGCTCGGCCAAGCTTGTGCTCAATTACACCGGCCAGCTCGCTGAGAGTGCCGTCCGTTTCGCCCTGGTAAACTATTCCGGTTGGATTAACCGCGGCCAGCGGTGCGATATTGGTGAACCCGAATAACGCGCCAAGCTGAGCGTTATTGCCCCACTGATGATGCATATCAATGGGTAAATGATAGGCTAGCAGGTTAATGTCATGGCGTAGCAAACTGGCGATCCGGCGCTTTTTCATGCCAACTAAGGGTTCACTCTCGCCTTTCCAGAAATAACCGTGATGGACCAGTATGGCATCCGCCTGCACGTTAATCGCCGCGTCAATCAGTTGCTGCGATGCTGTGACGCCGGTCACGATATGCCCGATAGTATCACGGCCTTCTATCTGCAAACCGTTAGGACAATAGTCCTTGATGGATGAGACCTGCAATTCCTGATTAAGATACTCAACAAGTTGGGAGGTAAGCATCATTTAAAACTCATTTTGATAACCGTCGCCGCTGATGCCCTGGGCAACAAACGGAAACAGATGTTCAATCACATCAGCGATATCGATGTCCTGCTGATAGTCGGCTTTGGCAATGTCTTTGAGCGCCTGGCTGGATGCCATGGAAAACACAAAACTGCCAATCGCGAAATGCAGTCGCCAGAACAATTCGTCAGCCGGAATCGCAGGCAGCGCCGTACGAAGCATCGCCAGTATGGTTTGTACGGTATCACCGTAACTGCCCATGATAAAGCGACGCAGGTGGCCCTGGGATTCGGTATATCCCTTTCCTAACAGCTGAACGAACATTTCGGTGCCATTGGGCTGCACCGCATTAAGGTTTAGCAGCGGTCCTTTCAGATTTTGTAGCACCTGATCCACACCACGACGACCAACGCTGGGCACGAGCCTGGCCAGGGCATCATCAATTTGCGGCATCATCACATCAAAATAGCGTTTGAGCACCGCCTGGATCAGATTTTTCTTACTGCCGAAATGGTAGTTAACCGAGGCCAGGTTCACATCTGCCCGGGCAGTAATTTCACGCATCGAAGTTTGTCCGTAGCCCTGCAATGCAAACAGGTATTCGGCTGCTTCAATAATTCGCGCTTTGGTTTGCTTGCTCATTTACGACTTTTTAAACCATTGTGGAAGTTGACTGACCATTCGCATTGCGGCTCTTTCTGCGCCCTGGGCAAACGACATACCCAGTTTTTCTGCGACGTTTTTCTTTTGCATAAATTTTACCGCAAAAATATCCCGCTCAGGGTAAACATTCATGATGTAATCATCTGATGTGCTGATACCGTCTATCAGGCCCAGTTCCAGTGCCTGGCTACCGTACCAGTATTCACCGGTTGCGACTTTCGCAATGTCCAGTTCCTTACGATTGGTACTCACCCAGTCCTTGAACATAACATGCACCGCTTCGAGTTCTTCGCGGAACTTTTCGCGGCCTTCATCGGTATTTTCACCGAACACCGTTAACGTTCGTTTGTACTCTCCGGCGGTATGCTGCTCGTAGTCGATATCATTTTTCTTGAGCAGTTTATGGAAGTTAGGTAACTGAGCCAGTACCCCGATAGATCCAATAATGGCAAACTGACTGGCGATCAGATGATCGGCAACACAGGCCATCATGTAACCACCGCTGGCAGCCACTTTGTCGACCGATACGGTGAGCTTTAACCCCTTATCCCGGATACGTTGTAACTGAGCCGCTGCCAGCCCGTAGCCGTGAACCACGCCGCCACCGCTTTCAATTTTAACCAGCACTTCGTCTTTTTGTGTGGCAATGCACAGCACCGCCGTAACTTCTTCGCGTAGCTTTTCAACTTCATGAGCGTCCATTGAGCCCTTGAAGTCGATAACAAAAAGTTTACCGCTGTCTTCTGCCGGCTCTTTATTTTCTTTCTGCTTTTTCTTTTGTTCTTTCGCCAGTTTTTTAAGGCTCGCTTTGTCCAGCGTAACCTGTTGGGCATAGTGCGTGATGTCTTTTAACTGCTCACTCACTGAATGAATTTCCAGTTGCCCTTTACCTTGTTTTTGTTTTGCCGCTGCACCCGCAGCCAGAGCCAGAACGATCACAATGGCGGCAACCAAAGTGACTGCCTTTGCTAAAAATAGTCCGTATTCGTATAAGAATTCCACAAATGCCTCTTGTGTTATTGTTTGTCTGATTTTTTCAAGCTGAATCATACCAGTGATCGTCTTCGCTGACGATACACAAAGCCTACTCAGACGCCACTAGCCCACCCGCCAGATAAAAATAAAGCCAGCTAAGCTGGCTTTATTGGATTCACGCGGGTTTAGAGGTGTTAGTTTGCCACGACATCGGTATTAGTGATGGGTAACACCTGTGCTTTAGACTGAATAAAGCCGCCTACCTGTAGTTGCATCTCGCGAGTGACCGCAGGATCCGCCGCCGGGCTCAGGCTCGACGCGTGAGCACCACTGTTAAAGCGCACCTGACCACTTACAGTCCCCGTTTCCGAGGAGATAGTTGAGGTCACCTGCTCAAGACCAATCATCGCAGCCATTGGATGCTGACCAGCCAACGGCAGAGAAGTCACCACAGGGTTAACCTGATCCGGCAGATTCTCACCGCCGTCACCTACTACCGACATAAAGTGCACTGGCGTAGTGGCACCGAGCATGCCGGCATAAGCTGTCGGATCGCTCGAGTCGAGAATAGTTTGTGAGGCAAAGTTAAACTGGGCGAATAGCGCCTCAACTTCGGCTCGGGCGCTGGCGTCAAGCAAAGCAATAAAATCGGTGTAAGCCTGACGAAGCTGCGCTTCGGTGGCGTTTTCACCATACACCTGACCAACGTAAGCAACAAAGTCTTCGGACGACTCACTCAATAACAGGGCTTTGATCAGCGGACCGAAATCCGGTGACTCCATGAGGAAGGTCGCAATACCACTGGCCGGTGACTCGAGCGAAACCGCGTTGATAGCAAACATGCTGTCAAGGGTCGCATTCCCCAGTGTACTGTTTGCCATAGCGGCAAAGTTAGCACCGGTGATTGCACCTAATGACACGCCCATCACAGACACATTTGAAACATCCAAATCAATAGCTTGCGTTGCAGTCATGTCAGCCACAGCGTTTAACCCAAGGCGCAAGCCCAACAGATCGGACATGCCCTGACGCACGTTATCACGAGCTGTTGGCAGTGAAGCGAGATTCATAAAGTGAGTCGGTGATACGGTGGTTGCACTGATATCATCCGTACCATCACCATCCACATCAAATCCGCGGCTGCCGTGCAGCGGCAAATCAATTGCTATGGTGGCAATACCGTATAATGACAGAGTACCGCTGATTGCCATCATTTGCTCTTTTGTGCCGGTAATACCGTGAACCAGCATCGCTACTGGCCAGCCCGCATCAGGTTTACTGATTGGGAAGCCCAGCGCCGTTGCAATGGCCGGGTCAGGAATAGTTACCTGCACTTCCAGTGGATTAGCAGCAATGGTAGTTTGTGGGATGGGGCTGTAACGGGTAACGTTACGCGCTGCATCAATCATTTCACCATTGACCCGCAGATCAGACAGACCAACCTGAGTACACATTTCATAGTTTGGACCAGGCTCAGCCATAGCCAGCACCGCATCCGGCGCTCCCGCCAGCACAATACCGCTGTCACATGCTGCATGCCAGAAGTCATTCACCGGCGCCAAAGGATTTGTCATCGACGGAACAGGCAGATAATAAGGTAGCGAAACAGAACCGGTATAGCGCTGCGCCGCACAGAATGGACCCGCTTCAGCAGCAAAAGACTGCGAAAGCCCCGCCGCAACAGTTTCCATGCCGCCCCAGTAAGCACTTAGCTGACCGGATAACGTGCCAAAGATACCATCACAGGTTTGCAGTATACTGAAGTCAGTTGCATCAATAGCCGCCTGCACCTGGGCAGACTGCCCTTCTTTCGCCAGTGCCAGAGCGCCGTCAAGCGTGGTATTGCTAATTAAGCCCAGCGCTTCCATGGCATTATCCGGACCTGCAGCATCCTGCACCTGAACAATCGGTAAGGCCGTGGCCGGATTCCCCTGACCGGTGGTCAGAATAGTTACTAAATCAGCCACCATAAGTTGTTTAACGGTACCCATCACACTGACTGTGGACTGGGTGGTAAACGCCGACACATAGGTAATGTCTTCACGCTCAAATCCTGCACCCAGTAGTGGCGTGATATAGGAGTTCACAATTGTCTGTAAGCTTAACTGATCTTCGGTAGCCAGTGGTGCAGTGTTAATATCCTGACGCACCAGATCCCAGGTAGTAGACCCCTGCACTGCCTTCCCGGAAGTATCTTTCAGATCGGTGGTCATAACCAGCATATAACCAGAAGCTGGTTTAAGCGGCTTAAGCGGCACAACGCTTACGGTGTCGTCATCAACCAGTGACAATACGTAATCAACGCCGTAGGTGAGCTGATCGCCCAGCTTACAGCCAGAAGAAGGGATGGCTGCCGCCGCACATTCAGGGTCGCTCTGATCAAGGCCCAGGGTAGCTTCAAATAAATGGATACCCGCAGACAAGGTAGACGCATCAAGCGCTACGCCTGACGATGTTTGCACATCAATCACAAAAGGATGCTGAATAGACCAGCCATCCAGAATATTCAGTGCATTCTGGGGGTCGCCAAAATCAGTTGGATCGGCTACCGGAATGTTCAGCGTGTAGTCAAAGAAGCCATCATCACCAGGTAACATTAATAAATCGTTTGGAATATTCAGCTCGCCGTTGGCCGGGTCAAATACTATACGAGAAAATGGCGTGTCGACTTGGGTTTCGTTATTAATGTCGTCAATGGACTCACCGCCACCGCAACCGGCTAACCCCAGTGCCAAGGCCACACTGGTGCTAAGGATTAGTTTTTTCATTATATCTCCCTACAAAACGGATTTTTGTTATTCTGGCTCATGATAAGTCCGACAGCTTTTGTGAAGGCTAAATACCTTGATCGCTGGGCAAATATCGAACAAGTACGACCAGTTACTAAACACATATTATTTTCTTTACGATGATTTTGCAAAATATTGTTAACTTTTTGTAACCCATTCTTGTAAATAACTGTAAAAACGTCAATTTATACACCTATCGTAGTAACTTATTTCAACTACGTAAAAGAATCGGTTTACATAAAACAGGATATTTGTATCATCACAGCAATTTTGCGCCCAAATGCTGGGTATGATGAGAAAGTTTAGCAGGAAACTTGATTTATGAACGACTACATCGCACCGGACCACTTACTCAGTGGAAAAACCATTCTCATTACCGGCGCCGGTGACGGCATCGGCAGACAAGCGGCAATCAGCTATGCTACCCATGGCGCTACCTGCATTCTGCTGGGTAAAACGGTTAGCAAACTGGAAGCCGTTTACGACGAGATTGTCGCGGCCGGTTATCCCGAGCCAGCGATTATACCGCTGGATTTAAATGGCGCGACCCCGAAACATTATCAGGACATGGCAAATACCATCAGCGACCAGTTTGGTGCGCTGGATGGCGTGCTATTTAATGCCGGCAAACTGGGTCACTTAAGCCCCTTCGCTCAAATCCCGGTGGATGAGTGGCAACAGGTCATGCAGGTAAACCTCAACAGCGCCATGTATATGCTGCAACCACTGCTTCCGCTGTTACTCAAGGCCGAGGCCGCTTCGGTCATCTTTACCAGTTCCTCAGTAGGCCGCAAAGGCCGCGCATTCTGGGGCACCTATTCGGTATCGAAGTTTGCCACTGAAGGCCTGATGCAGGTATTGGCCGATGAGTACAAAAACAAACCTCTGCGGTTTAATTGCATTAACCCCGGCGCAACACGCACAGCTATGCGGGCTAAAGCATTCCCGGCCGAAGATGCCGAGACTTTAAAAACCCCGGCCGAGATTATGCCGCTGTATTTGTACCTGATGGGTTCAGACAGCCATGAGGTAAACGGTCAGTCACTGGATTGCCAGCCTAAATAAAGCCCTGTAAGGCGACCCGTTTACACACTCTACCATCAAAAAAGCCCCGACTAGCGGGGCTTTTTTAGGCGTTAAACGAACGCTGGAACCATGACAGACTTAATCGCCAATCTTAGCCCAGGTGTCACGCAGGCCTACCGTCTGATTGAACACCAGTTGTGTTTCCGTAGACTCTTTATCAAGACAGAAATAGCCCGTGCGTTCAAACTGCCAGCTGCCGATTTCTGGCACCCGACCTGCAAGACCAGGCTCTGCCCATCCAGACTTAACAACCAGGCTGTCCGGATTAATGGCATCCACAAAATTGTCTTCTGCAGCCGGGTTCGGCACGTTAAATAACCGGTCGTATAACCGGAACTGAGCGGCTTCGCCTGTCGCCACATCAACCCAATGGATAACGCCTTTGACTTTACGGCCATCAGCCGGGTCTTTACCCAGTGTGTCCGGGTCGAAAGTACAGTACACCGTGGTGACATTACCCTCGGCGTCTTTTTCAACGCGATTGGCTTTTATCACATAGGCATTACGTAAGCGGACTTCTTTATCCAGTACCAGGCGCTTAAACTTCTTATTCGCCGATTCGCGGAAATCTTCCGCTTCAATCCACACTTCACGCCCAAAACTAAGGTTACGCGTACCCATGAATTCATCATTGGGATGATTCGGTGCAATCAGCGTTTCAGACTGCCCTTCAGGGTAGTTCTCGATAACCACTTTGATGGGTTCAAGCACTGCCATGGCGCGCGGCGCGTTAACGTTGAGGTCGTCACGAATACAGGCTTCCAACATGCTCATTTCAACCATGTTGTCCATTTTGGTCACGCCGATACGTAAGCAAAACTCGCGTACAGAACCTGCTGTGTAACCACGACGACGCAGACCAGCAATGGTTGGCATGCGGGGATCATCCCAGCCTGCCACATGGTTTTCTTCCACCAGTTGGATAAGACGGCGCTTACTTAACACCGTGTATTCCAGATTCAGACGTGAAAACTCATACTGATGTGGCGTACAGTCGATAGAGATATTCTCGATAACCCAGTCGTATAACCGGCGGTTATCCTGAAACTCCAGGGTACATAACGAATGCGTGATACCTTCAATGGCATCCGAAATACAATGGGTAAAATCGTACATCGGATAAACACACCATTTCTCACCGGTTTGATGGTGATGGGCAAATTTAATCCGATAAATTACCGGGTCGCGCATACACATAAACGGCGACGTCATATCGATTTTAGCGCGCAGCGAACAATGCCCTTCCGGATACTCCCCGGCCGTCATTTTGGCAAATTCCTGCAGGTTAGTTTCGATACTGGTATCACGATACGGGCTGTTTTTACCAGGCTCAGTCAGCGTACCGCGCATTTCGCGCATCGCTTCCTGAGTGCTGAAATCCACGTAGGCGAGACCTTTGCCAATAAGTTCTACGGCAAAGCCATGTAATTGCTCGAAGTAGTCAGAAGAGTAACGCGCCTCACCATCCCACTCAAACCCCAGCCACTTCACATCCTGCTGAATGGAATTAACATAGGCGATGTCTTCCTTGGCCGGGTTAGTATCGTCAAAACGCAGATTACAACTGCCCTGATAATCTTTAGCGATACCAAAGTTAAGACAGATGGATTTAGCATGCCCAATGTGCAGGAAGCCGTTTGGCTCTGGAGGGAAACGCGTTTTGATGCTCGTGTGTACCCCGTTAGCGAGGTCTTTATCAATAATTTGACGGATAAAGTTGGTCGGACGGTGTTCAGTCTCGGCCATTCGCGGTGCCCTCTTATTATAATGTTAAGTTAAATACGTGATGAAGCAGAAGAAAAACGCTATGCTAATACTACTTCGTGATTAACAAAAGTATATCACTGTCTTAGGGGTGCTAACCAACACTACTTACAATTCAGTGCAATAAAACGGGATTCGCGCAGATAATAATCAATGCGAACCTATCGGTTAAATAAGATGAACTATAATAAGTGCGCATGAAGCATAAACCGACCTCTTTTGACATCGCTCACCTTGCCGGCGTGTCACAATCCACTGTCTCCAGGGCATTGAATGACAGTCCGCTGGTCAATATCGCGACCCGGCAGAAAGTGCAGGAAATCGCCCGTGAGTTAAACTACCAGGTAGACAAAAACGCCAGTAACCTGCGCCGCCAGCGCAGCAGTACCATTGCGCTGTTATTGTTTGAGGATCCCACTTCCGATGATTCCCTGGTTAACCCCTTTTTCCTTGCTATGTTGGGCAGTATTACCAAAGCCTGTGCCGCGAAGGGCTACGATTTACTGGTCTCATTCCAGAATCTGGACAATAACTGGCAGGCGGAATACGAGGATTCACATAAAGCCGACGGCTTAATACTGCTCGGTTACGGCGACTATCGTGCCTACGCCGGTAAGCTCAGTCAGTTACATCAGCATGATACCCACGTAATGCGCTGGGGCGCACCGGTAGCACAATGGCCCGGCATCTCAATTGGTTGTGATAATTTTAGCGGCGGTCAGTCTGTCACCCGACACTTACTGTCTCACGGCTACCAGTCCTATGCTTTTATCGGCGATATCGGCGACAAGGCCCCTGAATTTCAGAGTCGCTATGAAGGTTTTCTTAACGCGCTTGGCAACACAAAGTGCCGCCACCAGCAATACGATGCCATTTCTTCTGAAGAGGCCGGTCATCTGGCAGCAAGCCATCTGTTAGAAGCCCCGGCGGGACTACCCGACGCCATTGTATGTGCCGCTGACATTATTGCTGTGGGTGTGCTTCAGCAGCTTAAAGAGGCCGGTGTTCGGGTACCCGAAGACATCGCGGTAGTAGGGTTCGATAATATCCAGTTAGCCGCATTTACTACGCCCGGCCTGACCACCGTGCAGCAAAACACGGCGCAGGCCGGCGAAAAACTGGTGGAAAACCTGTTGCTGGCAATAGAAGGTCACCCTACAGATGACCATTTACTGGCCACTAACCTGGTGGTTCGCCAGTCCTGCGGCTGTCGCGCTAAATAGTCAGACTGGCCGGGGTTGTTTACTGGCGGGCCATCTGATTAAGTAAGGCCTGGATAAATGCCTGGTCACGGATAGGCTGATTGCGCACAAATACTCGTACCGAGTGAGCCGGTACCGTACCGGTAAGCGTGCCCTGCTGAGTTTCAACCGACTGCCCGGTAAGTTGCTCCTGCCATTCACCCGCTTCAACAAATTCATCGGCGGTTAGTGTGACGGGCTCATCGCCTTTATTAAGCATCACCAACGCAATCTGGCTCATGCCATTTTCCACCAACACCCGGTAAAACATAGCCTGATCGCCCTCAAGCTTGAGATTGTACTGCAGCCCACGTTGCAGCGCCGGTGTTGTTTTACGCACGTTGGCAATAGCGGTTAATGCCTGCCGAATGGGGTGTTCCTGTTGTTCTTCCAGTAACGCCTGGCCAATGTAGTTACGATTCCCAGCGTGCTCGGCGGTGCCCTTCATAAATGCAAATTCAGAGCCCTGGTACACAACCGGGATCCCTCTGGCGGTAAACAGCCAGTTATGGGCGTCAATAAACCCTTCGTCACTGGCATTCATTCGTGCCATGTCGTGGTTATCATAAAAGGTCGTGAGCTCGTAGGGGTTATGGTAAGGACCATGGGTCAGATA
The DNA here is from genome assembly GCF_057547795.1 of Alteromonas sp. 4NH20-0104. Classification (NCBI taxonomy): domain Bacteria; kingdom Pseudomonadati; phylum Pseudomonadota; class Gammaproteobacteria; order Alteromonadales; family Alteromonadaceae; genus Alteromonas; species Alteromonas sp. 4NH20-0104. The sequence continues at coordinate 147,533 of NZ_BAAJLP010000007.1, read as the reverse complement.
AAGGTGCTGAGACAGGTCGGCAAAGCTACTCTCGGCGTTCTCAAACACACCGACCATGGCTTTTTGCAGTGGAAAGTCCAACACTGCAATACCGCCATTTTTAGGTTGTGTGTGCTGTGCTATAAAATTGGCGTCGTACTGAAAGCTTTCACCAAACATGTAAAATCCCGGATGCTCAGCCCGGATCCGCTCCGCCATGGTGCGCCAGAAACTATGGGAAACATGACGGATGGTATCGATTCTGAATGCGTCCGCGCCCTGCTCAATCCAGTATAAATAACTGTTGATCAGATAATCCTGTACGGCCGGATTGTGTTCATTCAGGTTGGACAGTTTCACCAGATCCGGGAAAGGATGGAAAAAGGCATGCAATGGTTCGGTTTCTGGTGATAAATCCTGAGGGGCCAGATTCATGTGATCGGCCACCAGCTCGCCGTCCGCGTTATACAGCTCGCCATAACCCGGCTGATCAACAGGCATGGTCCAGCTTGGCGTGCCATGGTTAGCGACAATATCAAACACTGTTTTAAAGCCCTGTCCGCGCATGGCGCGGGTAAAATCGGCATAACTTAACGAGTCACTGACCAGATGTTCGTCGGCCTTGTAGAAATTCGTTGCCCAGTAGCCGTGGTAACCACTTTTCCCACCGTCTTTGAATTGTCCGCCAAAGGTTATCTGCTCATCACCTGTGAAGGTTTCGTCGGGATTATCAAGCACCGGTGATAACCACACCGCAGTGAAGCCCATCTCGCCGATGTAATCGGTATTGTTCAATACGCCTTGCAGGTCACCGCCCATGTACCCCACATTAGCATACTGACCGTCCGGACCATCGAGGCGCAGTTGCCAGGTCGGATTCTCACCTCCCTGGTGCACCTGGTTGTTGGCTGGATCACCATCCACAAAGCGATCCGTCAGGACAAAATACACCGCTTCGCCAGCAAAGGGTTGTTTGGTACCGTAAATCTCTTCCTGCATCACCTTTTCGGTAGTACTGCAACCAACCAGAGATAAAGTAAACAGCACTGACGCTGCGGGCAGAGTTAATTTCATAGGGCTATTATCCTGTATTACCGACGTCGAATCTGCAGTATAAAAAACATCGCCGGTACCCCAGCTAGCAACTGAGTACCGGCGATAACAATGACAAAAAGTCTCATCATTGGAAATAGGATGCAGAATCTGACTGCCATCAATTGGCAAAGTCCCGTCAGAGGCTTCACGCAACAGTCTGTTAACAATGATTTAAATACTAACGGGAGTTAGCCGTTACGCCAACTCTGTGCATACGTATTCACAAGATTAATGACTAACTCGCCCCCCATATTTGAGAGGTACGATTATTGCTTAAATATAAGTTTGTATTGTAGTCGGTGATAGAGGGTGACCTCACACTACCTGCGTTAAAAAGGTGACATTTTGGATACAGGCTGGTTATTGTTCGCTGCGATTTTAGTATTTTGCATGCAAGCGGGCTTTTTATGCCTGGAAACAGGCAAAGTACGCAGCAAAAACAGTATAAATGTGGCGGCTAAAAACCTGTCTGACTTTATCGTCTCGTCGATAATCTTCTGGATGTTTGGGTTTGCCATCATGTTTGGTGAGTCAGCATTGGGTTATTTCGGCACATCGGAGTTCCTTTTTGGTGCAAACCACAGCCCCTGGCAATACAGCTTCTTTCTTTTTCAACTGATGTTTTGCGGTACGGCGGCGACTCTGGTATCGGGTGCGGTTGCAGAACGCATGTCCTATCGCGGTTATCTGATTATCACCATCGTTTTGTGTACGCTCATTTATCCCTTCGTGGGTCACTGGGCCTGGAGCTCATTGTATTCGCCACAAAACCCGGGGTGGCTTGAAAGCCTGGGCTTTGTTGATTTCGCCGGCTCCACCGTGGTGCATTCAGTCGGGGGCTGGGTGAGCCTGGCGGCGATTATCGTACTGGGCGCCCGGACCGGACGTTTCGATGATAATCATACCTTCCCTGCTGGCAGCAACCTGCCCTTATCGGTGCTCGGTACCCTACTCATCTGGCTTGGCTGGTTTGGTTTTAATGGGGGGAGCACCCTGACACTGAACGAGCAGGTACCGGTAATTCTGGTCAATACCTGCATAGCCGCGGCGTTTGGCGGTCTCAGCGCCAGCGCATTATTTGTTACCTGTCACCGCTTTCTGGATGTCAGTATTATGCTCAACGGCGTAATTGCCGGTCTGGTGGCTATTACAGCCAGTGCTGATGTGGTCGTCCCCGCTGCGGCAGCACTCATTGGTATTATCGCCGGGCTGGTGATGTACGCTGGCGAACGGCTAATGTTAAAAATGCGTCTCGATGATGCTTTGGGTGTCGTCCCGGCTCACTTATTCGCCGGGGTATGGGGCACGCTGGCGGTGGCGTTTTTTCATCAGTCTATTACTGTTTTCTCGGCGTCTTTCTGGGCTCAGTTAGCGATTCAGCTAATCGGAATTACTGTCGTTGGTTTATTCAGTTTTACGCTGGCCTGGCTGGCGCTGCACTTTATCAACCGGTTTATTCCATTGCGGGTCAGTGCGGAACAGGAATACCTTGGCATGAATGTGTCTGAACACAACGCTACCACCGAGTTGCTCGATCTGCTCAACTCAATGCATAAACAGGAACGGCAAGCCAACTTTAACCAGCGGGTCCCCGAAGAGCCTTTTACCGAAGTCGGCCAGATTGCCCGTCAGTACAATCGTGTTATCGAACGCGTACAATATGAAATGACCCAGCGGGATTCACTGTTAAGCGACTTTAAAAGCAGTGAAAAACGTAAAAGTGCTATCCTCAACTCGTCCATGGACAGTATTGTTACCATCAACCTCGACGGCAACATTATTGAGTTTAACCCGGCGGCAGAGCGCACCTTTGGTTGCTTGCAGGCTAAAGTGATCAATCGCAATTTTATTGACCTGTTCATACTTGAGAAAGACCGCCCTTCAGTTACTGAAAGTCTGAGAAGTAAATTTGTAACCTCCAGTGGGCTACTGATCAACCGCCGCAATACCCTTATTCTGCGCCGTTCAACCAGCGATACCTTCCCGGCTGAAATTACCATTACCGGTACCACTTTTGGCAGCAGTATCAGTAATGAGTTTACCTTGCATATTCGTGATGTTACGCGCCAGCGGCGCTTGCAGGAAAAACTCCGCGAGCTGGCTTACAGCGACCCGCTGACGGGGTTATATAACCGCACCTATTTTCTGGATGCCTTACAAATAGCCCTGCGTAACATTCATCAGGAAACAGATTCAGTGGCGGTATTTTTTCTCGACCTGGATCGTTTTAAGAAGATTAACGACACCCTGGGCCATAAAGCCGGTGACGAGTTGTTAACCGAAGTTGCCGCCCGGCTTATCAATGTTACTCGCGAAAGGGATACCATTTGCCGCTGGGGCGGTGACGAGTTCGTAATCATGATGACCGGCAGCCACGATGAAACATCGGTGGTCACCAGTGCAACAAAAATTCTTCAGGCCATGCGTGAAGCGGTTAATCTGGGAGGGCGTGAACTCAAAATCCCCACCAGTATCGGGATCAGTATTTCCAACGATAGCAATTGTCAGCCCATGACGCTGATTCAACAAGCTGATATTGCCATGTATAACGCTAAACAAGCGGGCCGGGATAATTTTAAAATTTTCGAGCTAACGATGGCCCGGGATGCCTCGGATCAGTTTAACTTTGAGCAGACCCTGCGTCAGGCCATTCAGTTAGCGCAACAATTTGTGATGTTCTATCAACCGAAAGTCAATAAAAACCGCGAACTGGTCGGCCTTGAAGCGCTGGTGCGACTCGAACTGAGCCCGGGTAAGTATACTTCTCCGGCAGAGTTTATTCCGGTGGCCGAAGAGTCCGGCCAAATTATCGCGCTGGAAGAATTAATCCTGCGCCTGGTGTTTGCCCAGCTGGCCAACTGGCACAGATACTACCCGTTAACCCCCCGTGTATCGATTAACTTGTCGGGCATACACTTACTCTCAGATACATTTTTACCCTTCCTCAACCAGTGTATGGAAGAATTTGCGATCCCGGGAGCCTGGATTGAGTTTGAGGTAACCGAAAGCGTGTTTCTCAACGATATTGAACGTTGTATTCAGGTGTTACAGGTTTTACAGGGGCTCGAAATCGCGATTTCCATTGATGACTTCGGTACCGGCTATTCGTCGCTGAATTACCTCAAAAATCTGCCGGTAGATGTGCTTAAGATAGACCGTTCTTTTGTGCTGGAATGTGCCAGTCAGAAAGAAGATGCCAAAATTTGTTCGACCATTATCGAACTGGCTTCAACGCTGGGTCTTAATACCATTGCAGAAGGGGTGGAAACCCAGGCTCAATTTGAGTTTTTGGCAACCCATGGTTGCGATAATTTTCAGGGTTACCATTTTTACCGGCCGCTGTCAGTCAAGCGGATTGACGAGTTGCTTGCCAGCACCCTTAAGATGCCGGTAACGCATTAATCCAGGCGCAGACGATTATTGGTATCGCGACTGTTTCGAATCAGCTCAACCGAGCTGTCGTAATCACTTTTAGCCAGTCTGTCGTACAACAGCACATTAACCGTGGCAGCCAGATTAAGGCTGTTAAACGTTGGGATGTACACCACGTGATCGCACTTCGCCACCAGGGAAGGATCCATACTGCCGTCCTCGGGACCAAAGACATAAAAGGCGTTATCCGGATGAGCAAATTCAGGTAACGGTGTGGCCCCTTCCACCAGCTCAACCCCCACTACACATGCCCCTGCTGGAATGACGGTCTCCAGGTGGTCTACTCCCACGGTAGGAATAACCCGGTGATAAGCCTTGGTATCGGCATTAAATTCCTTGGCATGACGAAAACGCTGGCCGGTGTAAAATACGCTGCTGACACCAAAACATCCCGCTGCGCGCAGTATGCTGGCAACGTTAGTCGCAGATTTGGGGTTTTGTAAACCAATGGTCACTGCACGGTACACGTTAAATCTCCTGTTTGAAGAACTGGCATTTTAGACACCTTAGACAAAATCACAACTGCGAATACGTCACCCGGTCACCGGTGGGCAATAATTGCCGGCCGGGCAAATCCTACAAACCAGCGAGAAATTTTTGCCTGCCGGATCCAGACTTACCCTGTAAATCGCCAATCAGTCGAAATTATAAGTAAAATTTTCAATAACTTAAAAACAACTGCATGAATAATTCAAGCGGTATAATTCCTGCAATCCTATCAGGTAATTAATCTTCAGGTCCTGACATTAACTGACAGAATATCAGCGACATTGTTTATCAAGGATAAGGGAAATCAGGGGCTTATTATGACCGAACAAACTATTTTCAACGCAGGCAAAAACTGTTGGCAGGAGACGCAAGCCTGCTATTCCAGCCCGCTTATCGACTGTGCCAATTACTATCGCGCCCTGCACTCGAGCATTTGCAAGGCCGAAAAACAAATTATCATTGTGGGCTGGGATATCGACAGCCGTATCCGCCTGCTTCACGGTGAAGAAGAAGAGCAATCTGAAGCCCCTTCCCGCATCGGCGATCTTATCCGCTGGAAGGCTGAGCAAAACCCAGATCTTAATATTTATCTATTACGCTGGGATTCGTCATTTGCATTTTTCGATCAGCGCGAAATGTGGGCCCTGGAAGTGTGGCAGGATAAAACCCCTGATAATGTCCAGGCAATCCTCGATGATTCTATTCCCATGGGCGGCTCTCAGCACCAGAAGATTGTGATTATCGATAACGAGGTGGTTTTTTCCGGAGGTATGGACGTAGCGCTGCACCGCTGGGATACCCGGGAACATAAAATTGATGAGCCCGGTAGAAATGGCCCTGACGGCGAATACGGTCCGTTTCACGATGTACAAATTGTATCGAGCGGTCCGCTGGTTAAACACTTTGCTGAGCTGGCTCATTGGCGCTGGAACCGTATCGCCGAAACGCCTATCGAGACCATTGCGTTTCCTGAAGGTAATTCTGACGAGTTACCACGCTGCTGGCCTGATGGCGTGTCACCGTGTTTTACCGACGCCGAATGCGCGATTGCCCGCACAATTCCGGAAATGGACGATACAGAACTGGTCCAGGAAGTCCGGCATATGCTGCTCGATCTGATTGGTCAGGCCGAGCACTTTATCTATATCGAAAATCAATTTGCAACGCGTGAAGAAATTGCTCAGGCGATCAACAAACGTCTGAAAGAATGCCCGCAACTGAATGTGGTTATCGTCAGTTCTTACGATCCAAAAGGCCTGTTTGAATCTGAGGCTTACTGGGCCAGTCGCATTACCTTTAAAGATATTATTGAACAGGATATCGACGACGACCGCGTAATGATGACTTACTCGTCAATTCGCGATCAGCAGGGGCGCATGGCTTACAAGCGAGTGCACTCAAAGGTCATGACCATCGACAACAAATACCTGGTGATCGGCTCGTCTAATTTGAGTAACCGGTCAATGACACTGGATACCGAAGTGGATTTAATATTCCATGGCAGCACACCAGAAAATCAGCGCTGTATAGAATTTGTTCGCAACGACCTGCTGGCTGAGCACAGCGGCCGTGAAACCGACCAGATGCAAGCACTTGTCGACAGTGAAGCACCGGTACAAGCCATTATGGACGGTCAACTGGCTCATGGTTACGTGCTGACAGAAATTGATGACAGCGAGTTTACCACTGCCTCTGAAACCAACGTGTTTCGCAGCATATCCGATCCGGAAGAGCCGCTTGGCCCGGCTATTCCTGACTTTCACGGTAAATTCAGTGCTATCACCAACCCCCGTCGCCGTACCATCATGATTACGCTTGGCGTTATCATTCTGGCATTAATAGCCGTCGCGCTGATCCTTATCAGTAATACGGTTCCCTGGCTCGACGGCGACCGCATACAGGCGTTTCTGGAGGAAAGTCGCGGCACTTATTTTGCCTTACCCACCGTATTACTGGTGTACCTGGTAGGCGGCTTACTATTCTTCCCGGTTACCGTGTTATCACTGGCCGTAGCCGCTATCTTTGGCCCTATATGGGGGCCTATTTACGGCATAGTCGGGGCTTTATTAAGTGCCGGTACTACCTTCCTGATTGGCAAATTGCTGGGTAACGCCGGACTGCGTAAACTGGGTGGTCCCAAAGTGGAAGCGGTAGACGAGAAGCTTAAGAAAAGCGGCATCATCGGGGTTGCGGCAATTCGTATGCTGCCGGTAGCGCCATTCAGCTTAGTTAATCTGGTAGCCGGTATTTCCTCTATTAGTATGCTGCAATTTTTGTTGGGCACCTTCTTAGGCATGGCACCACAAATGGTGGCAAAAGGTCTGGTGGGCGACTCGATTATGCAAATATTTAAAAACCCATCGGCTGAAACCGTTACCTATCTGGTAGGTGGCCTGGTGTTCTGGCTGGCCATGATCGTTGGCTCACAAAAAATGGCTAAGATGTATCAGGCGAAAAAAGAACAGGCAAAGGAAGAATCTGAAGAATGTATCGCGTAATTACGTATAACCTGCACAGTGGCGTAGGCCGGGATGGCATTCAGGACTACGCCCGTATCGGTCGCTTCCTCGCCGACCAGAACGCAGACTTCGTATTATTGCAGGAAATGGATACCCGCTCCGCCGAACGTGAAGTCTGTGACGATATCAGTGCCATTTGTGCTGAAGGTAAATACATGCTGATACCAGCCCCAACGGTAACGACCAAACACGGGTGGTATGGCAACGCCATACTCACCCGCCACCCGGTATTACACCGCCAGCAATTTAATATCAGCGTACCCAACCGCGAACCGCGTACTTTGCAACATGTGGTCGTTACACTGAATAAGCAGCCGCTTAGCCTGCTTAACGCCCATCTGGGTCTGCAAAAGAAGGAACGCGCCTATCAGGCCAGACGATTGCACGAAATAATGCAGTCCATTAACGAACGTAACCGAATGCCCGCTTGCCTGGGCGGCGACATGAATGAATGGTGGCTTAATACCCGGTTGTTCAAGCGTCTCGATGATGAGTTTCAGCAGCTCCATACCGGCCGCAGCTTTCCCAGTCACCTGCCGCTCTTCAAACTGGACAGAATATGGACCAGCCCTGAACTCAAAGTCGGCTCAAATGGACGATTAACCGATAAGGATTATCGCCATTATTCAGACCATCTGGCGGTGCAGGCAGATTTTGCTATCAATGCCTCTACTGAATGAAGTACGCCACAACCTGCAGCTTACCCTGCTCCTCGGTTAACACCAGTATTTCACTCAGTGCACTGGCCTTGGCATACTCACTGGCAAACTTCAGCACCCAGTAGTCACCATCGGGTAAACCACTGAACTTATTACGCTTACCGTAACCGATAAGGTTGCGGTTTTTTAATTCGCCCAGTTTTGCACGAGTGCCTTTTAGCACCTGATCCCACTGCGAGGCATCAATGCGCTGTTTAAACTTCTGGCTGGCATATTGCCAGGTTTGGTAATAACGGCCGTTGTCGAGTAACTCCAGCCAGGTATAGGCAGGCGCCAGATCCATCTGGGGCTCATCAGCATAAGACGGCACAGATGCCATCAAACACCAGCTAACTAACAGTAAACATGCGAACCTGCGCATTATCATTTCCCCAAAAAAAAGCGCGCCGGAAACCAGGCGCGCTTTTACGGTACAACAAGTCAGGGTTATTTCGCAACAACCGTCAGGATGGGTTGGGAAGCATCCGGTCCGGTTACCCTGAACTCGTAGGTGCCGGCTGCCAGTTCAATCATCAGATTGTTATTACTGGAGCCCAGAACCTTACCAACCCCCTCTTCAACGGTATTGGTAAGGGCATCGTCCGGATTGCCCAGATTCACCGTCGCCCAGTCTTCTGAGGCCACCTTAAACTCGGTAGCACCACCGCCCAGGGTAATATCAACGGCATACACGCCAGCGCCCTGATAAATAAGCTCATCATCAGTGCCCCAGCCATTCATGCCTCCGCGCAGATAAACCGGAGTACTGCCAAAGAATTGCTCATTGAATACTTTGAGTACAGGTTCGGCCTTATCGGTCGCATCAAGAACAAACACATAGTCACCGTCTTCTTCAATGGTCAACACCAGGTTGTCATTGGTGGCCGCCAGGTAAGTGGTAGCACCGACCATAACCTGTTTATCAGCATCCGCGCCTGATATGGCCCCCAGGTTCACGGTTGCCCAGTCTTCGGAAGCCACCTTAAACTCGTAGCTGCCAGCCGTTAGCGACATGGCCACCTGATACTGACGACTGCCCTGATAGATGAGCGGTGTATCGGTGCCCCAGCCGTTAAAGCCGCCTCGCAGATAGACTTCGGTTCCCGCATAAGGCTCCTCATTTTCTACCGTTAATACCGGCGCCTGCGGATCGCTGGCATCTACGGTAAACAGATAAGTAGCATCGATTATGGGGGTAAAGAACAGATTATTGTTAGTGGTGCCCAGCGCCACGGGTTCGCCCTCGGTAACGCTTGCTTCAGACGCATTGGCTGCACCAAAGTTAACCGTTGCCCAATCTTCGGAGGCAAACTTAAACTCATACTGGTTACCCGCAGTTAACTGGGCTGCTGCGGTATAGATACCGTTACCCTGATAACTGAATTCACCGTCTGTCCCCCAACCATTCATGCTGCCGCGCAGATAAACCGGCATATCACCGTAAGGCACAACATCCGGCGCACCCGCCGTGGCATAACTCGCCAGACCATATCCCTGGGCGCCTGCCTGCGGCTTAACAAATACCGCGATGGTGAGCGCTGGCACGGTAAAGCTGCCATTGCCCGCTTGATCTTCGGTGAAATAAGCGCCGCGTACGGTGCTGTCGTAAGAGCTTTGCTGAACCGGGTGCAGCATAAAACCACTAGCGGTATTGACGCTCAGGGTCTTTTCCTCATAACCGGTATTTACCATTACCATCACGGCATCATAATTAACATCGATGTCGGTAAGCAGGGTTTCTGCCTCACTGTTATAGCCGTCGTCAATGCTCATGGCTATCAGGCCCACCTGCTGGCGGGTACCCAAGTTATGAAAACCTACCCGCTGCATGATCTCGTCGGCAGTGGTGAGTCGGAATAACGGACTGGTCTGGCGAATGGTAAGGAATTCCTTAAACACCTCTGCCGCCAGTTCAATTTCCGTCATGCTGGCAGCCCGTTCAGGCGATGACACAAACTGGCCCATTTCTGACCAGCGGGCCTCGTTTTTCTCAGCCAGCGGTAAACCCACATTCCAGTTGTTGGTTTGCATGGTGAAATCAACGTAGTTAAACCAGTCACCGGAGTCGTAGCTGTCGCGATCCATGGATTTAGAACGCAACATATCACCGCCCATCTGTAAGAATGGAATGCCCTGGGATAACAAAGTAATTCCCATACCGGCATTTTGCGCCCGCACTCGTTCGTGAAGGGTCAGCGACTCTGGTAACACGTAGTTGAGCTGATCCCACAGGGTTTCATTATCGTGCTTGGACACATAATTGATAATGTCGGCAGGATCTTTGGCATAACCACCTAGTGCCGAGGCGGTGGTAGCGCGTCCGCCTGAGGTGTTTAATACAAAATCAGCCAGCGTGCCGGCCATGCCCATTTTAACGCGATCCTGTTCATACAGCGCTGAATCACTGTCGGGGTTAAAAATATGACCATAGCGGATGGCATCACGCAAGCGGTCATTGTAGGTTCCAATTTCAGTACCGGCCATATTCAGCTGGTTAGCCTGCTCGTAACCACGATCTATCTTGTTCCAGCCTTCACCGTAAAAGTAGTTATCCGGATCGATAGCCTGAATGGCTTCACCTAAGCGCACCATGCTGTCTTTGGTCGACTGGCTCATTATGTCAAAGCGGAAAGCATCAAACTTGTATTCAGTGGCCCACATCGACAATGAGTCCAGCATCAGCTTTTCCATCATCACATTACGCGGCTCGGTATCCTCGCAACAGGTTTCCCGCACAATAGCGCCGGTATCCGTTTCATAACGATGGTAGTAACCGGGCACCACTTTATCGAGTACCGATTTAGTAAAAATGCCCGACGCATTGGTGTGGTTATAGACCACATCAAGGGCTACCCGCAGGCCAATCTCGTGCAGGGCCTTTACCATAGCGCGCATTTCAATGATCCGCTCAACCCCTTCTGCACTGGACGCATAACTCCCCTCCGGTGCACTGAAATGATGCGGGTCATAACCCCAGTTAAAGCTGTCGACACTGCGTAAGTCCTGAGTCAGCGCCTGGGCACTGCCCGCCTGGGATAGCGGGTCGTAGCTGTTGTAGACATCCAGTAAAATGCTGTTGGCATCTTCTTCATTACACACCTGAGAATCCGGCTTTTTCACGCACAACTGACCCACTGTATCGTAGATGTCCACAGTATTGGCCGGGTCTTCATCGATGGTGGCAATGTCATTGCTGGGCAGAATGTGAAAGTGAGTTAATCCCGCATCAGCCAAAGTCTGTAAGTGATTTACCGGATCGCTGCCGGTTTCAGTAAAGGCCAGGTATTTACCACGATTGGTTTCACTGGTAGACCTATCGCGAATACTGAAGTCGCGCACATGCCCTTCGTAAATCACCGCATCTTCCGGATTCGCAATCTCCGGGATCCACTGGGTATCCCAACCGTCTGGTTTCAGCGATTCATCACTTAAATTCACAAAGCGTGAAAAGCGTCCGTTGGTCGACAGGGAAAGCGAATACGGGTCGGTTACTTCGAGCGTCGCCATCTCTTCCAGAGAAGGATGAAACACGGTAACTTCATAGCGATACAGTTTACGGTCGAGACTGTCATCACCGGCATAAGACCATACCCCCGACGCGTCATCAAGTGTCATTGTATAACGGTTCGCCAGAGTCTTATTGTCATTAAAGACCAACAAGTTCACTTCCGTTGCCGTGGGTGCCCAAACAGATGCGCGTATACCTTGTTCTGAATACACGCCGCCGAGCATGACTTCATCGGCATCATTTTCACCACGGGTATACAACTGGTCGAGTACATTGGCATGCTGCAGTCGCGTGGCAGCCAATAAGGTACCATCACTGGCATAGCCGCCAACCACCACCTGGGTTTTGAGCACGGCTTTGGCCTCATCGCTGGTCCAGTCCCCTTCAAATGCTGGCAACGAAGCCAGGTGTGGCGCTATAGCGACCTGTTCTTCAGTCAGTGTGGTAGGACTGAGCTCGATAGCGGTACCGTTGAGACCGGTTTCCACCGAGGTAGCCAGTTCTGCCGCCGCTGAATAATGTAACTTTACGGTTTCCACCCCATCCGGCGTATCCCATAACACCACCTGAGTATCCAGCCAGTGCGCACCAGCGCCTTCTATTTTGACAGGTTGCGGGCCAAGAGACAGGAGTGGAAACTCAAATACCTGGGGTACACCGGATAACGTAAAATTCATCCGGGTAAAGGTTTCATCCTCCTGATCCAACGGTGCTGCAAAGTCGCCACCGCCCAGTTCTTTACCCGCATCATCGGTGCCCTGATGAATAATAAAATTATGACAAGCGCCAGGTGTGCCGGCTATACCCGGTTTAAGATCCAGTACCCAGTAAGCGCCATAGTTAGGGTCAATCCCTGTGATTGCCCGACCATTGGCCCAGTCAGTATCGCCATCGGCGTACGCATCACAGGCATCATTATTCCAGGTATGCAGCTTCCAGCCATCATAGGCACTGTCACCCGGATCATTAGACGCCCCTACTCCTGCCCGGTTGTAATACAACACAGCCTGGTCAGCGGCAGGAAAATATACCGGATCATCCAGTGTCGGATCAGCACCTACCACACAAGCGCTGTTGTCTTCATTGGGCACCGTGGGCGGATCGCAATCAATCGCAGGCTTGGCCACGCACATCATCCCGGTTGCATCCGGCACCAAAGGCGCATCACAGACCAGTAAATCATTCGAGCCAGAATCGGTGCCTGAACTGCCACACCCGGTAAGGGTGAGCACCATTACTATCATTAAGCCAGCCAGTAGTTTATACAGCATAGCGGTGGATGCTGTGGATTGAGTAAAAATATTCATAGCGAGTAAGTCATCCCCAGGAAGTATTGGGTGCCGAAGAACTGAATGGTTCCGGTTTGTTCAGGCGAGGTGAAGTAGCTTTTGGTGGGCTCATCGGTCAGATTATTCACCTGGAACAACAGGCTTAAGTTGTCATTGATTTCATAAGAAGCCTGATAGTCCACCACTAATTCAGAATCAAAATTAACGGTCTGATCGTTGACCGCGACCTGCTTAGAGACGAACGCATCGCGATAACGTCCGGAAACCCGGGTTTCAAACCCTTCGTATTCCCAGAAAACAGTTACTGTGGCGACATTTTCAGACAGACCCGGCAACTGACTGGCAAAAACGCCATTGCCGACGGTGCGCTGTATTTCACTTTCGGTGTAGGAATAACTGGCATTCACCCCCAGGCCCGACAACATACCGGGTAAGCCGCTGTATATCTGAGTATACGCGAGCTCGATCCCTCTAATATAACCGCCCCGGGCATTATTGATGGCGGTTTCATAGCGGCCATCTGTAGTGGGGACAGTAACAGTAACTGGCGCACCGGTGACATCAACAACCGGCTCAGGCGCCTGCCCCGGGTAATCGGCTTCATAAAACACCGGTACGGTCACTGAATCCGGTACCACAAAACCATTGCCCTCAAAGTCATAAGGTTCAATGGCGATATTCTCGATAAACGACTCGATGTTTTTATAAAAACCGGCAATCACAATGGCCCCATCACTGTCGTCAAAGTAGTGCTCGTAGGAAATGTCATATTGCGTGGCGTAAAACGGATCCAGGTAAGGGCTGTTATTTGACGAACCGGAAACGCGGGCTTGTTGGTTTGATAAAGTAATTTCACCAGAATCACGGTTTTGTGTGGCACTGATAAGCTCCACATTGGTTGAGGCATTGGCCGCGAAGCGGTTAATCGGTGCGCGCCCCATTACCTTAGCCGCCGCCACACGAAGTTGTGAGTTGTCCGTGAGCTTGAAGTTTAAGTTAATCGATGGCAGCACATCGGTATATTCATAGGTCAGTATGGCCGGACGATAAAAATTATTGATATAGCCAAGTTCATCAACGATATTCTGCGCTCCGGCGGTGGGATCGCTGACCTCTACGTCCTGACCGGTAACCGGATCTTCCACAAACATGGTCGCCCGTTGCAGCGTTGTCGAGCTCTGTTTGGATTTCACATAGCGCACGCCAATGTTACCTGTAATCGGTAAACCACCGATTTCGGTATCGATATTCGCCATCAGATAGGCGGCAGAAACCGTTTCAAAGACTTCGCCACTTTCCAGTACCGACCACGCGGTAGAGACAGTGGCATCGGCAGGACCATTGATTACCCCGGGGTCGCCTGCTCCCCAGGTTTGAGCCGGCTGTGGAATGCCCGAAGGAAACCAGGCATCCAGCGCTTTACCAAGATTAATGGACAGGTAATTAGGGAAATAGGCAAAGTCACCCTGCCAGCTGACGACGTCAGCCAAATCATCAGTCAGACGCAGCGGCGGTTGGCTGGAAGAAAAAGCCTGATCATTGCCGTATTCAAACACTGAGCGGTCGTTACTGTAAGTACGATCCGAATAGCGTCCGCCAAATTCAATGGATGAGATTATATTGGTATCAATAAAGTACTGAAAATCGGCCCGGTAAGCATCCAGCTCGTCGCTGTTAACATAAGGGTAAATACCGTATTTACTGACCATCACCCGGTCGGTATCGGTGAAAGCATCGGCCTGATTAAACTGTAAATCAGGTAAATTCAACCCATTAAGCAGGTAAGAAATTTGAATATTCTCATCAAACCGGGGACTAGCGGAGGTGGCATCATCGCCCACCAGAGACCACAGCAATCCATTACGGAAGTTACTGTTAGCTTTGGATAAAGCAATATCAAACTGCGCGGCGAAGTTATCGGTTATCTGCCAGTCAGCATTAACACCATAGCTTTCCACTTTATCGAAATCCTGGTTATCATCATTGACCAGTTCAATCCGCGTTTCGCTGCTGTCTGAACGCACAAAAGTACCACCGACCACACTGTTATTAACGATGGTAGGATTGTAGATTTCGGTATTAACGCCGCCCAGTTTTACCCGAAAGCCTCTGGCGAATGCCTGGGAATCAAATTTTGAGACAAAGGCATCGGCCTTTAAAATGAAGTTATCGAGCGGCGCCCATTCAATGGCTGCAACATAACCATTACGGGTTTCTTCACCGCCTTTATGCTGCATCTCAAAGCCTTCGGAAATGAGTTCGCACTCAACACACTGATCTTCCCTCGCCACATCAGAGTTAGGATTATAGTTATCCTCATCGCCGGCAACGCCGTCCACATCTACTTCAGCGTTATAGGCAAAACCGATAAACTGGGTCGAAACACTGGGTTGGTATAATCTCGCGTAACCTAAGGATACCCCCAGCGTGTCATCCAGAAACTTACCCTGATAGGAAAAACTCAACCGATGACCAAACTCCTCAGCATCTGCTACTTCGATGGCCCGGTCGTTAAACATGCCCCGAACATTGGCATTGAAAGTGTGTTTGTCATCCTTGGCCAGTGCGCTGGCAGTTTGTAATTCAACGGTTCCGGCCACCCCGCCTTCGATTAACGAGGCTTTGGGTGATTTATACACCGCCGCTGAATTAATTAACTCAGAGGGATACTGATCAAATTCGATGGAACGGCTACCACTGGTGGATACCTGTTCCCTGCCGTTGAGTGTTGAGAAGACAAAATCGCCGGATAAGCCCCGGATATTGATTTCGGCCGCCTGACCACCGGTACGAACTGCTGAAATACCGGGCAACCGGGTTAAGGCGTCAGCCATACTGACATCGGGCAAGCCACCTAAATCATCAGCTGAGAGTTGTTCTGAAACGGTATCACCAAAACGCTTTTGGTTAAGTGACTGAATAAGACTGCTGCTAAAACCACGTACTTCAATACGCTCGATAGCTTCGCCCTGCTCTGTTTGCTCACTTTCCTGTGCCAAAAGCGGATAACTAGTGAAAACCAACCCACTGGTTAATAGTGCCAGAGTGATAGCACTGGGTTTGAACGTTTTCATGTTTTCCCCATTATTAGTTATGTTGAGAAATGCTGTGCAACATTTCGCCGGTTTGATTACCGGATTTCATACTAAGTGCTGGGTTAACAACTGAAAATGTCATGCATACGTATTCAGTTAACTTTTTTTACATATTTTTCACAACTGAATTATAGTGGTAAATGAGGTAGTTTATTGAGTGAGCTTTTTTAGCGTATCTTTTTGATAAATAATAAAAAAGCCCGCAAAAAGCGGGCTTTTATTAAACTATAATTTGCTAACGCAAACGCGCTAAACCAGCGGTGATTACCAACCAGTTTGCTCGCGCAGTGCTTTACCAATTTCGGCCAGAGAGCGAACAGTTTTAACACCTGCTGCTTCAAGGGCTGCAAATTTTTCATCTGCAGTACCTTTACCGCCAGCGATAATCGCACCAGCGTGACCCATACGTTTGCCCGGAGGCGCCGTAACACCAGCGATATAAGAAACCACAGGCTTAGTCACGTTTTCTTTGATAAACGCAGCCGCTTCTTCTTCTGCAGTACCACCGATTTCACCAATCATTACGATTGCTTCGGTTTGCGGATCGTCCTGGAACAACTTCAGAATATCGATGAAGTTAGAACCTGGGATTGGGTCACCACCAATACCAACACAAGTTGACTGACCAAAGCCTTCATCAGTAGTTTGCTTAACCGCTTCGTACGTCAGGGTACCAGAGCGTGAAACAATACCTACTTTTCCAGGCTTATGGATATGGCCAGGCATGATACCAATCTTACACTCACCCGGAGTGATAACACCCGGACAGTTTGGACCAATCATGCGAGCGCCTTTGGCATTCACGTATTCTTTAACGTAAAGCATGTCAAGTGTAGGGATACCTTCAGTGATACAAACCACTAATTCGATACCGGCATCAACCGCTTCAACAATAGAATCTTTACAGAATGGGGCTGGTACATAAATCACAGATGCTGTTGCACCAGTTGCTTCAACCGCTTCACGTACCGTGTTGAATACTGGCAGACCTAAGTGCTCAGTACCACCTTTACCAGGCGTAACACCGCCAACCATTTGTGTACCGTAGGCAATGGCTTGTTCAGAGTGGAAAGTACCCTGACCGCCAGTGAAACCCTGACAGATAACTTTAGTATCTTTACCGATCAAAACTGACATTATTTGCCCTCCGCAGCTGCAACAACTTTTTCTGCTGCATCAGTTAATGATTCTGCAGCGATGATATCCAATTCAGAACTCGCCAGTACTTCACGGCCCAGTTCTGCATTAGTACCTTCAAGACGTACAACTACTGGTACTTCAACGCCAACTTCTTTAACGGCGCCGATGATACCTTCTGCAATCATGTCACAACGAACGATACCACCGAAGATGTTAACCAGAACGGCTTTCACGTTGTCATCAGACAGGATAATTTTGAATGCTTCAGCAACACGCTCTTTCGTCGCGCCACCACCAACATCCAGGAAGTTAGCAGGCCTACCGCCGTGCAGGTTTACGATGTCCATGGTACCCATGGCCAGACCTGCACCGTTAACCATACAGCCAACGTTTCCGTCCAGTGCTACGTAGTTCAGTTCGTACTGTGCTGCGTGCGCTTCACGGGCGTCTTCCTGAGAAGGATCTTTCATGTCTTTCAATTTTGGCTGACGGTACATTGCGTTGCTGTCTACGCCTAATTTAGCGTCGAGGCAATGCAGGTTACCATCATCCTTGATAACCAGCGGATTGATTTCAATCAGCGCCAGATCAAGGTCTTCAAACATTTTCGCCAGACCCATAAAGATCTGTACGAACTGTTTAATTTGAACTCCCTGAAGACCCAGAGCAAACGCCATTTCGCGTGCCTGGTAAGGCTGAGGACCAACAATCGGGTCAATTTCAGCTTTTAAAATCTTCTCTGGCGTTTCTTCTGCAACGGTTTCAATCTCAACACCGCCTTCAGTAGATGCCATAAAGACAACGCGGCGAGTACCACGGTCAACCACAGCACCTAAATACAATTCGTTTGCGATATCAGTGCAAGATTCCACTAAGATCTTGCTAACAGGCTGACCATTTTCGTCAGTCTGGAATGTCACCAGGTTTTTGCCTAACCACTTTTCAGCAAAAGCGCGAATTTCGTCTTTGGTTTTTACCAGCTTAACACCGCCAGCTTTACCACGGCCACCAGCGTGGACCTGACATTTAACTACCCATTCGTTACCGCCAATACGGTCTGCAGCTTCTACTGCACCTTGAGGGGTATCTGATGCGTATCCTTCAGAAACAGGTAAGCCGTATTCTTTGAATAGCTGCTTACCTTGGTATTCATGCAAATTCATGGTGTTTCTTTCCGATTTTTATTTAAACGAAAGCCATTTTCTGGCTCGACTAATTCCCAACTGGTATCCGTCCCCAAATACCAGCATGTAAGAATGATACATGAGTATCATCCTTACACATAGTTATGCTACGAAAGTCTTACACATCCAGAAGCAGACGTGTTGGATCTTCCAGCATTTCTTTAACGGTGACCAGGAAGCCTACCGATTCTTTGCCATCGATGATCCGGTGGTCGTAAGACAACGCGAGATACATCATTGGTAAAATTTCAACTTTGCCATTAACCGCCATTGGACGGTCCTGAATTTTGTGCATACCCAGGATCGCGCTTTGTGGCGGGTTAATGATTGGCGTCGACATCAGTGAACCAAACACACCACCGTTGGTGATGGTGAAGTTACCACCTTGCAGCTCTGCCATAGACAGCTTGCCGTCACGGCCTTTAATTGCCAGTTCTTTGATGCCTTTTTCAATGCCGGCCATCCCCAGGGTATCTGAATCTTTCAGTACCGGAGTGACCAGTCCACGCGGGGTCGATACCGCGATCGAGATATCAAAGTAGTTGTGATAAACAATGTCATCACCGTCTAATGAGGCATTAACCTCAGGGAAACGCTTAAGCGCTTCGGTGACCGCCTTCACATAGAAAGACATGAAACCTAAACGAATACCGTGACGCTTCTCAAACCCTTCCTGATACTGCTTACGCAGCTCCATGATAGGCTTCATGTTAACTTCGTTAAACGTGGTTAACATGGCAGTCGAGTTTTTCGCTTCCAACAGACGGTTAGCTATGGTCTTACGCAGGCGAGTCATTGGTACACGTTTCTCACTGCGCTCACCGGCCGGAGCGGCTGGTGCTTCAGTCGACGCAGCACTGCTTGCAGCTGGCTTGCTGTCAGACTTCAGATACTGTTCCACATCTTCTTTCGTAATGCGGCCATTTTTACCTGAACCTTTCACTTTCGCCGGATCGACACCTTTTTCTGCTAATAAACGACGTACTGAAGGGCTTAATGCATCGCTGTCACCGTCGTCACTGCTTTCTTCAGCAGCCGCAGCTGGCGCTGACGCACCTGCACCTTCGGTAAATTTAGCAATCACTTCTTCTGCGGTCACCGTGGCACCTTCGTCGGCCAGGATTTCAGAGATAGAACCGTCTGCCGGCGCTACCACTTCGAGGACCACTTTATCAGTCTCGATATCAACCAGGTTCTGGTCACGGCTCACTTTTTCACCGGGACCAACATGCCAGGTTGCAATCGTAGCATCGGCGACTGACTCAGGCAGAACAGGGACTTTGATGTCGACCGTTTCACCGCTCGCTTCTTCTGCTGCCGGCGCTTCTGCTTTGGCTGGCGCGGCTTCCGCTTTGCTTTCTGACTTGGCCGGTGCAGCACCGCCCTCTTCCAGTTTAGCTATTACTTGTTCGCCAAGTACGGTTGCACCTTCTTCATCGATAATCTCACCGATAACACCATCTGCAGGGGCAACGACTTCCAGTACTACCTTGTCTGTCTCAATGTCTACCAGGTTCTGGTCACGTTTTACACTGTCCCCGGCTTTTACGTGCCAGGTTGCAATCGTGGCGTCGGCAACTGACTCGGGTAGAACCGGAACTTTTATCTCAATTGTCATCTCTGTTCCTTATTTTATCGTGAGAGCGTCTTCAACCAGGGATTTTTGTTGCTGGTTGTGAACGGATAAATAACCTACGGCAGGCGAAGCTGAAGCCGCACGTCCCGCATATGTTAATTTGGCACCATCTGGGATTACCTGCCAGAAGTGATGTTGGCTACAATACCAGGCGCCCTGATTTTGTGGCTCTTCCTGACACCAAACCCAGTCTTTTACATGGCTGTATTCAGCCACGATTTTCGCACATTCTTCCTGCGGGAACGGATACAACTGTTCCAGACGAATAATGGCGACGTCGGTTTGTTCATTTTTACGGCGTTGGTCCAGCAAGTCGTAATACACTTTGCCCGAACACATCACAACACGTTTAACATCTTTAGCCGGCAGTTCGTCAACTTCACCAATCACGTTATAAAAAACGCCTTCGGCCAGTTCTTCCAGTGAAGAAACTGCCATCGGATGACGTAATAATGATTTAGGCGACATCACAATAAGTGGCTTACGCATTGGACGCACCACCTGACGGCGGATCATGTTGTATACCTGAGCTGGCGTAGACGGTACACAGACCTGCCAGTTGTGGTCAGCACATAATTGCAGGAAGCGTTCAAGGCGAGCAGAGCTGTGCTCCGGACCCTGTCCTTCATAGCCATGGGGTAACAGTACAGTTAGTCCACACAGACGTCCCCACTTAGCTTCACCTGAACTTAAGAACTGGTCAAATACTACCTGCGCACCGTTGGCGAAATCACCAAACTGTGCTTCCCAGATGGTCAGACAGGTAGGTTCAGCAGTAGCATAACCATACTCAAACGCCATAACGGCTTCTTCAGACAGCACGGAGTCATAGATTTCAATCGCTTCCTGATCTTCGCTGATGTGCTGCAACGGCATGTAGGTCGACGCATCGGCCTGATTGTGCAGTACAGCATGACGGTGGAAGAAGGTACCACGACCTGAATCCTGACCTGTAAGACGAATACTGGTGCCACCTTTAACGATGGAGGCATACGCTAACAGTTCGGCCATACCCCAGTCGAGGCTGCGCTCGCCGGCCATCATGGCTTTACGGTCGGTATACACTTTATTTACCCGCGACTGCAGTTTCACTTCGTCAGGATATGTCACCAGACGTTCGCCCAGTGACTTTAGTTCATCCAGCGTCATTGAACCGTCATAGGGTGTATCCCAGTCATGACCAAGGTACGGATGCCAGTCAACCGAGTGCTCGGTCATCGGACGCCATTCTTCAACTACGCAAGCGCCGTGATCCAGGGCTGCCCGGTAGTCTTCGATCATCTTATCCACGTCCTGTTTCGTCATTACGCCTTCGGCAATGAGCTGGTCGGCGTACAAATCACGCGGCACAGGATGCTTTTTGATTTTTTGATACATTACCGGCTGCGTGGCATTCGGCTCGTCTGATTCGTTGTGACCATGACGACGGTAACACACCAAATCGATAACCACATCACGCTTAAATTTGTTACGGAAATCAAGCGCCAGTTTGGTGACAAATAACACTGCTTCCGGGTCGTCAGAGTTGACGTGGAGAATCGGTGCCTGCACCATCTTGGCAATATCCGTACAGTATTGCGTCGAACGGGTATCTTCAATTTTAGAGGTGGTAAAACCAACCTGGTTGTTAATAACAATACGTACCGTACCACCCACTGCAAAACCGCGGGTTTGTGACATATTGAAGGTTTCCTGAACCACACCCTGACCGGCAATGGCCGAGTCACCGTGAATAGTCACCGGTAACACTTTAAGTGCACTGTTCTCACGACGGTCAAGACGGGCACGTACAGAGCCCATCACCACCGGGTTAACAATTTCCAGATGCGACGGGTTAAACGCCAGCGCCAGGTGAACGTTACCACCTGGTGTGGCAAAGTCAGACGAATAACCGGCGTGGTATTTTACGTCACCGGCACCCAGACTTTGATCGTGCTTACCAGCGAACTCGTCGAACAATACAGAGGGGTTTTTACCCAGTACGTTAACCAGCACGTTAAGACGACCACGGTGAGCCATACCCACCACGACTTCTTTGGTGCCTTGTGTACCGGCTTCAGTGATCAGCCCTTTAAGCATAGGAATTAACGCATCGCCACCTTCCAGTGAGAAGCGTTTGGCACCCGGGAACTTTGCCCCCAGATACTTTTCCATACCATCGGCGGCAACCAGCCCTTTAAGCAGGCTGACTTTGGTGTCACGTTCCATTTGCGGACGTGATTCGACCGACTCAATACGTTGCTGTAACCAGCGTTTTTGCTCAGTATCGGTAATGTGCATGTATTCTGCACCGATAGAGCTACAGTAGGTTCTGTTTAATGACTTAAACAGCTCGCCTAATGCCATAGTTTCTTTGCCGATGGCATAAGAACCTACGTTAAAAACCGTATCAAAGTCCGTCTCGGATAGATTGTGATGCGACAACTCCAGGTCTCTGACCCGTTCCTGTTTCCACAATCCCAGCGGATCGAGGTTGGCATGCTGATGCCCCCGGAATCGATAGGCATTGATTAACTGCAATACCTTAACCTGTTTCTGGTCTGACTGATTGCTGCTCGTTGTGTTAGCAGACCCACTGCTACAACGGGCCAGCGGACCCAGAGACGCCAGTTTGCGGAACTGGTCTTTGATAAGGCTATGGTTACTTTCTAATTCCACCCCATCCACTTTGGGTAAAGCGTCAAAGGTATCACGCCAGGAATCAGAGACACTTTGCGGGTCGTCAAGGTAGGCTTCGTACAATGCTTCCACATAGGCAGCATTGGCTCCAGCCATGTGCGATGAGTCCCACCACGCTTTCATCACGCTTTCTTGCATTATTGTGCCTTGCTAGGTTGTCAATAAAACTGTCAGGTCGGACGTCTTACCCGACCACATTTACAAAAAAATAGCCACCCCATAAGGATGGCCATTTATGCATTACTTACTTGTTACTGAAACAGTAATCAAGATAATTGCTAAACAGCCCGTTGTAAAAGCATGGACTTAATCTGCCCAATTGCTTTTGTAGGGTTTAGTCCTTTAGGACATACACTTACACAGTTCATGATGCCGTGACATCTGAACACGCTGAATGCATCATCCAGATCGTTCAGTCGCTCGTCTGTTGCTGTGTCGCGGCTATCAATCAGGAATCGATAGGCGTGCAACAAGCCGGCTGGTCCGATGAACTTATCCGGATTCCACCAGAACGATGGGCAAGATGTTGAACAGCATGCGCAAAGTATACACTCATAGAGTCCATCCAGTTTAGCACGCTCTTCCGGAGACTGCAGATGCTCTCTTGCCGGTGGCTGTTTACTGTCGTTAATTAAGAATGGCTTAATTTTCTCATATTGCGTATAGAACTGGGTCATATCAACCACCAGGTCACGCACTACAGGCAAACCAGGTAACGGGCGAATAACCAGTTTACCTGAACCCAGTGCCGACAGTGGCGTGATACAGGCCAGACCGTTTTTGCCGTTCATGTTCATGCCGTCAGAGCCACAAACGCCTTCACGACAAGAACGACGGAACGATAACGTAGGATCCTGTTCTTTTAAAAGAATCAGTGCATCCAGCACCATCATATCCTGGCCTTCTTCCACTTCCAGGGTGTAATCCTGCATACGAGGTGAATTATCCACCTCAGGATTGTAACGGTATACCGAAAAAGTTAATTGCATGATCTAACCCCTCTTAGTATGAACGTACTTTCGGCGGGAAGGCTTCGCGAAGCTTAGGCGCCATATTGACATCACGTTTAACCATGGCTTCAGTCGCCGGGTTGTATACGCTGTGACATAACCAGTTTTCATCATCACGATCCGGATAGTCAAAGCGACTGTGTGCACCACGACTCTCAGTACGGAAGTTAGCCGCCACAGCAGTGCTGTAAGCTGTCTCCATCAGATTGTCGAGTTCTAAACACTCAATACGTTGGGTGTTAAAGTCGGCGCTCTTGTCATCAAGACGAGCAGTCTTAAGACGCTCACGAATCTCTTTAAGCTGGTTAAGGCCGTCAGCCATCGCATCACCTTCACGGAATACCGAGAAGTTAAGTTGCATACATTCCTGTAAATCTTTCTTGATTTGAACCGGATCTTCGCCTTTGCCTTTCTCTGAACCTTCCCAACGATTGAAACGGGCCATGGCCGTATCAAGATCAGTTTCAGACGCCTCACGGCTTGGGGTCATTTCGTCGAGTTTGTCACCTAAGTGCAGACCCGTTGCGCGACCGAATACCACCAGGTCAAGGAGTGAATTTCCGCCTAAGCGGTTAGCACCGTGTACGGATACACAGGCAATTTCACCACAGGCAAATAAACCATTAACCAGTTTTTCATTGCCGTTTTCGTCAAGGGTTAAACACTGACCGTCAACATTCGTTGGAATACCACCCATCATATAATGGCAGGTTGGGATAACCGGAATCGGTTCTTTAACCGGATCAACGTGGGCAAAGGTACGCGACAACTCAAGAATACCCGGCAGACGTGATTCAAGGACGTCTTTACCGAGGTGATCGAGTTTCAGTTTGATGTGAGTGCCCCACGGGCCATCGCAACCACGACCTTCACGAATTTCGGTCATCATTGAACGGGCAACAACGTCACGACCGGCTAAGTCTTTGGCGTTTGGCGCATAACGCTCCATGAAGCGTTCGCCGTCTTTGTTAAGCAGATAACCACCTTCACCACGGCACCCTTCTGTTACCAGAGTACCCGCGCCGGCAATACCGGTTGGGTGGAACTGCCACATTTCCATATCTTGTACACAAACGCCAGCGCGCAGTGCCATACCCACACCGTCACCGGTGTTGATGTGTGCGTTGGTGGTTGATGCGTAAATACGACCCGCACCACCCGTTGCCAGCACAACGGCTTTAGATTTGAAATAAACCACTTCACCGGTTTCAATGTCGATAGCCGTACAGCCAACCACATCGCCATCCTGGTTTTTTACCAGGTCCAGTGCGTACCATTCGCTGAATACTTTAGTTTTGTTTTTAACGTTTTGTTGATACAGCAAATGCAGTAACGCGTGACCGGTTCGGTCAGCCGCTGCGGCGGTACGTGCGCCCTGCTCGCCACCAAAGTTCTTGGACTGGCCACCAAATGGACGCTGGTAAATTTTTCCGTTTTCAAAACGCGAGAACGGCAGACCCATGTTTTCCATTTCAATAATGGCTTCAGGTCCGGTTTTACACATATATTCGATAGCGTCCTGGTCACCGATATAATCAGAACCTTTAACGGTATCGTACATGTGCCATTCCCAGTTATCTTCATGGGAATTACCCAGTGCTACAGTAATACCACCCTGGGCGGAAACCGTATGCGAACGGGTTGGAAACACTTTAGATAATAATGCACAGGATTTGCCAGACTGCGAGATTTGCAGTGCTGCGCGCATACCTGCACCACCGGCGCCAATAACGACGGCGTCAAATTCATGAACGGGTAAACTCATTTTACACTCCCCACAAAACAAACAAACCAGCGGCCACGTAAACAAACGCGATGATATTCAGTACATACTGAATAGTAGCGCGCAGACCGGTTGGCTTAACATAATCGGTTAGCACCTGCCACAGACCAATGCGAACATGGATCATGATGGAAACCAATGCAGCGAGGGTGAATACTTTCATCGCTATGCCAGAGAATAGCCCCTGCCATACGTCAAAGGTAATTTCTTCAGTAGTGATAAAAAATCCGGCCATGAAGAATGTATAGACTGCGATAATGACCGCAGTTGCACGTAAAGAGACGTAATCCTGTACACCATTACGCTTGATGCTTGCCTGATTAGTTACCATAACGCAACCCCTATAACTACTGTCAGTACCACCCACAAACCCATAACAACTTGCGCGCTTAAGTTACCAGACTCAAGCTCTTCCCAGTGACCCATATCCATTATACCGTGACGGATACCGCCAAGGATGTGGTAGGTCAGCGCAGAAGCTGTACCGATTGCAATGA
The DNA here is from genome assembly GCF_057547795.1 of Alteromonas sp. 4NH20-0104. Lineage (NCBI taxonomy): Bacteria > Pseudomonadati > Pseudomonadota > Gammaproteobacteria > Alteromonadales > Alteromonadaceae > Alteromonas > Alteromonas sp. 4NH20-0104. The sequence goes on along the minus strand of NZ_BAAJLP010000007.1, from coordinate 121,500 downwards.
TCTTTCCAATCAATCCATCCATTAAAGCCTGCACATTGGCGAAGCCTTCTGGAGATGATACCGAAACGGCCCATGCCCAGATCACAAACAGCAGCGCAAAAAACATTGCGACACCGGTTACGCGATGGAGAATTGACGAAATAGCAGAGGGAGGAAATTTAATGGTGTTAAGGTCTAAATTTACTGGTCTTTGCTTTTTCACAATTTTTGCCTGTTTTATCCGTAGGGACAAATCACTCTCGTGTTGAGTCCTGACAGAGTGATTCTGATTGTTACTAAGTTAAATTTCTCATCCAATGAGGTGTTAACATTTTGTGAATATTTTATTACTTAATTAACAGAATAAATATTCAGCCAATTTAAGTAGGCCAGAGTATATCCACGACCTATTATAATTACAATTTTTTGTGTGGTATTAGGACATTAGTCTTAGGTCGTAGAAACGATAAAAACGCTTGATCCCGGGTACTACATAACCAGTATAATCTCAGACAATCTAGAATATTTATGTGTAATATAAGTAATAAAATTGACTTGTTACTGCATAATAAAGTACAAATACGCCACTTTTCCCACCGGATTGCTCAAAATTGAGTAACATCCCGATAAAGAAAATTCTGAGGAGAGCAACTTATGGCAGATCAAAAAGCCATTCTGAAAGCGGGCGACAAGGAAATCGAGCTTCCTATCTTGTCTGGAACTGCAGGCCAAGATGTGATTGATATTCGTGCCCTTGGTAAACACGGCTATTTCACCTACGACCCTGGTTTCCTGGCGACTGGATCTTGCGAGTCTTCCATTACATTTATCGACGGCGCAAAAGGTGTACTGTTACACCGCGGCTTCCCAATCGACGAACTGGCACGTGATGCCAATTATCTGGAAGTTTGTCACATGTTGCTGCACGGTGATGCACCCAACAAAGACGAATACGAAGAATTCGAAAACACTATCAAACGCCACACCATGGTGCACGAACAAATTCACATGTTCTTCCACGGCTTCCGTAACGATGCACACCCTATGGCCATGCTTAATGGTACAGTTGGCGCAATGTCTTCGTTCTATCACAGTGACCTGGACGTTTCTAATTTCGACATGCGTGTTCGCTGCGCCCACCGTCTGATTGCCAAAATGCCGACGTTGGTTGCCATGTGTTACAAGTACAACATTGGTCAGCCATTTGTTTATCCGCGTAACGACCTGAGCTATGCGGCTAACTTCCTGAACATGATGTTCTCTGTGCCAGCTGAAGACTATAAAATCAGCCCTGCTGTAGAACGTGCAATGGACCGCATTTTTACTCTGCATGCTGACCACGAGCAAAACGCATCAACCTCTACCGTTCGTTTGGCCGGTTCTTCTGGGGCAAACCCTTATGCGTGTATCGCAGCGGGTGTTGCGTCACTATGGGGCCCTGCTCACGGTGGTGCTAACGAAGCGTGTCTGCAAATGCTGGAAGAAATCGGTTCAGTAGACCGTATTCCTGAGTTCATTGACCGCGCTAAAGACAAGAACGACTCGTTCCGTCTGATGGGCTTTGGTCACCGTGTTTACAAAAACCACGACCCACGTGCAACCGTAATGCGTGAAAGCTGCCACGAAGTACTTAAAGAGCTGGATGTTCAGGATCCACTGCTTGACGTAGCGATGGAACTGGAGCGTATTGCACTGGAAGACCCGTACTTTGCAGAGAAGAAACTGTTCCCGAACGTTGATTTCTACTCTGGTATCGTACTGAAAGCAATCGGTATTCCAACGAATATGTTTACCTGTATCTTTGCCCTGTCTCGTACCGTTGGCTGGATTTCACACTGGCATGAAATGATGTCTGATCCTGCCCAAAAGATTGGTCGTCCTCGTCAGTTATATACTGGTCACACTCAGCGTAAATATACGCCAATTAAATAACGTTAATTTAATTGTAAAATATAAAGGCTCGCATTGCGGGCCTTTTTTATTACTAAATAAGCACTTAACTTTTTATTAACTTTTAAAATTACATTTAAGTTACACTTATTAAGAAAATGAATTTAAATAGAATGGAATAACAATCGATTACTGATTTAATAATCCACCAGTTATAAATTTTCGTAATAATGTTTAAATATTTATTATAAGTAAGGTATCACCCAAACCATGCAGCCCCTTATAAAACAATTAGGTTACGCCGGCTTACTGCCCTTTATCGGTCTGAATGCACTAACGTTTACCGATGTGTTGCCGCAATCACTGATATACCTTTACTTCACTCAGTACTCAGCAGTGCTGCTCTCTTTTTTTGGTGGTGTGCACTGGTACGATGCTATCAGCAGCAATAAACCTGCGCACCAAATGTATGTCGCCATGTTACCCACCATTGTGGGATGGATATGTTTAACTCAAACCGGGGCACCATGGGTATTAGGCGTGTTGAGCATTAGCTACCTGCTCATGATGTTTTACGACAAACAGGTACTCACGCTACCAAAAGAAATGGTTGTGGCTTACACCAAACTGCGTATGCAGTTAACCACCGTGGTTGTGTTATCGCATGCTCTGATGATTTTCAGCCGCTAAGAGCCAACTTGTTAAGCCTCTGAAAATAAAAACACCAGCCGAAGCTGGTGTTTTTTATTGAATAGTTAATACTGTCTTGCTTATTCGGCTCTGATTAAGTCCAGCAGTTCTTTGGTTTTTTCTTCAACCAAAGCAATATCACCTTTAGATTCAACATTCAGCCGGATCACCGGTTCGGTATTAGATTTACGTAAATTAAACCGCCATGTACCGAATTCCAGGCCGATACCATCCGTCTCGTCAATGACTTCTGCCAGCGGCTGATATTTATCCAGCACTCTTGCTAATGCCGCATCGGCATCTTTTAACTTACTGTTAATTTCACCTGACGACGGAAAAGCTTCTATACGCTCTTTTACCATGGATGCCAGAGACTGCTGACGTGTACAAATAAGCTCAGCGACTAGCAACCAGGGGATCATGCCTGAATCACAGTAGGCAAAATCCCTGAAATAATGGTGCGCGCTCATTTCACCGCCATATACGGCATCTTCAAGACGCATACGCTCTTTAATGAACGCATGGCCTGTTTTACATTTAATCGGCGTACCGCCGGATGATTTAATGATGTCTTCACTGTTCCAGTAAACACGCGGGTCATAAATAATTTTGCTCGGCCCTTTATTTAAAAATGCCTGCGCCAATAACCCTACGATGTAATACCCTTCAATGAAATTCCCATCCGCATCAAACAGGAAGCAGCGATCGAAATCACCATCCCAGGCAATACCAAAATCAGCGCCACTTTCAATTACGGCATTGGCCGTATCGGCTCGATTCTCGGGCAGTAACGGATTAGGGATACCATTGGGGAATGTACCATCAGCATTATGATGTACTTTCACAAATTCAATCGGCACGTCTTTATCGTGCAGTTTTTTCTCAATGGCATCCAACGCCAGACCGGCTGCTCCGTTACCAGCGTTAGTCACTATCTTAAGCGGGGTAAAGTTGTTGATATCCACATAAGACAGAATATGTGACACGTAGGCATCCATATTCAAATGACGATGGTATTTACCGCTTTCAGCTAAAATGTCGGTAGCGATATGTGCTTTACCATTGAAAAAGGCATCAGCATCAATTTTGGCACCTTTAGCATAAAAATCGATACGTTCAGTAACGTAGCCACTGTCTAGCGCTTCGGCGCGATCTTTAATTGCGTTAAGACCCGTATCACCACTGATAGGTACCGAGCCAGCTTTTACCAGCTTCATACCGTTGTAATTAATCGGGTTATGGCTGGCGGTGACTTCAATGCCCCCATCCACGCCAAGGTGTTTGGTAGCAAAGTAGATTTCTTCGGTACCGGCCATGCCAATATCCGTTACGTCTGCGCCACCGTCAATTAAACCAGCACTTAAGGCCAGTTTTAATGGCGTTGAGGTCAGGCGCACATCGCCGCCAACCACAACAGATTTGGCTGATAACTCTTCTGCAAAAGCGTAACCAATCCGGTAAGCGACTTCTTCGTTAAGCTGAGAATTTAACTCACCCCGGATATCATAGGCTTTAAAACAGGTAATAGGTGTTGTCATAGTGGTCATTACTCAGCTTATTTAGATTCGGTTCTGCCGTAGCGATCGGAAAAACGCACAATATCATCTTCGCCCAGATACGCACCAGATTGTACCTCAATAAGTTCCAGCGGGATTTTACCCGGGTTTTCCAGCGCATGAACATCACCAATCGGTATGTACACCGATTCATTTTCGGTAACCAGCTGGGTTTTCTCGCCGATGGTGACATTGGCCGTACCCGATACCACAATCCAGTGTTCAGCGCGGTGGTGATGCATTTGTACCGACAGTTTTTCACCTGGCTTAACGGTAATGCGCTTAACCTGGAAACGTTTGCCATTATCGATGGAATCGTAACTGCCCCAGGGACGGAAGACTTCGCGATGGAACTGAAATTCAGGACGTTTTTCAGCCTTTAACTTGTTCACGACATTTTTAATGTCCTGCACTTTGTTTTTATTGGCCACCATGACGGCATCTTTGGTTTCAACCACCACCACATCATCAAGACCAACAACCGCTATTAAACGTTCCTCGGCATTGATATAACTGTTATTTACGCCTTCCAGAATGGCATCGCCTACAATCACGTTACCATTTTCGTCTTTATTATCTGCCGTTTCCCACAATGAAGACCAACTGCCCACATCTGACCAGCCGGCATCCAGCGGTACCATGGCAGCCAGTGCGGTTTTTTCCATTACAGCGTAATCAATGGAGTCGTCCGGACAGGTAGCAAAAATATCCGGATCGATGCGGATAAAATCTAAATCTTTGCTTTCTGATGCAATAGCCTGCTCACAAATAGAGTACATTTCTGGTGCATGCTTTTTCAGTTCGTCTAAATACACGCTGGCTTTAAACATAAACATGCCGCTATTCCAGAAATAGTTTCCGGAGTCTACATACTGTTGCGCAGTAGCCAGATCAGGCTTTTCAACAAATTCATCTACCTTCATGCCTACACCAATGGCTTCACCGCCTTTAATGTAACCATATCCGGTGAGCGCCTGATCCGGCACAATACCGAAAGTCACCAGGTTACCCTCCATCGCCAGTTCATTAGCTTTAGCGACAGCGGCCTGGAAGCCGGCAGAATCTTTAATCAGGTGATCGGCGGCCAGCACCAACAATACCGGATCGTCATCGGTTTGAAGCGCATGCAGCGCGGCCAGTGCGATAGCGGGGGCTGTGTTACGGCCAACAGGCTCAAGAATGATACCGCCATGTTCGCCGCCCATTTGACGTAACTGCTCTGCCACTAAAAAGCGGTGCGCGTCGTTACAAATGACAATGGGGTGTGCGGCACTGCTGCCGTCAAGGCGCTGCAGCGTTTCCTGCAACATGGTTTGATCAGAAGTTAAAGCGAGAAACTGCTTAGGCAAGGCTGCTCGGGATTTTGGCCATAAACGGCTGCCAGAGCCACCGGCTAATACGACTGGTTTCATTTTGGTTCCTGTTGATTACGGGCGCGACTAACAAGCAGTGTTTACTTGTTTATTCCCTTATTTATTCCTTAATCCATGTTAATCAAGGACTGCAGGGCAATCAACATTCACAGTGTAATTTATCGAAATAAATCATCAGGACCGACAAGTCGACGGGGAAATGGTCATTTTCCCGTCAGTTTTTAACAGGTTTGTCTTATTTCAGTCGGTGAGTTTACCTTGCTGGTAATCCGAAATGGCCTGATGAATTTCCGCCTGGGTATTCATCACAAAAGGCCCATACTGAACAACCGGCTCGCCAATAGGCGCCGCGGCAACCAGAATGGCTTTGCCGCTTTCACCGGTTGCTAATTCGACTTCATCGCCGTCATTCAGCACCGCCAGCTTGCCACCTGCAACAGTTTCGTTGCTGACTTGTAAGGCCCCTTCATAGCAGTAAATAAACGCACTGTGGCCGGCCGGTACCGGTACAGTGGCCATCCCGTTTGCCTGCCAGTGCAGATCAACAAATAAAGGCTTTACTCTGGCCGTGTTGACCGGCCCGCTGACACCATTTAATTCACCTGCCAGTACTTTAGCGGTTATGCCCTGCCCTACAGTCACGGTTGTTACCTCGTCAGGCTGAATATCCTGATAACCCGGTTCAGACAACTTATCTTTGGCAGGCAGATTCACCCACAGCTGAAAGCCTTTCAGCAAGCCATCCGTTTGTTGGGGCATTTCTTCATGAATAATGCCTTTACCGGCGTTCATCCACTGTATTCCACCGTCTTCGATAATACCTTCATTACCTACCGAGTCGCGATGCCGCATTCTGCCCTTGAGCATGTACGTCACGGTTTGAAAGCCGCGGTGAGGATGCGGTGGAAAACCGGCAATGTATTCATCCGGCTTATCAGAACCAAAGAAGTCGAGCATCAGGAACGGATCAAGATTAGGCAACACCCGCTGGCCGATTATTCGAGTTAGACTGACACCTGCACCATCCTGAGTCGGCATCCCACTAACGAGTTGTTTAATTGTTCGGTTTGTCATTATCCGGTTACTTCCATAAAGACAGATCGGGTCCTGCGGGAACCACCTGTGTGGGGTTAATCATTGTATGACTGTAATAATAATGGCGCTTTATATGGTCAATGTTGGTGGTATCCGCAACGCCTGGCATTCGATAAATACGCTTCATGTAATTAAACATTGCCGGGTAATCACGGATTTGTTTACGATTACACTTAAAATGGCCGTGGTACACGGCGTCAAACCGCACTAAAGTGGTAAACAATCGAATGTCGGCCTCTGTGAGCGTGCTGCCAATCAGAAAAGGCTGTTTCTCAAGACGTGCTTCAACCCGGTCGAGTGCAGCAAATAGCGCATTAACCGCTTCTTCATACACCTTCTGTTCGGTGGCAAAGCCCGCTTTGTAGACACCATTATTAATATCGTTATAAACCCATTCGTTTACCGCATCAATCTCTGGCTGTAATGCTTCAGGATAAAAGTCGCTGTGGTTGCCGGTAATAGCATTAAAGCGCTGATTGAGAATACGGATGATTTCAGCCGACTCATTGTTAACAATTTTTTCGGTTTTTTTATCCCACAGAACCGGCACCGTTACGCGGGTGGTTATATCAGATTGCTGGCGCAAATAGATCTCATACATATACTGATGACCATACAGTGTGTCACCGGTACTGCCCTTATGGGGTAAAAAGCTCCAGCCTTTATCGAGCATTTCAGGGTTGACGACTGAGACACCAATATGTGAATTCAGCGATTTAAGCTCTCGCATGATAAGCGCCCGGTGCGCCCACGGACAAGCCAGCGATACATATAAATGATAGCGACCACTCTCGGCCTTAAATTCACCGTCTTCATCGATGGTATTTCGGAACAATGAATCCTGACGCTGAAAACGCCCACCGCTCTTATCAGTGTCATACCATTTATCGTGCCATTTGCCGTCTATTAACAAGCCCATGATGCTCTCCCGTTTAAAATAAAATTTGACGCGCTAAGTGGAACACACATCTGTCTAAACGGCTTAACGGAACATTTGGATTGATTGTTCTATGTTTTAGAACAGTCGGTTAATTATCTCATCAGCAATGGGAAGTGCGCTGGTTGCCGCCGGCGACGGCGCATTGCCAACGTGTAACGCATGGGCAGATTCAACAAACTTAAAATCATGCACAAGCAAGCCGTTTCTATCGACGGCCTGGGCACGAATACCGGCGCGATAAGGTAAAAAGTCGGCCGCTGTGATGCCGGGGCAATAACGACTCACCAGCCTGGCGTAGTGTGATTTCGATAATGAAGAATAGAGTTCTTTAACTGCCGCTTTTTTATAGCGCCATAGTAACTTCCACACATCACCGTGAGCAAAAAGGTGCAACCATTCAGCATCAGTACTCAATAAACGGTTGTAGGCTTCGCGCCCGGTGGTCAGAACCGCGTTGGGTCCAACGGTGGTATATCCGCCGATCATCCGGGTCAAATGCACGCCTAAAAACGGCATGGCGGGATCCGGCACCGGATAAATTAAGTGTTGGGTGATATCATTATAGTGGCTGTTTAAGCGGTAATATTCCCCTTTAAACGGCAACATTCTGAAGTCACACTTAAGGCCCTGCCGGCGGATCAGTTCATCGGCGTAAATCCCGGCACAATTAATGAGCTTAGCGGCTTTTACCTCGCTTTCACCCTGAGGATGGCTGAACCGCAACAAGGTACCGTCAGGTAATTCATTTATAGTCTTAAGCGAGTGCTGATAGTGGATCTGGCAGCGTCCATGATGTTGCGCCTGCTGCAATAAACACTGGGTAATAGCTTTATAATCGGTAATGCCTGTTTGCTTCACAAAGAAGCCGCCTACCGCATTAATTGCAGGTTCACGGCGTTGTATTTCAGCTGCGGTTAAACGTTGCGGGTTAAGCGCATTTTGTTGGCATCGCTCAAATAACGCATCGAGTGCCGACAGTTCATGTTGACCGGTGGCTACAATCAGTTTTCCGCACCGTTCATGGGGTAAATCAAACTGTTCGCACAACTCAAAAGTGTGTTCCAGCCCCTGCCGACAAAAGCGTGCCTTGTAACTACCAGGCTCATAATAGACGCCGGCGTGAATCACGCCTGAATTACGCCCGGTCTGATGACGGGCACAGTCGGCTTCTTTGTCGAACACCAGTATACGTGCGCCGGGTTGGCGCTGGCTCAGTTTATACGCCACGGCTGCACCAATGATACCGGCTCCAACAATGGCAAAATCACATTCAGACATGGGGATTCTATTGAAAAATGCTAAACTCACCCCGATAGTACCCGTCCCATTATTAACATCAACCAAAAAAAGGGTCTGAAATGTTTGATTCACAACGTTTTGGCGGTGTAGCCCGATTGTATGGCGAGCAGCAAACCTCGCACATTGCCGGGCTGCACATTGCCGTTATTGGTATTGGCGGCGTTGGCTCGTGGAGTGCTGAGGCGCTGGCAAGAACCGGCGTGGGTCAAATTACGCTGATAGACCTGGACGATATTTGCGTTACCAATACCAACCGTCAGATCCATGCCCTCAATGATACCGTTGGCCAGGCCAAGGTTGCAGTAATGGCAGAGCGTATCAGTCAAATCAATCCGGCGTGCAAAGTGAATGTTATCGAGGATTTTGTCACGCCGGATACCGTGATGGAACACCTTACAGGAGACTACGATGGCGTCATTGAGGCCACCGATTCTATAAAAGCCAAGGCGAGTATTCTGTACTATTGTAAGCGCAATAAACTCCCTGTCGTCACCGTTGGCGGCGCAGGTGGTCAGATAGACCCGACCCAGATAACCTGTGCCGATCTGGCCAGAACTATTCAGGATCCGCTGGCGGCAAAACTGCGCAACGAATTGCGCCGGAATTACGGGTTTAGTAAGAACCCGAAACGACGGTTTGGAATAGAGTGTATTTATTCCACTGAACAACTTCGCTACCCTCAGCCGGACGGCTCGGTTTGCCATAATAAATCACTCACCGATGGCAGTACGCGACTGGATTGTACTTCAGGCTTTGGCGCGTCAGTGATGGTTACCGCGTCCTTTGGTATGTTCGCTGCTGCGCGACTAATCAATAAGTTAGCCGGTATTTAACCTCAACACAGCTCGACATTTCACGCGGGCTCGCGCACAATGATACCAATTCGCATAGGAGATTGCCCTCTCAGAGCGGAACAAAACGACTTAAATCTGAGACATAGGAAATTTATGTCCAGAGCAATCAAGACAGATATAAGGCGTTTTGGCCACTCCCTTTGGACACGGCTGGCAGGCTGAGAGAGTAAACTCCTATGCGGATTGGGATAAAAAAGGAGAGCCATTATGCAACAACACGAATTAGAAAAACTGATGGCAGACAGCGCGAAAGACGCTGTAGGTACCAGTCGGGACATGTTTAACATTGAGTTAGACTATAGCGCTGACAGTATTGAGCTGATTGACAGCCTGATACTGGCCTTTATCGACCGCTTCAAAGACCAGGCTTTAGAAGACAATGCGGTATTCACACTGTGCAATATCTATGGTGCTTACATCGGTGAGGTCATGCGCAGTCTCATAGGTGGCACCTGGCGTTATGACGAGAGCGACAAATCAGCGCCCTACGTAGTGCTGGATGTCGGCGAATACTCATACGCCTTTGCCGGCATTTGTTATGAGCGATTGGTCAATGACAGTCAGGTAAGTGTGAAAGCCTATTTCGATCAAGCGCTGGCCAACAACACCCAGTAGGTTACGCCGTTTCTGCGTCTTTGTCTGGCGGTTGACGCCAGTCATGCAGCATTATCGCCAGGTGGTTACTGCGGTTTACCATATAGATAAACGCTATCAACAGTAACGCCACCGCCCCAAGGTACCCATTAAACTGCCATCCGGCACGCCCCAAAAAACTGCCAATCAACAGTAGCTGCCCCGCGCAACCAAGGCTACACAGCGGTTTAATGGTTAAACGCCACCGTGTATACCCCCGCTTCCAGAGATGCTCTCTGAAACTCATCACTATGAGCGCCAGCAGAAATGGCAAAGTCACCACGATTTGCAACCACAATACGTCACTGTGCGGAAAGAAAATACGATAAAGCCTGTCAGACTCTGCGGGGATGGCAGTAAACGCCGAAACCAGTAACAGATCGCGACATGCTAACGCCAGCATCCAGTACAACCATTTCGGCGGTAACACTGTACCGGCTTCATCATAGTGCTTTAAGGGTAAAGGGATCATAAAACATCTTTTTGCTGCTGATTAAAACCACTATTGGGTAACTACCGGTCCTCTGCTGATGAAGCAAATAGTGGCCTGATGACTTAAATAAAAATCGGGGCCGGTATTTGCAGCAGTTTATCACAGCCAGTAGCAGGCCCAGAATGAATATTACCGGTCAGTAGCGATCGGCAATACCTTTACCTCTGTTAGCAGCCAAAGTACCCGGCCCCCTATGGCTATGCTGGTTTAGCGTGTAACCGTTAAAGCCTCAGAAAGATCCTCACAGCTGGATGAATTCAACATTCTTTTTGGGTATAATCTGCGCCCTTTTGAAATCGCCGTCGCTAACCATCAGAGTTCACTATGACCGTTGAAAAATTTGACCCGAAACAAACCACCACACTGGAAGGACCTAAAGCGGTGTTAAAGCAGCAATCACAGATGAATACCGGCTCTGACACAGCGCCGGCAAAAATCGGTTTTGTGAGCCTCGGCTGCCCCAAAAACCTGGTGGATTCAGAGCGAATTCTTACTCAGTTGCGCACTGAGGGATACGAAGTGGTACCCACTTATAACGATGCCGCTTTGGTGATTGTTAACACCTGTGGTTTTATCGACGCGGCGGTACAGGAGTCTTTGGATACCATTGGCGAGGCCCTGGCGGAAAACGGTAAAGTGATTGTTACCGGGTGTCTGGGTATCAAAGAGAATGAAATTCGTGAAGTACACCCTAATGTGTTGGCGATAACCGGCCCTCATGCCTACGAGGAAGTGGTTAATCAGGTTCATGATCACCTGCCCAAACCGCAGCATAATCCATTTGAACATCTTATTCCCGATCACGGTATTAAGTTAACGCCCCGTCATTTTGCCTACCTGAAAATATCCGAAGGCTGCAACCATCGCTGTACCTTCTGTATTATTCCTTCTATGCGTGGCGATTTAGTGAGTCGACCCATTGGCGAAATTCTCGATGAGGCGCAACGGTTAAAAAATGCCGGCGTTAACGAATTACTGGTGATCTCTCAGGATACTAGTGCCTACGGTGTGGATGTTAAGCATCGCACAGGGTTCTGGAACGGTATGCCGGTGAAAACTCACCTGCAACAATTATGTGAAAAGCTCGGCGAAATGGGCATGTGGGTAAGGCTGCATTATGTCTACCCTTACCCTCATGTAGACAATCTTATTCCGCTGATGAACGAAGGTAAGATCCTGCCGTATCTGGATATTCCTTTTCAACATGCCAACAAGCGCATCCTGAAATTAATGAAGCGTCCGGGCAGTTCAGAACGCACTCTTGAACGTATTAAGCAGTGGCGTGAAGCCTGCCCGCAACTGATTATTCGCTCTACGTTTATCGTTGGCTTTCCCGGCGAAACGGAAGAAGAATTTGAGGAATTACTCGACTTTATGCGGGAAGCACAACTCGACCGGGTGGGTTGTTTTGCTTACTCGCCGGTTGAAGGGGCGGTGGCCAACGACCTGCCCGAGCCGGTGGATGAAGACGTTAAACAAGAACGTCTGGCCCGCTTTATGGCGGTTCAGGGAGAAATCAGTGCGGCGCGTCTTAAACAGCGCATTGGTCAGGAATACCAGGTGGTTATTGATTCTGTCGATGCCGAAGGTGCAGTGGGTCGATGCTATGCTGATGCGCCTGAAGTGGATGGCGTTGTACATTTGAACGGCGTTTATGACTTGCAACCCGGTGAACATGTTTGGGCTGAGGTGATTCATACCGATGAGCATGATATGTGGGCAGTGTTGTCTGAGGAACAGGACGAATCGGATGACGAGGCGGCGGAATAATCCGCCCCGGCTTCCCGCTCACCAGGGTAAAACATCCCCTTTGGCATGAATAAATCGCCCGGCATTAGCGGTGGTTAGCTCACCGATTCGGGCAACCAGACTGGCTGCCGCTGTATCGGCATCCACATCACCGTTGCCGCCTACCATCTCGGTTTGCACAAAGCCGGGATGAAATAAGCCGACTGCAATTCCGTCTGCTTTTAAGTCATTTGCCAGCGAAACACCGGCCGCATTCAATGCCGCTTTACTCATACGGTAACCGTAATAACCACCAGAACCGTTATCTGCCATAGAGCCCATTCGGCTGGTGATTAGTGCCACTTTACTGCCTGTTGAAAGCTGTTTTAACAGGCACTGAGTTACCAACAAAGGCCCCATAGCATTTACCCGAAACTGATAATCGATGGTATTGGGCTGCCAGTCGGTTATGGCTTCATTGGCCAGTACCCCGGCATTATTGATCAGAATATCAATGGCGATGTCGTCCAGAGTGGCTAATGCCATAGGAAGACTCTCCGGTACGCCAACGTCCACACCGCTGATCACTTCAGCGCCGGTTGCGTTCAGCGCATCAGAGCTGTTGCGGCACAGGGCATAAACGGTATGGCCAGCATCAAGATACTGCTTAACCAGAGCCAGACCAATGCCTCGGTTAGCGCCGGTAATCACTACATTCATGTTAACTCCTTAATTCATTGTGCAGACTAGAGACCTTCAGGCCTGGCAGACAAACTGGCCAGTAAGGTAGTCAAATCATCCGGCGTATCAATACCCACCGGAGGCTCACTGAGCGCCTCTTCAATATGAATCGCATCGTCATACCACAAGGCTCTGAGCTGTTCGAGGGACTCAATTTGTTCCAACGCTGAAGGTTCATAGCTGACGTACTGGTTAACGTAACTGGCCCGATAGGCATATAAACCGATATGGCGATAATATAAGCCAGGATCGGCACTCACCGGGGCTTGCATCATCGTATCCCGAGCAAAAGGAAGCACCGAACGGGAAAAATAGAGGGCTTTGCCGGTTGCTGAAAAGACCACTTTGACAATGTTAGGATTAAATACATCATCTTCGTGGCTAATTCGGGTACACAATGTAGCCATTTGCATAGCAGGGTTAGCAGCCAGATTAGCCGCCACCTGACGGATATTATCGGCCGGTACAAAAGGCTCGTCGCCCTGCACATTCACAATAATGGTGTCATCGGCAATCTTCTGGCTCTGGATCACTTCAGCAATACGTTCGGTGCCGGATGTATGCGTGGTTGCAGTCATCACCACGGTAGCAAACTGCTCGGCAACACTGGCAATGCGTTCATCATCGGTGGCCACAATAACCTTGCTGGCCCCTGCTTCATTGGCTCTGTCAACCACATGCTGCACCATGGGCTTACCCTGAATATTCGCCAGCGGTTTGCCGGGGAAGCGGCTGGACTGATAGCGGGCGGGAATGACAACCGTAAAATCCATGAGCAAGATTATCCTTTTTTCAATGCTTCGAGGGCTTCCAGCGAAATCGCCGTGGCCTTCTCTTCCAGCAATACCGGAATGCCATCGTTAATCGGGTAAACCAGGCGGTCATAACGACACACCAGGCCGGGCTCATTATTGCTCTGTGTGTACATCAATTTTCCTTTGCACACAGGGCAGGCTATTATTTCCAGCAGCTTTTTATCAAATGCCATGGTGTTTCCTTTGTTATATTTTTTCAACGTGCAAGACGCTGAATGAGTTGAGTATAAAAATCTTCCGCCAGCACCGCATCCACCGGCTGATACCAACAGTTATCATGGGCGTGCGCCACCGCCTTTACTGCGTCTTTTTCGGTCATGATCACACAACCAGACGGAATATCCTGTTGACCGATAGCATGATGATCGGCCAGCGCAAGACAATGATCAAGCCTCACGCCCATCTCTTTTAACTGATTAAAGAAGCGACTGGGATCGCCAATCCCCGCCATGGCGGTTATCTGTGTTTCCTGTTCCAGCTCCACAAGGTCCCGCTGTAACCCGGGCTGCAGCAGATTAATCAGTTTGCCGGGCTGCAAAGACATTTGAAACGGTGTTGGCAAGTTGCTGATCTCAGGTAACTCAACTGCCTCGCCAGGCTGATTTAAAATTAAGAAATCAATGGTATTAAGACGCCATAGCCCTTCGCGCAGCGGTCCCATAGGCAACAATTGCTGATTACCAAACAAGCGCCGGTCAGCCACCACACATTCCACATCCCGGCCCAGTGCATAATGCTGTAAGCCATCGTCACTGATGAGCACTGTACAGCCTTGTTCTACCAGTTGCTGTGCTGCCCGGGGGCGGTTGGGATCAATAACCACTGGTACCCCAGTGCGCCGGGCAATCAATAAAGGTTCGTCGCCAACCAGGGGGGCTGAATCATTTACGCTAACCTGATGAGGAAATTCGCTGGTCTGAGCGCCATAACCCCGGCTTACCACACCGACTTTATAGCCGGCTCGCTGAAGCCTCTCGCACAGCGCCACAACCAATGGTGTTTTGCCATTACCGCCCACGGATAGATTCCCCACCACGATAACCGGCACCGGCAGTACCACGGTCTTTTTAAGGCCCAGCCGGAACAGTTGTCGTCGTAATGCTGATAACAAAAAAAACAGCGCCGTAAGGGGTAACAACAACCATTGATACCAGCGCCCTTCGTACCACATGCGGTTAAGCGCTGACATCACTACTCTCCAAATTGCAGCGCGTGTAACTGTGCATAAGCACCGCCCTTGTTGAGTAGGTCCTGATGCTTGCCCTGTTCGATAATTCTCCCCTGGTCGATCACCAGGATCTGATCGGCATTTTCAATAGTGGATAACCGGTGGGCAATAATAATACTGGTGCGATCCTGTTGTAGCGTCACCAGGGCGTCCTGAATCATACGCTCCGATTCAGTATCCAGCGCCGAGGTTGCTTCATCGAGAATTAACACCGGCGCATCCAGCAGCAATGCTCTGGCGATGGCCACGCGCTGACGCTGTCCGCCAGACAGCGCAGAGCCATCCTCACCAATCATGGTATCCAGACCGTCTTCAAGGAGATCGGCAAATTCCATTACATGAGCCAGTTTGGCCGCCTTTTCAATGGCCTCCCGGGAAACGTTTTCGGCCACGCCATACGCAATATTGTTGGCGATGGTATCGTTGAACAAGGTTACCTGCTGGGATACCAGGGCGATATTTTTTCTAAGCTCGGTAAGCTTAAATTCGTTGATATCAGTGTTATCCAGCGTAATGTGCCCGTGCTCTGGCAAATAGAACCGGGTGAGTAAGTTCGACATCGTTGACTTGCCGCTACCAGAACGGCCCACCAGCGCAATACTGGTGCCGGCAGGCGCCACAAGGCTCATGCTGTTTATGGCGGGAGTATGCTTCCCCGGATAGGTAAAGGTGACATCATTAAACCGGATGTCGCCGTTGATTTTATCTGCATTCAGCACGCCGGAGTCTTTCTCGATGTCTTCATCCAATACAGCAAAAATGCTCTGACAGGCGGCCATGCCTTTTTGAAATTCACTATTCACCGTGGTCAGCTGTTTTAAAGGTTTAAGCAGCATCACCATATAAAATACAATAGTGACAAAAGTCCCGGCGGTTAATTCAGCCAGCATACCTGGCGTGCTGGCTATATAGAGCACGACAGCCAGGGCAACAGAAGCGATTACCTGAATACTTGAAACGCTGAGCGTCTGCGTAACGGCCAGTTTCATGGTTTGCTGTCGATTGGTGTTATTTTTTTTGGCAAAGCGATCCTGCTCTTTCTGCTGACCACCAAACATCAGTACCACTTTGTGGCCTTTAACTACCTGCTCTACCGCACTGGTAAGGTTGCCCATGGATTTCTGGATATTGCGACTGACCGTACGGAAACGTTTGGTAACGAATGTAACAATCACCGCCACAACCGGGCCAACAAACAAAAACACCAGCGATAGCTGCCAGGACAGATAAAACATCCAGGCCAAAATACCAATAACCAGCGCCCCTTCTCGCACCAGGATTGCCAGTGATTTACCTGCCGCCCGGGCCACCTGATCGGTGTCATAAATCACCTTTGAAATCAGATTTCCTTTGGCTTGCTGATCGTGGAAGCCCACCGGCAAATGAATATATTTACTAAACAGTTGCTGACGCATAGTCATCACTACCTGAGCGCCAATCCAGCTCAGTGCGTAACTGCCCATAAAGTTAAAAATGCCACGCAGAATAAAGACCGGCACCACCAGGTAAGCAGCCATGCGCAAATACCCGTAATCCTGATTATTCAGGGAACGGTCAATCACGGGCTGAACCTGTGAGATCACAAAGGTGTCGAGAGCCGAGTAACCCACCATACCGATAAAGGCCATAATAAAGGCAAATTTGTAGGCTTTCAGGTAGTTAAAAAACCGTTTTACCGGCAGAGCTTGATCGTCATTCTGTTGCATAGTTCACTGTTTACTATCAAAAACGGCGCCATTGTACCTGCTATACCCATGACACACCAAAATTATCGGCTTGTGTTGGCGAAACCGATTTATTCAATTCGCTTTTATTTATGGGCAGTTTAATCGTTTACAAACGTTTTATGGTACCAGGCGCTATCTTTGCTCAGTCGATAGGCTGCATAGTTTACGCCGCCGGGGCTGATTTCAAACCGTAAATAACCGCTCTGACTGATCAACAATGACTGGCTACCGGCGCTGTCGTAGCGCCGAGTGACTGTCTCATGGGGGAATCCCCAACGATTAAGCCAACCCTGAGAAAACACCACAAATTGCGGCTTTACCTGTTCGATAAAGGCAGTAGATGATGAGGTTTTACTGCCATGATGGGGCGCCACTAAAATCGTCGAAGCGAGCTGAGAAGACGCTTCAGGCAGATTAAGTAAGGCCTGCTCTGCCATTTGCTCAATGTCTCCAGGCAATAACACGCTGTAATGGCCGTCGGAAATTTTTAACACGCAGGACCCATTGTTATCAGACAAAGTATTACTGAATTCGGGCGCGGGCCATAAAGCTTGCAGTTGCAGTGTCTGAAACTGCCAGGTAGCGCCTTTTACACAGTAATCCCGGGGAGTAAGAATAGGGAGCTGAGGGTACTCAGCATGAATATAATTTAGCCCGCCGGCATGGTCGTTATCAAAGTGACTGACAACCACTTTTACCAGCTCAAGGCGGCCCGCGTTTAAAAAGGGCTGAATTACGGCCTCAACGTAATTAAAACCGGAAGAAAACGAAGCGCCGGTATCAATTAAAACGGCCTTACCATGATGACTGATAAGGGTAGCGTTACCCTGCCCCACATCGAAAAAATGCACCTGCCACGAAGTCGACGTTGATGATGGCTGAAAATACGTCATTGAGCAGCTGATAAAAAGGACTGCCAACAGACAAAGACGCCCCTTACAAGGCGGTATCAGAACCAGCACTATGGCCAGCGTTACGCCAGCCAGCAGACCCCCTGTAGACACCGTAACTGCTGAATAGTCTCCAATGTAACCGGCAATAAACTGAAGTTGTTGCATCAGGCACTCAATTACTGTTCCACAGCTGGACAGCAGCGCCGTTGTCAGCCACATATCCACAGGAAAAAGAATGAGCAGGAATAGCCCCACCAGACATAGCGGGATCACCAGCAACGACATCACAGGCACAATCAGTAAATTCATCAGCGGTGAAATCAGGCTCGCCTGACCAAGTAATGCCCCGACCAGAGGACCCATTAAGACACTAAGCATTACCTGTAACAACACTATCGCAAGAATGGCATTAAACTGACGAGCTGACCTGTTCCACCACCAATGAAACCAGACAATAATGGCAACCGCGCTAATACTGAGATACAGGGCAGCGCCATAAACCGACATGGGGGCCAGGATTATACTGACCGTTAGGGTCAGCAACACCACTGTAAGCCGTGATAATCGACGTTGAAAAAGATACACAACCGCCACTATCAACAGCGAGCAATAAGCCCGCATTACCGCTATTTGCCAGTTGGCCAGATAGGCATAGAAGCCGCAGGTGCCAAGCAACAAAAGAGACAGGGCTAACACTAAGTTCGCCGGTAACGGTAGCGACAACCAGGCCGCGAAAGCCACACAGCCTCTTGCAACAATCAATACTGCACCTGCCACAATCATTAAATGCAGGCCTGAGATAGCAAACAGATGGGCGGTGCCCGTTTGTTGTAACAGTTGCCAGTCCTTATCGGAAAAGCCCTCCCGTTCACCAAACAGCAGCGCCCGTAACCATTTTTCTCCGGGTAGCTGCAAAGCGATGATGCGGGCTTTTAGAATCCCACGGACAGAAGTGTCAGGCTCAACCAACGCTATGGCCTGATCCCGAACGTAGCCGGTTTTTACGATACGCTGGCTTACATACCAACGCTGCATATCAAATCCTGCCGGATTTGCACTGGCCCTGGCCGGTTTAATTTTTGCTCTGGCCTGTATTCGTTGGCCGGTACCAAACACAGCACGCGGTCGATAATAGTTTAATTGCACAGCCCACACAGGATCCCAGACCTCCTGATCGACCGTTACCGCAGTCAGGAGCATCCGATCATAGTCGGCATAACGCTGATAACCGACAATTCGTCCCTCAATTATGACATCTTGTTGAATTTCGCCGCCATGCTGTTGCCACATCAGGTATGATTGCCCTAAACTCGACGCCACAGAAAGACCGGCACTTGTACCAATGATCGCCGCGCCAAAAAAGCATAACGGTTTTTGTAATCGTTTTGCGTTACAATGCACTACGCTGACGATCACTGTGGTCATTAATGCAAAAACAGCCAGCCAGAACTGCCAGCCGATGTTAGGCAGTACCGGCCACCATCGGGCTGAAATCACTGCGCCACAAAATGCTGTCGCAGCCGTAGGTAAAATGCTTCCGTTCACCAGTGACTCTGTTTAGAGAAAAGATTGTTAGAGATATGCCGAAGAAGTTTATAAAACGTTACTTACCCGATCCGCATTCGATAAAACAAAATCGGGCGTTAAAAATCTTTGGCAGCATTCTGCATGAGCCTAATTTATGGCACCTGAATCGTAAATCTGCCTCCGGGGCATTTGGTATAGGACTGTTTTTCGCGTTTTGGCCGGTGCCCTTTCAAATGTGGCTGTCTGCGGCAACCGCTATTCCCTGTCGGGTAAATTTGCCACTTTCCATTGCTACCGTTTGGATAACCAACCCCTTCACCATGCCTCCCATATTCTATGGGGCTTATCTGATTGGCTCTACTGTCCTTGGGACCAAGTCTGAAGCCTTCCACTTTGAACCCACCTGGGAATGGGTGATGAACTCATTATCCACTATCGGACCGGCATTTTTACTGGGCTGTGGGATCTGTTCGGTGGTATTTGGTTTAACCGGATACTATACGCTGAACTGGTTATGGCGCTTCTCGGTTCGCAAAGCCTGGCAACTACGTAAAGAAAAACGCCGCCAGGCAAAGCAAAGCCAGTAACAAAAAAAGCTTTAACGTTTCATCCTACGGTATGCCCCAAATACGACGGTATGTGGACAAAGTGGGAGTAATGTAAAAAGCAGGCAAAATCGCGCGAAACAGTTCAGCTCTCACGTTTGTAGCCCAGTTCGCGCCGAGGACGACTTGATTTGCTGATCAGGTTCTCGCTTTTCACCTACTGATTTGAATCATTAAAAAACCAGCTGATAATAAGATAAAACAACCATAACTACTTTTTGCTTCTCTTTGGCTTTGGACGCCAAAAAACGGGCTTCCTAACTAACACTGGCTTTTGAAATTTAACCATAGCTGTTATTAAATAATAGAGAGTCAGAAGTAACCAAACAGCGATTTCAGCTAAAAATATGAAAAGTATGAGGAATAAGTCAAGAGCGCTCAGAGTCTGGCCTGCAGCCACAAAGAACCCGGCAATAAATTCCACTATGAAAGTCATAGCAGCAGCTAATGCATCTAAAACGATCATAAATAAAGAAACAACGGCTTCTATCATAAATTATCACTTTTCGTATAACGCCTGCATTACCGGCAACTAGTTGTAATTTAAAATACCAAGCGATGCACGAGGAGCCTAGAGTTTGTACCAGCGGCCACGCGAGTGTCCTAATTTGTTTCGTTATTTAGCACCGCGAAAAAGATTGACGCTTTTAATCTTATACACATATTCGGGCTCATTAACATAATTCATAGCCCTGTCCCAAAGCGGGTTAGTGCGATCGGATAGGTCTTTTTCCAGCGCTTTTATAGCAGCAGGAGCATCGTCACGAAAAAAGCCTTTACATCCTTTATTTTTATCGTAGCTAACACCAGTAATTCTGAAATTTAACGGAGATACTTTTTTTAACTTTTGCTGCTCTATATCTAGGTGTGATGTTTCCCAAGTTATTGCTCTAACCATCATAATATAAGTGCGTTCATCAAACTTTCCATTGACGGTAAACTCGGCTTTTAGTGGATACTTTGGCTTTAATCTTCGTTTGAACAACCCACCATTAACATAACGAAAATGTAATTCATTCTCTGACATCTCGTACTGACGACTATCTGTAATATCAACCCAATGCCCCTGGGCCTTTCGAAGATGTTTTTTTACAAAAAGCACAGCCCATGCTTCCGTTGTTGCTGCATATTCTCGATATTTATTTATTAATTTCTTGTCCATCAGATGAAGCCTAATTTTCCATTGTGGTACATAACGCGAAGCTAATGGGCAGTATTGCAGCACTTTAATCACGAAGTCCCCTACGTTACTTTCGCCGTGACCGCGGGGGAAGCTATTAAGCGCCTTGTTGTGCGCATTTGCGATGTTAGCTACAACAACCTGTATCCATGTGTATTTGAGTAATTACACCTGACCTGTAAAAAGACTCAATGAACAAATCACCTTCAAAGGAATGATAACCGAATTCAAATTCATCCTCTGATTTGCAAGTTAGCGTTTTAAGGAAGAATTTTGAATGAACATCTTTACCATCTTTGAGGGTAATATGATTACGGGCATTTTCTATAAACTGAGGCCCAATTAATGATGCCAATATTTCGGGCGCGTTTGCTAACTTCTTGAATGCAGCCAAAGCGTTTGAACTAGGACCACTACAATCACCTTCAATAGCACCGAAACTGAATTTTTTTGGTAACAGAGCAACCGGACTTTCAGTTTCCCAATAAGAATCTACTTGATCTCCAAAATAGCTGAAAGTCCCTAACCCATCCAAACGTATGGTTTTAGGTTTAGAAGATCCAAATAAATTTCTAAAACCAAACATGTGTGAACTCCGATGAACAAAGTATAGGGCCAATTGCACGTGGCCTATCATTTGGCGCGAAGGGACTGATGAGCCTACGTGTTCCGGAATCAGGACCACCTGCAGCTTTAAATTATAAGCTTATCCCCAAAAACCAAGGTACATTATTACACTGCCAGCTAAAAGCGAGAACATACCTATAGGACGAAACCACTTACCAATTTTCGCTGTTAATATTGCAAAACGTTTATGCTGGCTGGAGCCAATCAGAACTAGAAAAATACTCGTGAAGCATAGCACCATACCTAGTACTAAAAATAACAATGGATAGCTAGAATGCTTTGACTGCCAAATGAATAATAGACCAACGATAAAACGACTCGTTATTTCAAAACTGTGAAACCAAGATTTATTGCTGAATTGTGAAATGCCATTTGCAAAGACCATGGGCTTAAAAAGCATGATGCCGCCCAAAGTAAACATACCAAAACCAAATAAGATTAATAACATTCAAACTTTCCGTGGTTTGTAACACCCGCATAAAGAGCAAAAACACGATGCTACAATCGGCATGAATTGACACAGCCTGAAGGAGACTTTAATGCTCAGTAACAGTCCTATTGTTCGTACAAACCGTATCGCTAAAAAACAGCCGGACTGGGTCCGGCTGGTGATTTATGCTAAGCCGTTATCCGTCAGAAACGCCATTAAACGTTCTTCATCCCACACTTCCACATCGAGTTCCTGGGCTTTGGCCAGTTTAGATCCCGCTTTTTCACCCGCCACCAGGAAGTCGGTTTTTGCTGATACGCTACCGGCCACCTTGGCACCCGCCTGCTGTAGTAATGCCTTCACATCATTACGTGACATTTGACTCAGCGTGCCGGTGACTACGCAGGTTTTGCCATCGAGCACCAGGTCTTTTTCGTCTGGTGCTTCAATCTCCGGCCAGTTTAATCCCGCATTTAACAATCCTTCGAGCACCTCAGTGTTGTGTGACTCGCTAAAGAAATTAAATACATGCTCAGCGACCACGACCCCCACATCCTGTACTGCCTGCAAATCATCGAGGCTCGCGCTTTGGATGGCTGCTAAGGTTTGGAAGTGCAGTGCCAGGTTAGTGGCAGTGGTTTCCCCTACCTCACGGATCCCCAGTGCATACAAAAATTTTGGTAATGTGGTCTGCTTCGCGCTGTGAATGGCCTTTAATAGATTGGAAGCTGACTTATCCCCCATTCTTTCCAGCTGTGTCAGTTGCCCAAAAGACAGATTGAAAATATCTACTGGCGTTTTTAACAACCCGGCATCCACCAGTTGCTCTATCAGTTTGTCACCCAACCCATCTATATCCAGCGCTTTGCGTGATGCAAAGTGCTTTAACGCCTGTTTACGTTGGGCGGGACAAATTAACCCGCCGGTGCAGCGAGCCACGGCTTCATCGGCCAGTTTCTCTACCTGGGAGTCACACACCGGGCAATGAGCCGGAAACTGAATTTCCCGGGCATCTTCAGGGCGCTTATCAGCTACCACAGACACGACCTGCGGGATCACATCTCCCGCCCGGCGGATAATCACAGTGTCGCCGATACAAACGCCCAGCCGTTCTACTTCATCCTGATTATGTAAGGTTGCGTTAGACACCGTCACACCGCCCACAAATACCGGTTCTAGGCGGGCAACGGGCGTGATCGCACCGGTGCGTCCAACCTGAAACTCCACGTCGAGCAAACGGGTCATCTCTTCCTGCGCAGGAAATTTTTGTGCAATAGCCCAGCGCGGTGCACGGGCTACAAAGCCCAACTGTTGTTGCAGGGCAATATCATCTACCTTAAACACCACGCCATCGATGTCGTAAGCGAGGCCATCACGGCGCGACAGGATTTGCTCGTAATACCCTGCACAACCACTGGCCCCTTTAGTAAAGCCAATATCCGGGCACAAGGGGATCCCCCACTCTGCTAACTGCTTAAGCCGCTCATGATGACTGGCGGGTAAGGTAAAATCGTCCGGCGCTACAACACCCAGCGAGTAGGCATAAAACATTAACGGGCGCTTCGCTGTAATCCGGGAATCCAGTTGGCGTAAACTACCGGCCGCCGCATTACGCGGATTAGCAAATATTTTCAGGCCGGCACTGCGCTGGTTTTCATTGAGCTTTTCAAACCCATCGCGAGGCATAAACACCTCACCACGCACTTCAATTCGTTCTGGCAGCCCCTTGCCCCGTAATTTTAGTGGGACGTTACCAATAGTTCTGACGTTAGCGGTGATGTTTTCACCCACCTGGCCATCGCCCCGGGTGGCTGCGCGAACCAATGTGCCATTTTCGTACAGAATGGATACCGCAAGACCGTCCAGTTTTGGCTCACAGCTGTAGGCAAGCTGGTTATCTGCTCTAAGGCGGTCGAGCAGGCGTTTTTCAAAGGCTTTTAAATCGTCCTCGTCAAAACCGTTGTCTAACGACAACATAGGGACTTCATGAGTCACCTGCTCAAAGGCACCTAGGGGCTCACCGCCCACTTTCTGGCTGGGTGAGTCAGGGGTAATCAGCGCCGGATGCTCGGCCTCCAGCGCCTGCAAGGCTTTCATCTGACGATCGTATTCACTGTCGGGCACACTGGGATCGTCCAGCACGTAGTACTGATAATTATAGTCGTTGATTTTTTCGCGCAAGGCTTCGAGCTGCGCGATGACGGTTTGATCACTCATGGGAATTGCTCATTTGTTGTTGCACTACCGCCTGTTAACAGTAGTACGACGAATTGAGGATAGTTAACTTAGTGGCGGGCTATCATACGTTTGCGTTCAAAGTCGCGAATTTTTTCAACGTATTGCTGTAAGCCCTGTTTAGATAACACGCTGCGCCGGCCATCTAACACCTGAGCATTAAACTCATCGGCAATCTTACGGGC
Organism: Alteromonas sp. 4NH20-0104; assembly: GCF_057547795.1. Classification (NCBI taxonomy): domain Bacteria; kingdom Pseudomonadati; phylum Pseudomonadota; class Gammaproteobacteria; order Alteromonadales; family Alteromonadaceae; genus Alteromonas; species Alteromonas sp. 4NH20-0104. The sequence continues at coordinate 96,777 of NZ_BAAJLP010000007.1, read as the reverse complement.
GGCATTGTGCATCATATTAAAAACCTGGTGCGGATCGCCCTCAATGGGCAATAACATAAACAATGAAACGCCGCGGGTGGTAAAGGTTTCCAGGTTGTCGATGTCAAAATTACCCGGCTTAAACATATTCGCTAAACTGAACAGTACGGGTCCTTTACCATTCGAATTGACATGGCGATGAAAAATATCCTGATCACCAAATTTAAAGCCCAGCGTGAGTAACATTGGCAATAAGGCAGCGCCACTAATAGGCGCATCTTCGGGTGCACGCACGTTCAGGATCAGCACTTCAGGTTCAACCTGACCGGCTGGCTGAGGCGCCTCTGCCTGAGCGGCTTTAACCGAGTCGTCAAAATCTATTTGCATCTGTTCATCGTCACCAAAGCGCGGTTCCTGGCGTCGTCTGGACGCTGTCCGGCTGCGCTTTTTGACGGGCGTTGGCGCTGCAGCCTCCGTCGCTTTATCCGCTTTGTCATTCTCCGTTGCTGACTTTTGCTCAGGCGGAGCAGGCTGAGTATCCAGCGAAAATTCGTCATGGACATCCGTTGGGGCTGGCTCCGAAGCCGGTTCGGCCTCTTCTTTTAACAAAAACGAGGGGGGGGCTGGCACAGAATCGGGTAATTCCACCACATTATCGTGATTAAATTGTGGTTTGGGATTAGTAATTACCGACGCGTAAAGCTTTTCCTTTGGCGTCTCATTGGCAGCGTCTTCCTGCTCAGATTCATTTTCATCCGCTTCAGGCGTTGCTTCAGCTACGCCAGACTGCCGTTCTTCAGCGTCATCATCGGTAGCATTGATGTTTTCATTCCCGGCAGCATAAGGCGATGATACCGGTTCGTTGTCGTCACTTTCTGTTACCGAGTGGCTAACCACCCGGACTTCACCAATACCAAACTCATCGAAGTCGTTGGCCGTCTTTTGACTGCTTTGCTCATCGTCTTGCGCTTCATCCTGCCAGCCTTCAGGCTCTATTCGGCGCTGTGGCTTTTTCGCCTGGCTGTTTTTGCGGATGTTCCATAAGCCATGTGCCAGCACGCCAAGGATAAAAAAACCACCCAGTAGCAACAATGACAAACGTAATTCTTCTTCCATCGACTTCTTTCGCCTTTTAATTTATGCGTCTACCAGGGAGACCGCTTCATCGACATCCACGGCAACCATGCGCGATACGCCGGGTTCCGCCATGGTGACACCTGTCAGGTGACTCGCCATCTCCATCGCAATTTTATTATGTGAGATATATATAAACTGTACCGATTTCGACATTTCAGAAACCAGGTTACAGAAGCGTCCGACGTTAGCATCATCCAGCGGCGCGTCCACTTCATCCAACAGACAAAAGGGCGCCGGATTAAGCCTGAAAATTGCAAACACCAATGATAATGCGGTTAATGCTTTTTCTCCACCGCTAAGCAGATGAATTGTACTATTTTTCTTGCCGGGCGGACGCGCCATAATCGTTACCCCGGTTTCAAGCAGATCATCATCGGTTAAGGCCAGATAAGCCGAGCCGCCACCAAACACTTTTGGAAATAACATTTTCAGATCTTCATTAACCTGTTCAAAGGTCTGACTGAATCTGGAGCGGGTTTCGCGATCAATCTTGCGAATGGCATTTTGCAATGTCTCCAGTGCCTCATTCAGATCGTCAAACTGGGCATCCAGGTGCGCTTTACGCTCAGCCTGCACATCGTATTCTTCCACTGCGGCCAGGTTTACCGCGCCAAGCCGGCTAATGGCCGCAGTAGTTTGTTCCAGATCCCGTTGCCAGCCAGACTCGCTGGTTTCAGCCGGCAGCGTTTCCAGCACGGCTTTTAGTGTGACACCGATTTCACTGAGTTGTTCCAGAATCGCAGTGCCGCGAACCCGGTAGCCTTCCGCTTCAATTTTAAGACTGTCGAGCTGTTCCTGGCGTTTGGCAATATCGCCAACGATGGCCTGTTGCCCTTGCATCGCCTGATTAAGCAGTTCCTCGGCATGCTCAAGTTCTTGCTGCAATGTATACCGTTGTTCTTCCAGTACCGCTTTTTGTTCTAACAAATCCTGCAGTTGGGATGCTTGCTCCGTTTGCGGCTTGCTGAGCGAATGCTGTTCCTCCTGAAGCTGTTTGGCTCGTTGCTCCAGACTACTAAGTTGTTGACTAAGGCGTTGCTGTTGCGAGTTCAGTGATTGCTGCAGATTACGACTTTCCTGCAGTTTCAACGCCATCTGGTGCAGTTCCCGGGTATTTTGCTCGTACTGACTGCGTTGACTACTGAGTTGCTGCTGCAATGATTGCTGTTGATCCTGCAAACGCGCCTGGCGTTCCGCCTGATCTGCCAGCGCCTGTTCAGACGATTCCAGGCTTTCACTTAGCATCGCCAGTTCCGTGGCTTCTTCTTCGAGCTGTGCCTGTTGTCGGCCAAGCTCTTCATCCAGTCGTTGTCGCTTTTGCGCTTCCTGTTGCTGTTGCTCACTAAGCCAGCTTAACCGATGAGTGAGTTGCTGACGCTGGTTATTGCGTTCGTTCAGAGCGCCCTCGCAGGCACTGACTTGTTCCCGGGCCTTTTCGATATTCTCCTGAGCACTGCTTTCCTGCTCTTCCAGCTCAGCCAGTTGTGCTTCCTGACTGGCAATGGTCATACTCAGTTGTTCTATCTGTTCGGCACGCTGCAACACCCCTTGCTCGGTGTCCTGCTCGCCATAACGATACCAGTCCGGACCAAACCACTGGCCATCCTGAGTGACAATGAGTTGATCATCACCACACTCTTCACGCATAGCCAGCGCACTGGCGGCATCTTTCGCCACCCGAATCTGATTGAACAAATGTGGCACGTAGGGGTTTTCCAGCAATGCCGCGACACTGCCGGGTTGTTTGTCACGGGTAAACGCTTGCTGGCTAAAATATTTCACCCCTGCGCTCAGGTTGTCGTGATCCCCTGTCAGTGCAGACAGATCCTCGTTAGTCGCCAGTTGTGCATCACCCAGGGCACTTAATACATGCTCAATAATCGCGGCGGCCCCCGGCTCTGGCGTCAATTGCTGCCATAACGGTGTAATGCCATCGGGCTGGGCCTTAGCGGGGCTGGCGGCTTGCTGCAGCGTTTCCAACGCTACCCGTTTAGACTGGTTCTGTTGCCACTGGGCACGCAGTGACTGGGATTGTTGCCGTACCTGCTCATGATGACGCTGAGATTGCTCCAACGCCAGTCTGGCATGCTCAACCTTATCCTGTTGTTCAATAATCTGTTCAGCCAGCATTTCCAGCTCAAGCTGCAAATCATCAATCGCCTGCTGATGGTCGGCCTGGGAAAATTCCTGTATTTCGCGTTCAAGTTCGCCGATACGCTGCTGCGTACGCATCTGCATTTGCAATAACGACTGCACCTTACTGTGGTGAGAGTGCACTTGCTGCTTTAGCTGATGATACTGCTGGTCGGTTTGCTGAAAATCCCGTTGATGCTGATGCAACGCGGCTTCCGCCTGGTCACGCGTAACCTCTAACTGTTCACAGGCCGCCTGTTGTATTTCATAAGCGGGCTCTAATTCAAGCGCCAGTGCGGCCTGTTCTTCTGCTTGGCCGGAAAGTAGCTGTGCCTCTTCGGTTAAGGCATTTTGCTGGGTTTGAATATCGCTGAACTCACCCTCAATTTGTTTTAATCGTTGTTGATTGTGCAGCGCGGATTGCTCCAGCCGCGAGATACTGGCACTCACGGTAAATAAGTTTTGTTGCAGATGATCGAGCTTTTGTTTACAGGTTTGCTGGGTATCCCGGTATTTTTCAATACCGGCTTCGTCACCACGCTGACGGGCACGAAGCGCTTCAATATCGGTATCCAGTTGTTGCTGAGTCTGCTGTAGTTTCTGCAGGTGATCATCGTGTTTTAACCAACGAATGGCCGCCAGTTCACTTTTTAAGGTACGCTCCTGTGCTTTAAGCGTCTTGTAGCGCTTAGCCGCTGCAGCTTGTCGCTGTAATTTCTCAAGCTGCCTGCCCAGTTCTCCCCGCACGTCTTCCAGCCGTTCGAGATTGTCCTGGGTGTGGCGGATACGGTTTTCAGTTTCGCGCCGGCGCTCCTTATATTTGGAAATCCCCGCGGCCTCTTCAATAAAAACCCGTAATTCCTGTGGCTTTGACTCGATTAGCCGCGAGATCATGCCCTGCTCGATAATGGCGTAACTGCGCGGGCCTAGTCCCGTCCCTAAAAACAGATCGGTGACATCGCGGCGCCGGCATTTACTGCCATTTAAAAAATAAGTGGAAATGGCGTCACGGGTAACAACGCGTTTAATCGACAATTCATTGTATTTGGCATATTCACCGGCGATCCGGCCACTGGAGTTATCAAACACCAGCTCAACACTGCACTGCCCTACGGGCTTACGGGCCGAGGAACCGTTAAATATCACGTCGGTCATTGCATCACCACGCAGGTTTTTCGCGGAGCTTTCACCCAGCACCCAGCGCACGGCGTCGATAACGTTAGACTTACCACAGCCGTTGGGCCCGACAATCGCTGTCATATCCCCCGGAAAAGGGATTGTCGTTGGATCGACAAAGGATTTGAAACCAGCAAGGCGAATTTTCTTAAGACGCACAACAACACCACTCTGTTATAAGAGCGTCATCACTAGCGGTACCCGCTGATTCTGTCGATAGAGTTGAACCGGGAACTCTCAATATGCGCACGCGTTGTTGTGGTTGTTATTATAAGTTGAATGTAACAAAGTTCATGAACTGTAACAATTATGAATTCACAGTGGGATCCCAGGGTTTTATACTGTGGGTGTTTGAAAGTATGCCATTTTTTATCATTCAGCCTTCTGATAATGGCATTGCTTATTCACCAGGCAGCAGGAGTTTTAATGACACAACGCAGCGGTATTGGTTATTTTGGGCAAGGGTTTGATTTAATTACCACTAAAGGGTTGAAACGCTTTGTATTTATCCCGTTGATGATAAATCTGGTGTTATTCTCAGTGGCCTTTTACTTTTTGTTAGGTGAAATTCAGGCCGGTGTGGATTATCTGATTAGCTTCATTCCCGACTGGCTGGGTTGGCTGAAAACGTCCATCACGTTTCTGCTCTGGCCGCTGGCGGTGATCAGTATTTTGCTTAGCTTTGCCTTAATTTTCGGCACCCTGGCCAACTGGATAGCGGCCCCGTTTAATGGCCTGCTGGCCGAAAAGGTCGAACGTCACCTTACCGGACAGTCGCTTGGCGATGACGGTGTGATGGCCATTATCAAAGATATTCCCCGCACCCTTGGCCGAGAAATCACCAAGCTGGTGTATTATCTGCCTCGCGCCATTGGCTTTTTATTGTTGTTTTTCTTTTTACCGGTCATCGGTCAGATACTGTGGTTTTTATTTGGTGCCTGGATGATGGCTATTCAGTATTGCGACTATCCATTTGATAACCATAAAGTGCCATTTGGCGAGATGCGCCACAGGCTGGGCGAGCGTAAGGGGCTTAGTTACTCTTTCGGGATAGCGGTCAACGTGATGGCCATGATCCCCATCGTTAACTTTCTGGTCATGCCGGTAGCCATCTGTGGGGCCACGGCTATGTGGGTCAACGAATACCGCTCTGAAGTACTTAATCAGCGCTGATATTTTCTTCTACAGTTTCTGCCACAGCGTCGGGCACAGTCACTGCACGCTGCTGGCGGAATACCTCCAGCCAGTATGCCGCTTTCTGCGTATTGCCAGATCTTTCAAAGTACTGAAAGAAATTCATGGCAATCGGCCTCTGTATCTTTGGATTATTCAGCAGTGAAGACCAAATCGACAGGTAGATAGGCGGAATGTATTTAGCGTCGTGATTTTCCATAAAGGTGATCCGATCGCTGGGTTTAAAACTCTTCACGCCAATATTCTTGCAAGTGCGGGAAGGATAAAGCGTGACAGGAAACTCAATGGACTGCCAGAATTCTATATTGCTCAGTGGTGCATAAGTGAGTGCGCCAAGAAACACCAGATTGGGCGCCGATTGTCTGGCGCAATATTCTTTAGCAAAGCTCCGGGTTAATGGGTATTCATCAACAAAACCAACAAAATGCGCCAGTTCGTGCACAAAAACACTGTAAGTATCCCCTACATCCAGATACATCACGCCGTTGTTCACATTCGCCTTACCCGACTTAGCCAGTATCACTGCATGAGTAAAGCCACGCTGTCTGACGACGGGTTCGAGAGCTTCAATGTTGCAGCCTAAGCGCCCCTGCCCCTGCCAGTTGGCATCACAATTAATCGCATCGCGCTCTAACCAGATTGGCTTATTCACACATAAAGGCAATGATTTTAACCGCTTATCTGCCAGGTATTGCTGGTAAATCCGCTTGGCCTGAACCATTTCAGCCAGGCCTGTTGCGAAGGGCTGAATGTGCTGTTTACAGGCTTGCGTTTGCCTGGCAGGGGTTGCCGAGGATAACGCTGAAATTGACTGTGGCTGGTATTGTTGAAGCACCGCCAGCACATTTTCAGCCTGTTCATGTTTTTGCCCGGCAGCCCGCTTAAACAATTCAAACCCGTCATCTTCTTTGCCTTGTTGCCAGCGAATATAGGCAAGCTGAAAGGCACTCTGGCTGTCACTGGTAGCGGTTATTTCGAGCCAGGGTTCCGCTTCGCTTTGTTTTTCGTGAAGTAAGTACCAGTCAGCGAGTGCCGTTTGGGCCACAAAGTACCCTTGCTCAGCGGCGGCCTTGAGCCAGGTTTCCCGGTGACTGAAATCATCGCGGGTAAGCGCGTATTCGTACTGGGCTTCGGCTACTCCACCGCGTGCGGCTAGCCTTACCAGCCGCTGGGTTATACGCGGATTATCCTCCAGCCGGGACAACGCCAGAGCTGCGGGTGAGTAACCGGATTTAATCAGCATTTCCAACCAGTACTGATTGCGATTTGTATCTGCGTGTTCCAGCAATCGTTGCTTGGCCTGAAGATTGTTTTGCTGCACCGCCACCCACAATAATGGCGCAGGCTTTTCTGCCTGCTCAGCATTTTTCAGCAGTTGCGTTGGCAAATGGCCACTGTCTGCGGCGATGGTCAGTGAAGTAAACACCGCCAGGCAAGTCGCTCTGAAGAACATCATAGGGTTAGTCGGTAACCGTACTTTGCCTTAGGCGTTGCAATTCCAGGCGGGCATAGCGATGTTCAACGTATTCATACACATTGGTACTCAGTGCAAACTTAAAATAATTAGATGCCACGCCGGGTTTATCGTTTTCTTCATGGTACTTACCCAGATAAAAGTATGCCTCACACAATCTGTCGGTAAGTTCCTTTTCACTGCTAATACCAGTTAACAGCGAATCGAGCAGTTGCTTCTCAGTTTGCTGACCTAAAAACAAATCGACCAGACCGGTGGCCCAGTGGGTATCAGGAAGGTTGCCCCGGCGCTGGGTTAATTGCTGTTGGGCGGTTGTCGGCGCCAGCTCCAACTCTGCAAAATACGCCCACAGTACCCGGAAAGGATCTTCCGGCGCTTTGTTGGCAAAGGTCGCCAGATCAGCCACCGCTAGGTCCGGCCGACCACCGTAATACAGCGCGATCCCCCGATTTAAAAACGCGAAATCATAATCGGGATCAATATCCAAAGTGGAATCAAATGCTTCATAAGCGCGGCTGAACTCTTCCTGCTGCACCATGTGTACGCCAAGAGAGTTATAGGCTTCAGCCATGTCAGGCTTAAAATTGATGGCCCGGTTATAATCAAATTGAGCCAGCCCTCCCAGGCCAACGCTGTCGAACAACATACCACGCTGAAAATGTAACTGAGCTTTATCTTCGTCGGTTAATTCGGCATTGGATAATATTTGCCCGAATCGGGCGATAGCGACCTGCGAACGAATACTCAGGGGAGCAGGTTCGGGCACTAACAGGTTCCCCATTTCGGTTTGCTGTTGTTTTGGTGCAGTTTGTGCGCAACCGGTAACCACTAAAACAAAAAAGATAAGACTCAATCGACTAAGCATGGTAAATATAATTCTTTCCTATTCGCCGCGTTTGATACAACTATAACAGAAGTCAGACGCTAACACGTATTGATGAGTGAGACTATATCAGTTCTCACCGGATAGTAGACAAAAATAACGACAGTTAAGGAAGCAGTAAATTGTTACAACAGTTAAAAGATGCAGCTTTAAACGCCCAGAAAAACGCCTACGCCCCCTACTCTAAATTCAGAGTCGGTGCTGCTATTATTGCCGATGATGGCAATGTTTATTACGGCTGCAACGTTGAAAACGCCGCGTTCCCACAAGGACAGTGCGCCGAAGCCTCGGCTATCGGTACTATGATCACCGCCGGCGCCACGAAGATTAAACAAATTCTGGTAGCCAGCCCCAATGATGACTACTGCTATCCCTGCGGTGGCTGCCGCCAGAAAATCGCCGAGTTTGCCAGTGCAGACACACCGGTGTTTATGCTTACCGCTAGTGGCGAATGCACCGAAACCACAGTTAGTGAACTGCTCCCCCACTCTTACAGCCTGCCGGAAGAGCAAAACCGCGGCTAAGCCTTTTTAGCGGCCTGCCTGGCAGTAAATGCTGCCAGTTGCTCTTCTGTGGCGGGCAACTGGTGTTTTTCCTTCCACTCGCTGTAAGGCATTTTGTAAACCACACGTCTGGCTTCATCATAGTCGACTTCTTCACCGTTTTCTTCGGCGGCTTTGCTATACCACTTAGCCAGGCAGTTTCGACAAAAATCAGCCAGAATCATCAGTTCGATATTCTGCACATCCTTATGTTCATCCAGGTGGGAGATAAGACGACGAAACACCGCCGCTTCGATTTCAGTTTCTACGGATTTATCCATGTTATTTTTCCTTTGTGATAACAATGAAAAAAGGGGCTCAGAGCCCCTTTATACTTAATAACATCGTTTTACGATTAAGCGTCGTCAGAAGACTCAGGCTTAGCTGGTTTTTCTAACAGCTCTTTGATGCTCAGGCGAACGCGGTTCTGACGGTCGATTTCCATCACTTTAACGTCAACCATCTGGCCTTCAGACAGGTAATCATTCACTTTGTTCACACGCTCATGAGCGATTTGTGAAATGTGAACCAAACCTTCTTTGCCCGGCAGCACTTCAACAAAGGCACCAAAATCTACGATACGGGTAACTTTACCGTTGTAGGTTTTGCCTACTTCGATTTCCGCAGTCACCTGTTCGATTTTTGCAATGGCGATTTCCGCTTTAGCACGCTCAGTAGCGAAGATCTTAACGGTACCATCATCTTCAATTTCGATGTTGGTATCAGACTCTTCAGTGATAGAACGAATCATCGCCCCACCTTTACCGATAACGTCACGGATCTTGTCCTGATCAATTTTCAGAGTATAGATACGCGGCGCGAATTCGCTCATTTCTTCACGGTGGCCACCCAGTGCCTGGTCCATTACGCTCAGAATGTGTAAACGGGCTTCTTTAGCCTGTTTAAGGGCGATCTGCATGATTTCTTTAGTGATACCTTCAATTTTGATATCCATCTGCAGAGCGGTAATACCGTCGGTAGTACCGGCAACTTTAAAGTCCATGTCGCCCAAGTGATCTTCGTCACCCAGAATGTCAGACAGTACAACAAAGTTTTCGTCGCTTTTCACCAGACCCATCGCAATACCGGCAACGGAAGCTTTAATAGGCACACCCGCGTCCATCAGAGCCAGTGAGGTACCACATACAGACGCCATAGACGATGAACCATTTGATTCAGTGATTTCAGAAACCACACGTACTACATACGGGAATTCTTCGTCCGAAGGCATTACTGCCTGGATACCACGCTTCGCCAGACGACCGTGACCAATTTCACGACGCTTAGGCGAGCCAATCATACCAGTTTCACCTACGCAGTACGGAGGGAAGTTGTAGTGCAGCATAAACTTGCTGTCACGTCTGCCGGCCAGCTCGTCGATCATCTGCGCATCACGCTCTGTACCTAAGGTAGCAACGACTAACGCCTGGGTTTCACCACGGGTAAATACCGCAGAACCGTGCGTACGTGGCAATACACCAGTAGATACGTTAAGTGCACGCACCATAGTAGGATCGCGGCCATCAATACGTGGCTCACCGGCCAGAATGCGTGAACGTACTACGTCGCTTTCCAGCTCGTGAAGCAGATCAGACACTTCTTTTTTATCTTGCTCTTCGTCAGCCGCCAGAATTTCTTCCAGTGCTTTTTCAGATACAGCGGTTACGGCATCTTTACGTTCAAGCTTGTCAGAAATCTGATAAGCCGCTGTCATCCCTTCCAGGGCCAGCGCCTTAACTTTATCTTTCAGGCTGGTGTTTTCAGTCGGCGCAACCCAGTCCCACTTAGGCGTGTTCACTTCGGCGGCAAACTCGTTGACGGCAGACACGACGGTTTGTAACTGCTCATGACCGAACATTACGGCACCCAGCATGACTTCTTCAGACAGTACGCTGGCTTCTGATTCAACCATCAGTACCGCGCCTTCAGTCCCTGCAACAACCAGATCCAGCTGACTGGTTTCCTGTTCGCTGTTACGGGTATTTAAAATGTATTCGCCATCGGTATAACCTACACGCGCCGCACCAATCGGGCCGTTAAACGGAATACCAGAAATGGCCAGTGCCGCTGAGGTACCAATCATTGAGATAACGTCAGTTGGGATCTCAGGGTTTGCCGAGACTACCGTTACTACAACCTGAATTTCATTCTTGAAACCTTCAGGGAATAATGGGCGAATCGGGCGGTCAATCAGACGCGCTGTCAGGGTTTCGCCTTCTGAAGGACGTCCTTCACGCTTGAAAAAACCGCCTGGGATTTTACCCGCAGCATAAGTTTTTTCCTGATAGTTAACGGTCAGGGGGAAGAAATCCTGATCAGGTTTGGCTTCTTTTTTACCAACTACGGTTACCAGTACAGAGGTATCGTCCATGCTGGCTAGCACTGCAGCGGTTGCCTGACGGGCAATCACACCCGTTTCTAGAGTTACAGTATGCTGTCCATACTGGAATGTTTTTGTAATAGGAGTCACTATTTGTCCTTTAAATCTTTCTTTGAAATTCTTCGCTATTAAACGCGGCCGTTAGTATAGCGGCGTCAACGGATGTTTACCAATAACTAATCGTCTGAAAACAAAAAAATTGATGCTGAAGTGTAAATTGCACATTTTTACACCAGTTGCTGGTGTCTTTTCATCAATCTGTCATACTGATCCCAGACAGTAATGGTTGTGAGAGCTTGACGTTTAACGGATTGAGAGCAACAGATGCTTATTCTACGACTCAATAAAGCAGGTGCCCCACAAGACTGGCTCGACATTTATCAGGCCGCCCGTTACTACGCCCAAAATAAAGTTCTGTTTGAACTGGGAAATCAGCATCGAACTTTACTTGGCGGCTGGAATCGTGAGGGTGAACAAAGCCGACTGCGTATCAGTTCTATCATTGCCTGCGATGGCAAAGTAGTACCTAATGGCAAAATAGCCCTGTGTAACCGCTATTTATTCCGTCGCGACAATTATCTGTGTTTATACTGCGGCGACCAGTTCCGTTCCGGACAACTCACCCGCGACCACATCATCCCGCGCTCTCGTGGCGGTAAAAATTCCTGGCAAAACGTCGCAACTGCTTGCGCACGCTGTAATCACCAGAAAGGTGCCAGAACACCGGAAGAAGCGAAGATGCCATTGTTAGCGGTGCCATTTGCGCCTAACCTGTATGAGCGTTTCTACCTGATGAACCGCCGGATTCTGGCCGACCAGATGGACTTTTTAAGTCATCATTTCAGCCAGCGCCGCGCCTGGCTTTGATTTATACCTGATTCGTTCCCACGGGTGGCAGGCTCCCTTTGTTTTGTTCTTCCTTTATCCGGTCAAACCATAAGGCCAGCCAGTCTGCGCGTATTTTTTCTTCGAGCAAAAGGGATTCGTCAGATGGGCAAAATAGCCCTACTTTCACCACAAATTTGGCAAAGTTATTGGTTTCTATATCAATTACCGGGTCAATGCTGATGAATTCCGCGTCCAGATTTCGTTCAATCCAGCTTTTGTAACGATCGGCAACATCTCTGAAATGACTGCAATGTTCAATGGCTTTGGTTCTGAAAGCATCGAGTAGCAGATACGGATTGACCAGGGGCTCCAGTGTTAAGGAAAACTCATGCAAACGGTAGCGACGCAGGAAGTTCAGGTTTTTCACCACCTGAATCATCAGTTGATTGTTGGGTACATAAACATGTTTACCGGTATAGCCGTAATGTTCCGCGTCAACTTCCAGTAAGGTAGTTTTCGCCCAGTCCATTTCGACCACTTCACCCACATTATCACCCAGTTGTACCCAGTCACCAACCCTGAACGGCCGCGTTGTCATATAATAGATGAAGCCCATAAAGCACTGAATCATCTCGCGGGTCGCAAACACAATTGCCACCATGAACGCGGCAATGGATAACGCCAGACTTTGTACTTCTGTCGACCACAGCATGAGTAACAAAACCAACAGAATGGCATTGCCTAGCTGATCGATAATATTGATCGAATGGCGGCGGTCATCGCCACTTTTCTTACCCTGGCGTCTCAACAATTTAATAATGATGCGCTTACAGCCAAGAAACACCATTATCAGTAATAGTGATGTCAGTAATTTGTAGGACTGGGTGTAGTCCAGAAAAACGCGCCAGGCTTGGTCGATTACGTCAGGCATCGCCATGAACTCATGATCCTCTAACAAAAAAGCCCACCTTATAGGTGGACTTAATACATTGGTAGCAAAGCGTGGCAGGTTATAGTAAAAAACTCAACCTTACCACGCCGACCATCAGTTATCCGTCGTGATTATTCGCGGATCTGTCCGGTGCCGGTGACTACGTATTTCTCAGTGGTCAGCGACTCTAGTCCCATAGGGCCGTAGGCATGCAGCTTTGTGGTGGCGATACCAATTTCAGCACCCAGTCCAAGCTGACTACCATCATTGAAACGCGAAGAGGCGTTAATCATAACCGCAGAAGCATCTACTGCACGCTGGAAGTGTTTTGCCGTATCGCCGTTCTGGGTGCAAATCACCTCAGTATGGTGACTACCAAACTGGTGGATATGAGCCAGTGCCTGGTCATAATCTTTCACCACACGAATGGCAATCTCAAGGCCAAGGTACTCTTCGCCAAACTCATCGTCACCGATGACATCCGCATTGTCGAAATACTTAGCGGCTGCTTCGTTAGCGTGGACGATAACGCCTTTCTCCTGACACATTTTGTTTACCTGTGGCAGGAAGTCACCCGCAATGGCCTGATGTACAACCAACCCTTCCAGAGCGTTACAAACACCGGTGCGTTGGGTTTTACCGTTAATCAGCAGGGATAATGCCATGTCTAAATCGGCTTCTTTATCCACATATAAGTGACAAACGCCTTTAAAGTGCTGGATTACCGGCACTTTACTGTTATCCGTCACGTAACGAATAAGCCCTTCACCACCACGTGGAATGATGACATCAATAGTATCAACCTGCTCCATCAGTTCCTGCATCAGCGCACGGTCCGGATCCGGAATAACGCTAATTAGTGCTTCGGGTAAATCGTGCTCGCGCAATACCTGTTGTAATAAGCCAGCGATGGCCATACTGGTTTGCAGCGCTTCTTTACCACCGCGCAGGATCACACCGTTACCCGATTTGAAGCACAGCGCGCCTGCATCTGCAGTTACATTGGGGCGGGCTTCGTAAATCATACACACCACACCAAGGGGCACACGCATTTTATTGATTTGCAGGCCATTCGGGCGTTCCATGATTGGACGCTCCTGCCCTACCGGATCAGCCAGCTCAATAATCGTTTCGATGCCAGCAGCCATGTCTTCAATGCGTGCAGGCGTCAGGGTCAGACGGTCCAGCATGGCATCGTCAAGACCCGCTTGTTTACCCTCTGCAACTTCTTTGGTGTTGACCTTAACGATCTCGTCCTGATTGTCACGGAGCGCAGCTGCCATAGCAGCCAGTACTTTGTTTTTCGTTGCTTCATCTAAAATCGCTAACGTTTTTGCAGCGTTAGCTGTGTCGTTGGCAATTTGTGTAATTAAACTCATTTGTTCTCCAATACTGCAATGTGCTGTTCTGAAATAATCGGACCGGTTTTTTCTTCGAATTCCGACGCAAACTTCTGATTACCTTCATTGGCGATGAAGTTTAACAGACAGCTACTGTAATTTGACTTAGCTTTGGCCAGCTTAACGCCATCTTCACGACGTACCAAAATGGTATCACCTACCGAAAACTCGCCTTTTACATCGAGGATCTCACTACTGGTGAGTGACTCGACGCCCTCGTCAAGAGGGTCGCTAAACGCTTCTTTAATGACAACCTCACCCTGCGCATTCGAGGTGTGGGTCATCCAATGCACATTTTCTTTCATCGGCTTCTCATGCGCCTGGAAGTGCGTGCCAGGGTTTTGTCCTTCGAGCATCAGATTAAATGACAGCTCGGTAAAGCCGTTAATGATAAAGGTATCAATACCGTGGGAAACCGCTTTTTCGGCGGCTTCAACCTTGGTGCGCATGCCACCGGTACCAACACCATCTTCGGCGGCTCCGCCCGCCATGGCATAGATACTCTCATCAATTTTATCTACCCAGGACAACAATTTCGCATCGTCATGTTTATGGGGATTTTTATCGTACAACCCGTCTACGTCTGAACAAATAATCAGCGCATCAGCATCCGCGGCTGTGGCTACCATGGCTGACAGGTTATCATTGTCGCCCACTTTTAATTTGTCGGTCGTTACCGTGTCGTTTTCGTTAACGATGGGTAACACACCATGATCCAACAAGCTGTCGAGTGTTTCACGAATACTCACGTAACGTTCACGGTCTCGTAAGTCAGCATGTGTCAGCAGTACCTGGGCCGACGGAAAGTCGAATAGTTTATCCCAGGTGGCCATCATTTCGGTCTGACCAGCGGCTGCCATCGCTTTTTTAATTGCTATATTCTTTTTCGTTTCTTCCGGAAATAAATGCGCACCCGCGGCCACTGACCCGGAAGATACCAGTACAACCTGAATGCCCTGCATCCGGCAGCGAACGATAAATTGCGCAATACTCAAAAGATAATGACTACTACATCCCTGACGGTTAGGTGCAATCAGTGCACTACCAACCTTAACTACAATGCGTTTCCAATTTGAACGATTCATATTTCCTATCACCTTAAGATAATTCTGCTAAAACTTTATTTGTTTCGGTAAATTTCGCCTGCACTTCTTCGTGCGGCTCTTCACTGAAGATAATCACGCCCCAGATAGTCAGTGAACTAATGATAAAGCCGGGGACAATCTCATAAACCACACTGCTGAGTGTTGCACCACCTTCAAGCACCGGCGCATATATCCAGAATAAAACAGTAATAGCACCGCTTAATATTCCCGCCAGAGCAGCTTTATGAGTTAAATTTTTCTTATATAAACAAAACAGTACTAATGGTCCGAACGCGGCGCCGAAACCGGCCCAGGCGTTACTGACCAACGATAAAATACTATTCGATGAATCCCATGCCAGTACCAGGGCCACCAGAGCAACACCTGCTACGCCATAGCGGCCGATAGCAACCGTTTGTTGCTGGGTCGCTTCTTTTTTACTCACAACCCGGTAAATGTCTTCGGTTAACGAACTGGCCGATACCAGCAACTGCGACGAAATAGTACTCATGATCGCCGCCAGGATAGCCGCCATTAAGAAGCCGCTGATTAACGGGTGAAACAAAATGTCAGAGAAAATAATAAAAATAGTCTCTGCGTCGTCTACCTGCAAACCAAACTGGTTCGCGTAAGCAATGCCTACGAAGCCCGTACCGAGCGCACCAATTATTGTTACCAGCATCCATGACATGCCAATATTACGTGCGGTTGCAATGGCCTTAACTGAACGAATTGCCATGAAGCGCACAATGATGTGTGGCTGACCAAAATAACCTAATCCCCATGCCAGACTGGAAACCAGCCCCAGTAGTGTCAGTTGCTGCCATGATTCACTCAGCGATGGCACCGATTCCAGCGCGGCACTATTCATTTGTGCCAGGCTGTCAAACTCCGTAAATGCCACTATCGGTACTAACACCAGGGCCACAAACATAATGCAGCCTTGCACAAAGTCCGTCATGCTGACCGCCAAAAACCCGCCCAGCAGAGTGTAAGATACGACTACCGCCAGCGTAATAATCAATCCGAGTTGATAGCCCATACCAAAGGCACTCTCAAATAATTTACCGCCGGCCACCAGGCCCGCTGACGTATACAGCGTAAAGAACATCACGATAATACCAGCCGACACCATGCGAACACTGGCATTAGACTGACCGAACCGTTTGGCAAAAAATTCCGGAATGGTTAACGAGTCATCGGCAACCTCGGTGTAAACTCGAAGCTTCGGCGCAACGAAAAAATAGTTCGCCAGCGCACCGGCCACCAAACCAATTGCGATATACATAGCGTCGAAACCGGTTAGAAACATCGCTCCGGGCAAGCCCATTAGCATCCATCCGCTCATATCGGATGCACCGGCAGACAATGCGGTAACATGCGGACTAACCTGACGACCGCCCAGAATGTACCCGGAAATGTCACTGGTAGACTGCTTGTATGCAAACAATCCAATACCCAGCATGACTGCAAAATAGATTGCTAAAGAGATGTAACTTTCAAACGCCATAGAAAAAGAGTGCCTTTGTATTTTTGTCGTTTACTGATTATCAATATTAATTAGAGGTCTAATTATACGTACATAAATATTTATTACAAGGGCGAAGGCGGAGTTGGCAGGGTGTAAAATCCATTAAAACAGCTATCTGCACTCCATATCAAGGCCGCAACCCTGTCACAGTGAAATGCCTGGCAATTTGTCGAGGTGAAACTTTTAACCCTTGATTTAAATAACTTTTTATTTAACTTACGGTACTTATACCGGCTAAGCATTAAAAACATCGACTAGCGAATTGAATCAACATCTCTGCTCAATTCATGACATTTTTGTTACGGGTCTAAATATTAGTGTTCTTTACCATCTACGCAGCAAGTGTTGCCAGTTTGCTCGCAGACTGACGTACTGAAACGGCAATGCCTTCACACCAGGACTGAAAAGTAGCCGACTCAGCAGTTGAATATTCAAGACCGAGCCACTGGCAATCAGCCCCGTGAGCGGCAAAGCTCACCCGCATGGCCAGTTCAATGTTTGAAAACGCGCCTTCTTCAGTAACGCTGAAAGCCGCCGCAACATCACATTCGGTCAATAATTCCTGCTGGCAATGGCTGAAAATCATTTCAAATCGTTTCGCCAGTGGACTGGCAGCGTCAGGCGGCAGTTGAAAAATCAAACCGTCAAGGCCTTTGGATTTATCCTCTTTTCTGACAATATCGGAGTGCGTGAGTAATTGAATTTTGAGTCCACTGTTGCCAAGTTGCGCGCCCAGACGATGAACTCGCTGTCGTACCGCCTCATTCCATTCATACAGCACCACACCCACGGAAACGATCGATGGCTGATAATGCTCCTGAGTAACCACTGGGCTTTCATGGCTGCCTGCACTGACAGACATTGCTAAAGTCTCACTCACTGATATTTCTCCTTTCAAAACTGCCAGGTCATTTCCACCTTCGGCTTTGCATTATGGGTTGGTACTTGCAACCCATAATGCAAACCTGACGCCAATTCAAAAAATATCAATTAATCTTTATTTTTCAAAAATATAGAAACAATAAAAGAGCTGAGGACCACAATTTCGTTACCGCAGACAGGCAGAAATACCTGCCAGTGTGAAAAATATTCACACTGGCAAAGCAGGTTTACCAGGAGATAGGTTTACGCTTTCTGAAGAACATGCCATGGGGGCTGTCTTCATCCAGACTGGCCAGCCAGATAGCCGTATCAGCGCCTTCCTCGGGTGACAGGGGCGCACTCGAACCGCCCATCCGCGTATGTACCCAGCCAGGGCACATAGCATTCACCTTAACGTTTTTGCCCGTGGGCACTGAGGCCGCTGTTTTCACAGTCAGTGCATTAAGCGCTGCTTTAGACACAGCATAAGCGGGAGGACCCTGGAGCTTTTCTGCAAAGCTTCCGTAGCCGCTTGAAACATTGATGATCCTGCCATAGTTATTATCTAACATTGCCGGCAACAATGCTTTGGTGAGCGCAGCTGGCCCTTTTACATGCACATCAAAGGCCATTTGCCAGTCACCCGGGTCCAGATCAGCGAGTTCATCGCTGTGCATAACGCCGGCATTGTTAATTAAGATATCCACGTTACCGTAAACTGCAACAGCGCGGGTCAGCGCATCTTCCATACCGGCTTGCGCGGTGATATCCATAACGATGGGATGCACATCGCCATTGAGTTCAGCGCAGGCTTGCTCTGCATCTTCTTCGTCCCGGGCGACCAGTAATACCTTATGACCCAGCTTGAGTAATCCTGCGGCAATCGCAAAACCGATCCCACGGTTGCCTCCTGTTACCATCGACAAGGGTGTCATAACTTCTCCTTTGTGATTTGGAATGTGTCATTGCCAATAAGCCGTTCGGTTACGGCTTCAACGCGTTGGCTCAGCAAAAAGATCACAGGCATAAGGCATGCCCAAATACCGCCAAGCAGGATCACCGTGGCATAAAACCCGTGGCCAAAAGCCACCGCCCCAAGCTTCATACCACCGATATAACTTAGTGTACCGCCCACGGCCCCGAGGAAAGCCGCCAGTACATAATGTTCACTGAGATAAGCCAGGCTGTGCCTGATAGTGGAAGCAAAAGCCAGCCACAACACAATCAACCACATTGGGATCGGTAAGAATTGCCCGGCGCCGGAAAAAATATACACACCAGACAAAGCTAGCAGGCTATCAATAACTACACCTGCTAGCGCCACCACTGCCACAACTGCCAGTTCCACAGCAGACGACCGAACGAAAAAGACATGAGCAACAAGCAGCCCGGCAACCGCCCACCAATACTGATCCTCAAATAAAATAAGCAGCCACCAACAAGCCTGAAATCCAATGAAATTAATTAACTTAAACAATTAGTAACCTCTCTTTACCTGGCGCCCGGCACAATATTTGTATTCATTCAGCTTTAATTAAATAGCTGTAACTGATACGGCGCTGACGTTTGTGGGTTCACTAAAGGGAGAGAATATCCAATGAAGATGGTGAAGTATTACCTGTTGGCTGGCATTTTACTTTGTGTCGTCGCGGCATTTGTACCCTACTGGTGGATAAACGTGCCGGTGATTTGGACAGCAGCTTCCTTATTTGCAGTATGCGTGGCCTACCTCAGCCACTACCCAGAACTATTCAGAAAACGGGCTGATGGCCGAATTCCGTGGTATGTTCGCTGGTTGTTTATTCCTTTTCTGCTGGGGGCACAGGCCTATAACTATTATGCGCGAAAAACCGACAAGGTGCCTAATATCCAGAAAATAGAAGACCAGCTGTATCTCGGGACCCGACTGGTTAGTAGCGACATTGAAAAACTCAAAAGCCAGGGTATTGACTGCATCCTTGACGTTACCGCTGAGTTCGACAGCCTTGACTGGACCAGTTACCGCTATGATGTGGACTACCTCAACATTCCGGTACTCGACCATACCAGCCCAACCATTGAGCAACTTCACCTGACACTAAACTGGATTGATCAGCACATTCGGGATGGCCGTAAAGTGCTGGTTCATTGCGCATTAGGAAGAGGACGCTCTGTGCTGGTAATGGCCGCCTACCTGCTGGCCAGAAACGATACGCTGTCCATTGTTGATGTGATGAATAAAATTCAATCTGTACGCGCCACCGCGCGGCTGAACAAGCGACAGCTAAAGAGCCTGTCGGCCGTGAAACAGCGCGGACGCTTAAAACTTAATACTCAGCTGGCACTGATCGCAAACCCTGTAGCAGGCGGTGGTAAGTGGGCTGAATATAAAAATGAAATTCTGTCGCACCTGAACGGTCAGTTCAGAGTCACTATTTATGAGACCACACCGGAACTCGACGCTACCTGGCAGGCCCGCCAGGCCATTTCTGCTGGCAACGAAATTCTGATTGCCTGCGGCGGTGATGGCACGGTTACCGAAGTGGCAACGGTAACCCGTGAGCATGAAAAAGTGCTTGGCATTATTCCACTCGGTACGGCGAATGCTCTTAGTCAGATTGTTTATGGTCTGCGCAGTAAACTCACCCCAATTACCCGCGCCTGTGAAGTAATTTGTGAGCAACAGTACACGCCAGTCGATACGGCCGAATGTAACGGTAAACTGATGTTACTGGTCTCTGCCATTGGCTTTGAATCTCAGATGATAGAACATGCCGACCGCGAAGAAAAAAATAACGGCGGTCAAATGGCCTACCTGGAAGGACTTTGGAAGGCAATGAATACCAGCAGCCCGCAGAAACTGACCGTCACCATTGACGATGAAACCTTTGAGTTAAACACGCCGTCATTCGTTATTGCCAACGCGGCACCGTTAAGTACTGCACTGGCCCAGGGCGGCGACCTCCCTGATATGACCGACGGTGAGCTGGACATTACCTGGCTGACCCCTACTGAAGACGATATGCCGCTGTTTACCGTAGCTGAACTTGTGTTCGGCAATAAACAGTCCAAACAGTCTTCGCAAATCATCCATCACAAACGGGCCCGTCACGTCAGTATTGACCTGCCACAAGAACAGACCTATGTCATTGACGGAGAGACCTACACCTCCCGCCAGATCACGGTTAAATGTCAGGCCAGAAGCCTCAACATATTGGCCGATGCTAAACGTTTTGATGAAAATTATAGCGTCAGCGAATAACGTTTCCAGATTACATCATCAAGGGTAAATATTACCCTTGACACTCCCCTCCCCGCGAATAAAAACCACTAATAGACAATAAAATCAGAAGCTTAAATAAAGGCGCGAGTTTTGCAAATCTAACCTGTAATAACCTTACTTACTCAAATTAGTTTAAACAGGAGCGTCTTATGACAATTTTTGAAGCCTTGCGTCAGGATCATGAAAAACAACGTTTATTACTCAAAATTCTGGTGGAGACCCACGGTGATACCGCGGCACGTCGGGAGTATTTTGATGAACTTAAAGATCAACTGGAACGTCACGCCACGGCAGAAGAACGCCATTTTTATATGCCATTAATGGAAGACGATAACGCGGTTGAATTATCCCGTCACGGCATTGCTGAGCACCATGAAATCGACGAGCTGGTTGAAAAGCTTGACGACACCGAGTTTAGCTCACCGGCCTGGTTACGTTTTTTAAAACAGTTAAAAGAACAGGTTGAGCATCACCTTGATGACGAAGAGCAGGAATTCTTCCAGATTGCCGGTCGTATTCTTAAGGAAAAACAGAAAAAAGACCTCGGCGAAGCTTACCGTGAAGAAATGAGCGAACTGGCTTAAGCGAATAGTAAAGATGAAGATTCTGAAACTGGCAACGTATTTAATGGTAACCATCCCGGTGATTACGCAGCTGTATCTGCTGCTGTCACCGCTGCAAAAAAGCAGCTACGGGATACTGATGGCGGGACTCGTATTACTGCTCATCTCGGTTTGCCTGTTGGTTATACTGTCACGCTTTGTATGGCGTGCACACAGCGATTCAGCTTAAACCTGACGACTTATAATCACCGTATACAAAGCATGCAGAACACCTGGTACAAAGCCGAGCATTGTCAGCACCAGGTTCAGCCAGAATCGGTTTCCAGGGCCAGAGGTTAAGTATACCGCCAGTGGCGGCAGTAGTACGGCAAGCACAAACATCACCGTGGAATTCATTAGCTTCATCCGTTGTTTGATTACGCTTCAGACATAAAAAAACCACCCAGTTGGGTGGTTTTTTTATTTGGTGCGGAAAGCGGGACTTGAACCCGCACGGCCGAAGCCACCACCCCCTCAAGATGGCGTGTCTACCAATTCCACCACTTCCGCAAAATCGTTTCTTTCGCCCTTAGTTAGGCGTATCACCCGCAGGTTCTTCTACCGGTACAGCCGGCACATCAGTGTCTGATGGCGCAGCCTGCTGGGTTGCAGGAACTTCCAGGTTTTCCCACTCATCAGGTGCTTGTTCACGCTTGGCTGTGATGCTTCCCAGTACCAGACTGATAACAAAGAACAACGTCGCTAAAATACCTGTGGTGCGGGTCATAAAGTTACCTGAACCGCCGGAACCGAATACGGTGTTTGAACCACCGGCACCAAATGATGCGCCCATGTCGGCACCTTTACCCTGTTGAATCAACACAAAGCCGATTAACAGCAGTGCTACAACCAGGTATGCAACCAAAAGCACTTGATAAATCATTTTCTATCCTCGTTAGCCTGCCGCCTGGCAAACTTGTCTAAATTCTTCTACTTTCAGGCTTGCTCCGCCAATCAAACCACCGTCGATATCCGGCTGAGCAAATAATTCTTTCGCATTCGATGCTTTAACGCTGCCACCATAAAGGATTTGCATCATCGAAGCCAGCGGCTTGTCGAAGTTTGCCAGATGGCTGCGAATAAACGCATGAACTTCTTGTGCCTGCTCTGGTGTTGCTGTAACACCGGTGCCTATTGCCCAAATTGGCTCATAGGCTATTACCGCCTGTTGCAACTGTTCAGCTGTCATTAACGCCGTTAAGGCGTCCATCTGAGCCGCTAAAAAGCTCTCCAGCTCACCGCTCTCGCGGGTTGCCAATGATTCACCAATACAAATAATAGGTATCAGGCCACTGGCAATGGCTTTTGCTGCTTTTTGAGCAACCAGTTCGCTTGACTCGCCATGGTCATCACGTCGTTCAGAGTGACCAACAATCACATACTGACAACCAACTTCAAGCAACATTTGCGCAGAGATGTCACCAGTGTGAGCGCCATTATCAAGCTCACTCAGGGTTTGACCACCCAGCGCGAAATCAACGCCACTAAACTCACCAAGATAGCAAGCTGGCGGACAAACGATGACCTGCACTGCCGTACTGTCAACACCATCCATCAGTGTTGAAAATTCATTGACCAATGAACGGCTGCCGTTCATCTTCCAGTTTCCAGCTACGATTGGCTTTCTCATGTATCGTCTTCCAACTGTGTTTGACTTCATCCCGGCGTCAAAGCGGGCGTGATATTAACTATTCCCTTACGATTATACAAGTAAAAAACCGTAAAATATTGAGCTAAAACAGACTAACTGGACACATTACGAACAGCATCAGCGATTTTCTCCGCCCAGGTCGTAGAAGCCAGTTCGTCATCAGACTCAACCATAACCCGAATTAAGGGTTCAGTACCACTCTTGCGCAGTAATACGCGCCCCTGTTTACCCAGCGCGGTTTCCGCTTCTGCTTTGGCGGTCAGCACTTCATCACTGTTTAGCGGATCACTTTCCGGATTTTCAAAACGTACGTTGACCAGGGTTTGCGGAAATTTATCAAAACCACCGGCAAGGTCGTGTAGTGTCATATTGGCACGCAACATGGCTGAAATAACCTGTAAACCGGCAATAATACCATCACCGGTTGAGGCCAGGTTAAGGTTAAGTACGTGACCTGAATTTTCACCACCGATGGTCCAGTTTTTCTGCTGCAGTAATTCCATTACATAACGGTCGCCAACTTTAGAGCGCTCAAAAGGAACACCAAGCTTATTCAGAGCCAGCTCAAGACCGAGGTTACTCATCAGAGTCCCTACCACGCCGCCGCCATTAAGCCGCCCGCTCTTCAATGCATCCCGGGCAATAATGAAGAGTACCTGGTCGCCATCAATGACATTACCCAGGTGGTCTACCATCATTATACGATCGCCATCCCCATCCAGCGCGAAGCCCAAATCTGCGTTGTGCTCCAGCACTGCCTCAACCGTAGAACGCATACTGGTGGCGCCAACACCTTCGTTAATATTCAGTCCGTTCGGTTTGGTGCCAAGTTCAATCACTTCCGCCCCTAGTTCAGCAAGCACATTCGGCGCAATGTGATAGGTTGCACCATGGGCGCAGTCCACCACGACTTTCAACCCCTGCAGTGACAATTCGGAAGGAAACGTACCTTTACAATATTCTATGTAACGGCCTGCCGCATCATTAATACGGGTAGCTTTACCCAGCTTGTTTGACGCCACGCAAGTCATTGGTTTATCCATCATTTCTTCAATGGCTATTTCGATATCGTCATCGAGCTTAAAGCCATCAGATGAGAAAAACTTGATGCCATTGTCGTAATAGGGATTGTGCGACGCACTAATGACAATCCCGGCTTCTGAGCGAAAGGTTTTCGTCAAATAAGCAATGGCTGGCGTTGGCATGGGGCCCAGCAGACCACTGTTGATACCCGCTGCGGATAAGCCCGCTTCCAGTGCCGATTCCAGCATGTAACCGGAAATGCGCGTGTCTTTACCAATCAGTACTTTGTTGGTGCCATGACCGGCCAGCACTTTACCGGCGGCCCAGCCTAACTTAATCACAAATTCCGGGTTAATCGCGCTCTCGCCCACTTTGCCGCGGATACCGTCAGTACCAAAATATTTTCTAGCGCCCATCAAACTGTTCCTAATTATAATGCATTAATAAAGCTGGCAACTTTCACCACATCAGCCGTCTCGGCGACGTCGTGTACTCTTATTATTTGCGCACCTTTCAGTGCCGCAAGGGTTGCCACTGCTAAACTACCCGCCAACCGTTTATCCACGGGCTGACCGGTTAAATTCCCTATCATGGATTTGCGCGACATGCCCACCAGTAACGGCATATTAAACCGGTGGAATCGCTCAAGTTTGTTCAATAACTGATAGTTATGCTCAAGAGTTTTACCGAAGCCAAACCCGGGGTCAAGCAGGATTTTATCCCGGCTGATACCCACTTTCTCGCAAGCCGCAATCTGCTCTGTAAAAAACCGGTCGATGTCTTCAAATAAATCATCGTACTGCGGGGAAGCCTGCATGGTTCTCGGCTGCCCCTGCATGTGCATCAGACAGACGGGCACGCCGAATTTAGCCACAACTTCCCGACAACCTGGCTCCTGTAATGCCCGCACGTCGTTAATCAGGTCACCGCCTGCGGCCAGCGCTTCACGCATAACCAGCGCTTTACTGGTGTCAATTGATATCACAATATCAGATTGTGCCCGCAGTGCTTCAACAACCGGCACAACGCGCTCTAACTCTTGTTCCAGGCTAACATCCGGGGCGCCGGGCCTGGTTGACTCGCCGCCGATATCAATAATGGTTGCGCCGGCTTGTTCCATCGCCCTGGCCTGTTCGAGCGCGGCCTGTAAACTATTATGTTGACCACCATCAGAAAACGAGTCCGGCGTCACATTGAGGATCCCCATCACCTGGGGTTGAGAGGTAGATAATGTTATCGATCTGATTTGCATAGCGGATAATATGTCAGAGTAAATACAAAAAAGCGCCGGGACTGCCGGCGCTTTTATTTAATTGGCCTGGGCTTAGCCCGGCAGGTCACCAGGTTTACCCACTGACGATTTGTCTACGCCGTCGTCGGTAATTTCACCTTCCTTGCTGGGGGTACCACCACTTGGCTTATCGCCACTTGATGGACGGTCGTCCCAACCGGCTGGCGCCCGCACATCACGACGTGCC
Source organism: Alteromonas sp. 4NH20-0104 (assembly GCF_057547795.1). Taxonomy (NCBI): domain Bacteria; kingdom Pseudomonadati; phylum Pseudomonadota; class Gammaproteobacteria; order Alteromonadales; family Alteromonadaceae; genus Alteromonas; species Alteromonas sp. 4NH20-0104. The sequence goes on along the minus strand of NZ_BAAJLP010000007.1, from coordinate 71,227 downwards.
ATCAGATCATCAATCTGTTTGGCATCAATCGTCTCATACTTCATGAGTGCATCTTTCATTGAATGCAGGATATCGATATTTTCTTCCAGGATGCTCTGAGCACGGTCATAGTTGCGGTCAATGACGGACTTAATTTCCGCATCAATTGCACGGGCAGTGTCGTCAGACATACTCGATGCTTTCGACATAGATTTACCCAGGAACACTTCGCCTTCTTCTTCGGCATAAAGCATTGGACCCATCTTGTCGGACAGTCCCCACTGCGTCACCATCTTTCTGGCGATGTCAGTGGCCCGCTCGATATCATTAGACGCACCGGTAGTCACTTTTTCCGAACCATAAATGATTTGCTCGGCCAGACGTCCGCCAAACAGGCTTGAAATCATACTTTCAAGATGTTGCTTGGTGTGGCTAACCCGATCCTGCTCCGGCAGGTACATGGTTACACCCAGTGCACGGCCGCGCGGAATAATCGATACTTTGTAAACCGGATCGTGTTCTGGCACCATGCGCCCAACGATGGCGTGACCCGCTTCGTGGTAGGCCGTCATGGTTTTCTCTTCTTCAGACATCACGATTGACTTACGCTCAGAGCCCATCATGATTTTGTCTTTGGCTTTTTCAAACTCTTCCATTGACACCAGTCGACGGTTGGCACGGGCTGCGAATAATGCCGCCTCATTCACCAGGTTTGCCAGATCAGCACCAGAGAAACCTGGCGTGCCACGGGCAATCACTGAAGGCTCAACGTCATCGGCAATAGGTACTTTGCGTACGTGAACTTTCAGAATTTGTTCACGGCCGCGAATATCCGGCAGACCAACGACCACCTGACGGTCAAAACGTCCAGGACGCAGCAGAGCCGGATCCAGTACGTCAGGGCGGTTCGTTGCGGCAATAACAATAATGCCCTCGTGACCTTCAAACCCATCCATTTCAACCAGCATTTGGTTGAGTGTCTGTTCGCGTTCGTCGTGACCGCCACCCAGACCTGCACCACGCTGGCGACCTACGGCGTCAATTTCATCAATAAAAATGATACAAGGCGCTGCTTTGCGGGCTTGTTCAAACATGTCACGAACCCGTGAGGCACCAACCCCAACAAACATTTCAACGAAGTCGGAACCGGATATGGTGAAGAACGGTACTTTTGCTTCACCAGCAATGGCTTTCGCTAACAGGGTTTTACCGGTCCCGGGAGGACCAACCATTAGCACGCCTTTAGGAATTTTGCCGCCGAGTTTCTGGAATTTAGAAGGATCACGCAGGAAATCCACCAACTCAGACACGTCTTCTTTCGCTTCGTCACAACCGGCCACATCGGCAAACGTGGTTTTGATTTGATCTTCGCTAAGCAAACGCGCTTTACTCTTGCCAAATGACATAGCCCCGCGGCCACCGCCACCCTGCATTTGTCGCATGAAGAATATCCAAACCGCAATTAACAGCAGCATTGGGAACCACGAAATGAATATGGACGTCAGAATTGACGGTTGCTCTGGTGGTTCACCGTAAACACGCACGTCTTGTTTGACCAGGTCAGAAATTAACTGATCGTCAAAGTAAGGCACAACCGTTTTAAAGGTCTCACCGGAACGCTTTACACCACGAATTTCATTAGTTTCGTTACTAATGCGCACTTCACGAATCGTGCCCTGCTTTACTTCTTTTAGGAATGTGGTGTAGTCAGTTTGTGCCCGGCCGGATTCGCTGGGAGAAAAACTCTGGAAAACCGCCATTAAAACTACTGCGATCACCAACCACAAGATTAAGTTTTTTGCCATGTCGCTCAATGCTACTAACCTCTGTAAAAATCATCCGGTCCCAGTGTGACGCCAAATTGCGCCACTAAAAACTACCGGTGAGTGTCTCAAAAACGCGATACCTAAGCCTACTATACTTTATAGACGCTTGCTACCTAATACGCTTCTCTACAACGCGCTCCGGGGAGATCCACTACGCGTATTGCAACGGTTTAAACTTTGTACTGGTAACGCTGAAAAAACCATTTTAACTCTCTCCTCATACAACGCATAAGACTGCAAATTTGCTGCCAGGTTCCAACCCATTGTCGCGCTGAATCCATGCCTGGTAAAAAACCCTCATCGCTCAGTTGGCCAGGTAACTAACTGTCCGCTCTTCGTCAGCATTGCAGTCAGATCTTGCTGACTTGCTCACCCTGTTATTACGGCTCAGCCACTTATTGTGGTCAATTTGATCGTGAAAAGTTTTTATCCACCCCGGTTTACCTTCAGGCTTGATAAACACATAACCAGGCTACATGTTCAATTATTCAACCATTGGTACTGCCGGAAGCGTCTTTTTTGTCTTTACCGCACAATCTCGTTAGGATTGTAGTCGAGATGGCGTTAGAATACGTTTTTTCAAGACAGACTTTGCACTTAAATTGTAAGAAAAACTGAATAATGAAACTTTCAAATAAACAAAAGCAATTCCTTAAAGGGTTAGCCCACCCATTAAAACCCGTTGTCCAGCTTGGCGGCAATGGCTTAACCGAAGGCGTTCTGGCTGAAATTGACAACGCCCTCAATCATCACGAATTAATCAAGGTAAAAGTACCGACCGACGATCGTGAGGAAAAATCACTGATCATGGATGCCATTATTCGTGAAACCAACAGCGAAAAGCTTCAGGTCATTGGTCACACCCTGATTTTGTATCGTCCCAGCGACGAGTGTAAAATTCAGTTGCCAAAATAAGTTACCGCTTCACCCTCTCATACATTCCCTTTCCGTAAACGTTAGGTAAAATGCAGTTAACATTTTACTAACAACATTCGGAGTCGAAATGCAGATAGCCAATCAAACAGCTGTGATCACCGGTGGGTGTTCAGGGCTGGGCCTGGCTGTGGCCAAACAACTGGTATCCGCAGGTGCCAACGTTGTGTTGATAGATATAAATAGTGAGGCCGGTGCTGCACAACAAACTGCAATAGGTCCAGACAAAGCGTTATTCGTTAACGCGGATGTCACCAGTGAAGCGGCTATTTCAGCGGCACTGGACAGTGCAGTAAACGCCTTTGGTGCCGTTCACTTTTGTATTAACTGTGCTGGTATTGCGCCTGCCGAACGGCTGCTTAACAAGGTCGGTGAGCCAGCCAGTCTTGAACGCTTTAATCAGACCATGGCCATTAATCTTAGCGGCACCTATAACGTGGCCCGACTGGCAGCGGCAAAAATGGCTGAAAATACGCCGGATGCCGATACCGGCGAACGCGGGGTGATCATTAATACCGCTTCTATTGCCGGTTATGAAGGGCAAATTGGCCAAACAGCTTACGCAGCAAGTAAAGCGGCAATAATAGGGTTAACGTTGCCTATGGCCAGAGATCTGGCGGCGTTGGGAATTCGGGTAAACAGTATTGCACCCGGTGTCATGGCTACCCCGTTGCTGACGGCTATGCCTCAACCCGTGCAGGACGCACTGGGCGCTAACGTCCCGTTCCCGGCTCGCCTTGGTAGTCCCGGTGAATTTGCCCAACTGGCACAACATATTTGTCAGAACAGTTATATAAACGGCGAGACCATCCGCCTGGATGGCGCGTTGCGCATGCAGCCTAAATAACGGCCTTTGGCATACCGGTGTGCGGGCTGCTGATCAGCCCGTTGCACCTTAGCCGGGTTACTCCTCACCGCCATTAACCGTACAGGCAATTTGATACAATCGCTTAACTGCCAGGTCGTTAATGGTATTTTTCGGATAACGACCACGACTTGACAATGCCCCTGCTTCTTTTTCCATCAGCAATTCCAGTGCGTCGTCAACAGTTTCCACACTGTATATAGCAAACTGGCCTTTTTTCACTGCGTCCACGACCGCTTTATCTAACACCAGATGGCGGACATTGGATTTAGGAATAATCACTCCTTGTTCACCGTTTAGTCCCCGGTGCTGACAAACATCAAAAAAGCCTTCAATTTTTTCATTCACACCGCCTACTGCCTGCACTTCACCATACTGATTAATCGAACCGGTGATGGCCAGCGACTGGCGGGCAGGAATATCGATAATAGCGGAAATCAGTGCCACCAGTTCGCCTAATGAAGCACTGTCACCATCGATATGCCCATAAGATTGCTCCAGCGCAATATTAGCCGACACGGTAAGCGGGAAAGACTGGGCATATTTATTACCAAGATAGCCGGTTAACAGCATCACCCCTTTAGAGTGAATAGGCTGACCCAGCTCCACTTCCCTTTCAATATCCACTACGCCATTCGCGCCGGCATAAACGGTTGCGGTAATGCGGGCCGGCGTACCAAAAGCCGTGTCACCAATATCCATTACCGTCAGGCCATTCACTTTACCGATAGCTTTGCCGTGTGTAGCAATGAGGACCTGACCTTCCTTGATATCGTTCAGTAATGAAGTGCTGACCCGGCCAGTACGGCGCTTTTTGGCCATCAATGCCGAATTTAAATGGCTCAGGTCAATTTGCGTATCACCTACTTTGGCACAGAAATAATGGGCTTCGTTAAGTAATTCGATCACATCAGCAAAATGCGCAGAGAGCTTTTCCTGATGTTCGGCCATCCGCAGCGAATACTCTACCAGGCGATACATAGCCGGTTGGGTAATACCAGACAGGCCCAGCTGACTGATTTTTTTACGCACCCGGCCAACAAAATCAAATAAGTTTTGCCGGGTGGCACTGATCTCATGATCAAAATCGACCAGCACCCGGAATAGTTCGTTAAACTCGGAGTCGTAATCCTGCAGCGTGTAGTAAAGATCCCGGGACCCCATCAGGATTACCTTTACTTTTAAATCAATCGCCTGTGGCATCAGCGTCATCGCGCTGGCCATCCCCACATCCTGTTGAGGTAAATCCATCTTTAATTTGCCAAACTTTACGGCCAGCTTCAGTGCTTCCCAAACGTAAGGCTGATGTAACAGCTGGTCGGCGTCGAGCAATAAATAGCCGCCGTTAGCCTTGTGAAGTGCTCCTGGCCGGATCATTTTATAGTTGGTATACATCGCCCCACCAAGGTGAGTGTATTCAATTAAGCCAAACAAATTCTGATACGTGGGGTTTGGCTCATACACAACCGGTGCACCGCCATCCAGACTATGGGCACAAATGACATTGGGCAGAAAATGTTCTTCCAGTATCTCCCGGCGATCCCGTTCATCAAGTTTTTCCGCTTTGGGATCCTCAACTAAAAATGCCACCACCGCTTCAATTAAATGAGACTTTAACTGCCTGAGGTGTTTTAACACGCCCAGATCGCCGGCATACTTATGCTCCAGCTCTTTAAGTAAGGGTCTGATGCCGTGCTCGGCCGTATCACTGTTTAATTTACGTAACTGTTCTGAGTTTTCGCGCTTCCACACGGGGAGTGACAACAGGCTCTCACTGAGCCGGTTTTCAAGTTCCACTATCAGCTTGTAAAACCCTTCCCGCTGCTGTTCTGAAAGCAGTGCAAAGTCACTGTCATCAATGGGTTTATTGTTCACTATGGGCGCAAAGCTTACCGTGCCCTGCTCTTCGTGCATGGCAACCGAATTAGCCTGAGCAAAACGTTCTACGCTGTTAATGGCTTCATCGTATTTTTGTTCAAAGTGCCTGGCAATGGCCGCCTTTTTACGTTGATAACCCGGGTTATCAAACGCTGCCGGAAACGTATCGAGTAGCTCGTCAACCAGATTGGCCATGTCCTTGGCAAACTCCCGGGCACCGCCCGGATGCATCCGTAAAACCAGCGGTTCACGTTCTTCTTCGAAATTATTAATAAAACACCAGTCATCCGGTGTAGCCAGTTTGCTGACATGCCGTTCAATATACTCTTTTACCAGCGTAAAGCGGCCTGTGGCATGTTCACCCATGACATACAGGTTGTAACCGGTAGAATCAATATTCAACCCAAAGGTCAGCGCTTCGCGGGCGCGCTCCTGACCAATAAAGGTTGAATTTAATGCGGCATCGTCCTTAAGCGCCTGATTAATGGCCCGACGATTAATATTGGGGGTGAGCTGTGTGGCAGGTAACCGCTCCCAGGTCATAACAATGTTCTTCTTTATTTTCTCTTCTTACAGTGAATCCTGATTCCCCTTGTCTGTCAAACCTTAAACTTGTGTTTGGTTAATTTCCATACTAGCCTAGCTCATTGATTAATCACCTTTCGTTGTGAACTGACGCCATGAAGTTATTTGCTCTCCTCGCGTTGTTATTAAGTGCCACCTGCATCGCTAAATCAGAGGTCGTTGCCGTGAGTGACAGCGGCTTTATCGTGACAAACAAAGTCAGTATTGATGCGCCGGCGGATATTGTCTGGCAGGCACTGATAAACGACATCGATAAATGGTGGCCAAAAAGCCACACCTGGTGGGGTGAGCAAGGCCAGCTTACCCTTGACGCCAACGCTGGGGGCTGTTTCTGCGAAGTGTCACAAGAGCGCTCTGCACAGCACATGCAAATTGTATTTGTGGATCCGGAAAAATTGCTCAGAATGACCGGCGGGCTCGGCCCGCTTCAGGGCATGGGCGTATTCGGTTCACTGGACTGGGCTTTTACAACCACTGAGACCAGCACACAGATTACGCTCACCTATCGCGTGCAGGGATTTACCCCGGATGGATTTGCCAAACTGGCCCCCATCGTTGCCCAGGTGCAGGGTTTACAATTGCAAGGTTTGGTAAATTACCTGAATAACGATTAAATTACGGTCAATTAAGCCAATTATTCCGCTTCATTCGGTTCAGCCTATTGTGAGAGATGCCACCGCTAAGTTATTCTATGGGGTTATTATACCCGTAACATGCTGACGGTAGTGTTTAGACGCCTTTTCACGCCTGCTGCCAGCACAGTTGTCAAAGTTTAAATAAAGCGGAAGCCTCAGGTAAATGGCCGAAAATCAGTATAACCCACAAGAAATCGAAAATGCTGTTCAACAGCATTGGCAAGACACCAATGCCTTTAAGGTGACAGAAGAACCGGGCAAAGAAAAATTCTACTGCCTGTCAATGTTTCCTTACCCTAGTGGTCGCCTCCACATGGGGCACGTACGCAACTATACCATCGGTGACGTAATCAGCCGGTTTCAACGTATGCAGGGCAAAAATGTACTGCAACCAATGGGTTGGGATGCGTTTGGCCTGCCTGCGGAAAACGCCGCAATTAATAACAATACGGCACCGGCAAAGTGGACCTACGCCAATATCGATTACATGAAAAACCAGCTCAAATCACTGGGCTTTGGTTATGACTGGGATCGTGAAGTTGCCACCTGTAAAGCCGATTACTATCGTTGGGAACAATGGTTCTTTACCCGCCTGTATGAAAAAGGCCTGGTATACAAAAAGAACTCAACCGTGAACTGGGACCCGGTAGACCAGACGGTACTCGCCAATGAGCAGGTTATTGATGGCCGCGGCTGGCGTTCAGGTGCGGTAGTTGAACAAAAAGAAATTCCTCAATGGTTTATCAAGATTACCGATTACGCTGAAGAACTGTTACAGGATTTGGAACAGTTAGAAGACTGGCCGGAACAAGTCAGAGCCATGCAGGCAAACTGGATTGGTCGCTCAGAAGGCGTTGAAATTACCTTTGAAATGGCCAGCAAAGTTAATGACGTTAGCGATTTAACCGTTTATACCACCCGCCCGGATACCTTTATGGGGGTGACCTATGTGGCCGTGGCTGCCCAGCACCCTCTGGCCGAGGCTGCTGCTCAAAATAGCGCCGACGTCGCCAGGTTTATAGATGAATGTAAAAATACCAAGGTGGCTGAAGCGGAACTGGCAACGATGGAGAAGAAAGGCTGCTCCACCGGTTTTTATGTCGTTCATCCGTTGACCGGCGAACAGTTACCTGTGTGGGTAGCTAACTTCGTATTGATGGATTACGGCTCCGGGGCGGTGATGGCAGTGCCAGGGCACGATCAGCGCGACTGGGAATTTGCTACCCGCTATGACTTACCCATAAAACAGGTAATCAAACCACTTGAAGACAGTAACGCCGAGTGTGATTTAAGCGCTGCAGCGTATACTGAAAAAGGCCTGCTGATCAATTCCAATGACTTTGACGGCCTGGCGTTTGACGAAGCTTTTAATGGCATAGCTGATAAACTGGTAACACTGGGTTGCGGTGAGCGGAAGGTTAATTACCGTCTGCGCGATTGGGGCGTGAGCCGTCAGCGCTACTGGGGCGCGCCAATCCCAATGCTGAACCTGGAAAACGGTGAATCCGTCCCCGTCCCAGCCGAAGAATTGCCGGTGATACTGCCCGAAGATGTTGAAATGGACGGTGTTACCTCCCCTATTAAAGCCGATCCGGAGTGGGCCAAAACCACTTTTAATGGCCAGGCAGCGCTACGCGAAACCGATACTTTTGATACCTTTATGGAATCCTCCTGGTATTACGCCCGTTATAGTTGTGCCAATACCGATGATGCGATGCTGGATCCGGCGAAAGCCAATTACTGGTTGCCGGTGGACCAGTACGTAGGCGGTATCGAACACGCCATACTGCACCTGTTGTATTCCCGTTTCTATCACAAATTATTGCGTGATGAAGGCCTGGTCAATTCTGACGAACCTTACAAGCGTTTGCTTTGTCAGGGGATGGTGCTGGCTGACTCTTACTTCAGTGAAGACGATAAAGGCAAGAAAACCTGGTACTCGCCCACGGAAGTATCAACCGAGAAAGATGACAAGGGGCGTATTACTAAAGCCTGGCTGACCGCCGGTAACACGCCGGTACAGCACGGTGGCATGACCAAGATGTCAAAGTCCAAAAACAATGGTATCGATCCGCAACAGGTTATCGACCAGTACGGTGCCGACACGGTTCGCTTATTTACCATGTTCGCTGCGCCTCCGGAGCAGACTCTGGAGTGGGTTGATTCAGGGGTTGAAGGGGCTAACCGCTTCCTGCGCCGGGTATGGAAACTGGTTAATGAGCATCTGGCCGCTGGTACACCAGACTCCCTGGATGTTAAAGCGCTGGATAAATCCCAGCAGGCACTGCGCCGCGAGCTACATAAAACCATTGAAAAAGTCAGTGATGATCTGGGCCGCCGCCAAACCTTTAATACAGCCGTAGCGGCAATAATGGAACTGCTGAACCATCTGCAAAAAGCGCCGCAGGAAAGCGCCCAGGATATTGCTCTGATGCGCGAGGCGGTCACCAGTATGGTGCTGTTGTTAAACCCTATTACGCCACATATTTGTCATCACTTATGGACTAAACTTGGCCACACTGACAGCATTGAAACCGCCCCCTGGCCGGTTGCAGACAAAGCGGCTCTGGTGGAAGATGAGAAGCTCATCATTGTTCAGGTCAATGGCAAGTTACGGGCGAAAATTACCGTATCAGCCAGCGCCAGCAAAGAAGAAGTGGAGCAACTTGCCAAAGAACAGCCAAACGTTCAGCCGTTTACCGAAGGAAAAACCATTCGTAAGGTTATCGTGGTGCCGGGTAAACTGGTCAATATCGTGGCTAACTAATGCACAACCTGACAGCTATCAGCAAAACGCTGCTTATTTTGATTACCACACTGGCACTTGCCAGCTGTGGTTTTCATTTGCGCAGTGAAAAAACGCTGCCCAGTAACACTGACTATTTGTACGTTCAGGCCAGCAGCCAGAACGCGCCTTTGATCAGAGCGCTGGAAAGTCGCATGAATGTGTATCAGATTAACGGCGGCGCCGAAGCTGATCCTGCGTTAAAAGCAACGACTATTACTCTTCGGCTACAGCCAGAAAAACTGGACCGTCGGTTACTCTCGGTCTTTGCTACCGGTCAGGTGGCGGAATACGAGCTGATCTACAGCGTTCGCTACACGGTGGTATTTCCCAACGGTGAAGAGTTAAAAACCGCTTTCGAAGTATTACGTGAATATCAGGACGACCCTGATCAGGTACTGGCAAAGTCACGCGAACTCAATCTGGTGCTGAGTGAAATGCGCCTGGAAGCAGCAGACCGAATTATCCGCCTGTTATCCAGCCAGTACGCGGGGCTATAACAAGGTGCAGGTTTATCCCGATCGCTTCAGACAAACCTTAAAAGAAGGGCTCAAAGGCTGTTACCTGATATTTGGCGATGAACCACAGCAAAAGTTTGAAATCCTGCAGGCGCTGAGAACTGCAGCAAAACAACAGGGGTTCGATGAGCGAACCGTGCTGGTCGCTGATGGGGAATTCAGCTGGTCACGTTTAATCGATGCGACCCAAAGTATGTCATTATTCGCGGCCCGGCAGTTAATTGAACTGGAATTACCCACAGGCAAACCGGGCACCGAAGGCGCGGGCCTGCTTACCGAGCTCGCTGGCAATTTATCTGCCGATACCCTGCTGATTATCCATGGGGCAAGGATCGGTAAAGATGTGCAGCGCACCAAATGGTTTAAGGCTCTCGACGCCATTGGCGTGTTTACCATTTGCTACCCGCTGGAAGGGACTCAGCTGCATAAATGGATCCAGCAACGCCTGCAATCGGAGGCGTTTCAGTTTAGTCCGGCCTGCGTTAAATTAATCGCTGATTTTAGTGAAGGCAACCTGATGGCTGCCGCCCAGGAAATCGAAAAGCTCAGCCTCGCTTACCCGGATAAACAACTGGATGAAGAGCGATTGGCCAGCGCCTTAGTGGACCAGTCACGCTTTAATGTCTTTCAGCTGGTCGACATCATGCTGCAGGGCGATCGCACGCGGTGCGTTAAAATTCTCCAGCGCCTGGAAAGTGAAGGTATTGAGCCGAATATCATCATCTGGGCTTTGGTGCGGGAATGGCAGACACTCTGGAAGCTTAATCATTTACAGAATACCGGGCAAACCATCACCTGGCCAAAACTCGGCATCTGGAAAAACCGCCAGGGCTTCTACCAACAGGCCATGCAGCGTTTATCCAAGGGTGAACTAACCCTTATCGGTGAGCAACTTACAGAAGCCGATCAGCTGTTTAAACAGACCTCGGTGGTCAGACCCTACATCAAACTTTGCCATTTATGTCTGCTATTCACTGGCGTACCGCTGGGACATATGGCCTTTGCAGAAAGTGCAGACAGCGTCTGATGCGGGCATTATTAGGGGGCACCTTTAATCCGCCGCATCAGGGGCACATTAAGGCCGGTCTGGAAGCGATAAACGAAATTGGTGTTAAGCGGCTGGGGTTATTGCCGTGCAAGTTACCGCCCCATAAATCGGCCCCCGAGACGACCAGTTCCCATCGCTTAAAAATGCTTGAACTGGCTTGCAAAGAGGAGCCGGCACTTTACGTTGAGCCGCTGGAATTATCCTTACCGGCACCTTCGTATACGGTAAAAACCCTGCAGTATTTACGCAACATGCGCGGCGATGAACCATTGTTTTTTCTGTTAGGCGAAGATTCACTGTATAATCTGACCAGTTGGTATGAGTGGCAATCGCTGACTGACTATTGTCATATTGTTGTAATGCGCCGCCCTGCCTCAACCGGCGAGCCGGACGAAGCATTACAAGCATGGCTTGCAGAGCGTCACAGTTCACAGCTGAACGCTTTTTATAATCAGCCATCCGGCCTGGTGTATTTTACGGATAGTCAGGATTATGCCGTGTCATCAACACAATTGCGTAATGCCCTGACCACAAACCAGATATCTGACAGTGTGGTGACTGACTGGCTTAGCCCGGCAGTCTTACACTATATTAAACAACATAAGTTATACGGCACCATTTAAGGTGTCAGTGAGGAGAACTTTTGCAACACGAGCAACTCAAAGCGTTTGTCTTAGACAAAATTGACGATATGAAAGGACGGGATATCGTTGAATTAAATGTAAAAGGAAAATCAACCGTCACTGATACCATGGTCATCTGTTCGGGTAACTCCAAACGGCATGTCAGTTCTATTGCAGAACATGTCCAGGTAGAAGCCAAACACGCTGGTCACGCCCCGTTAAATGTTGAAGGCAAAGAAACCGGAGACTGGGTACTGGTCGACTTAGGTGACATTATTGTGCATATCATGCAGGATGAAGCCCGCGACTTTTATCAATTGGAAAAACTCTGGGGTTAACCCCTTGTCGACACGGAGTTAGTAAGCTGTGCGCATACAGGTAATTGCGGTTGGTAATAAAATGCCAGACTGGGTAAGCACCGGCACCAATGAATTTCTGCGCAGATTTCCGGCAGATATGCCGGTGACGTTTACTGAGATCCCGCCTGGCAAGCGGGGTAAAAATGCCGATATTAAACGCATTCTGCAAAAAGAGGGCGAAGCGATGATAGCGGCCATTGGTAAATCAGATAAAGTGGTTACCCTGGAAGTCACCGGTCGCCCCTGGGATACCCCTGCCCTGGCCCGTCAGCTCGACAGCTGGAAAATGGACGGTCGCGATGTCAGCCTGTTAATTGGCGGACCGGAGGGACTTGCTCCTGCCTGCTGTGAACTGGCCGAACAACGCTGGTCACTGTCACCTCTCACGCTACCGCATCCGCTGGTACGTATTATTGTGGCTGAATCTCTGTACCGGGCATGGTCTGTTACCCAGAACCACCCTTACCACAGAGAGTAATGCATGCCCATTAAGCGTCAGACAATTCGAGACCATACGGCTGAGGCAAATCTGTTTGCCCGCCGTGCGGTTATCGCAGCGCTGGTGGTTTTTGCCCTGCTGGTGATGGTTGTCAGTAATCTCTATTATTTGCAGGTAGAACATTTTGAGGATTACCAGACGCGCTCCAATGGTAATCGGATTAAAGTACTGCCTATCGCGCCTAATCGTGGACTGGTATACGATCGCAATGGCGTGCTACTGGCTGAAAACCGTCCGGTTTACAGTCTGGAAATTATTCCGGAAAAAGTCGATAACCTTGAGCATACTTTAATCTTTCTGCAGGCCCTGATGGGGATCACAGATGAAGAAGTAGAGGATTTTAAAAAATCCCTGCGAGGTCAGCGTCGCTTCAAACCGGTGGCGCTACGTACCCGCCTGACAGAAGAAGAAGTCGCGCGCTTTGCCAGTCGCAGCCATCGCTTCCCCGGCGTTTCCATCGAAGCACGGCTGGCCCGGTACTATCCGTTTAAGGAAACCCTCACCCATACTCTGGGTTATGTCTCTAAAATCAACAAAAAAGATTTACAAAAAATTCAGGAAGCCGGTGAAGAAGCCAATTATGCGGCGACTTACGACATAGGCAAGCTGGGTATCGAAAAATACCACGAAGACATTCTCCACGGCAAAGTGGGTTATCAGCAGGTGGAAGTTAACAGTCAGGGCCGGATCATTCGCACCCTGGATGTACAACCTCCCACCCCCGGTCGTGACATTGTGCTGAACATTGATATTCGTCTGCAGCAGGCTGCGCAGGAAGCGCTTAAGGATCAACGTGGCACCATCATTATTTCATCGGCACATACCGGCGGTATTCTGGCGATGTATTCCAATCCCGGTTATGACCCCAATTTATTTGTTCATGGTATCAGTAGTAAAAATTATTCCGCACTGCTTAACTCGCCGGACCGGCCCTTAATTAACCGCGCCACTCAGGGTCAGTATCCGCCGGCTTCAACAGTCAAACCGCTGCTGGGCTTATTGGGGCTGGAAACCGATACCGTCACACCAGAATATTCAATTACCGATACCGGTCAGTACCGTTTACCCAATGTCTCCCATGTGTGGCGCGACTGGCGTAAATGGGGTCATGGCGAAGTAGACCTGACCCGCGCGGTCGAGGTGTCCTGCGATACCTATTTTTATGATCTGGCCTATGAAATGGGTATCGATAGGATCAGTGATTACATGTCTGAGTTTGGCTTTGGTGATTATACCGGTATCGACTTATACGAAGAGAGCGACGCCAACATGCCCAGTCGAGGCTGGAAACGGGCTCGCTTTAATCAGCCATGGTACATCGGCGATACCATCGCGGTAGGCATTGGCCAGGGATACTGGACAACCACCCCAATCCAGCTGGTTCATGCTACGAATGCACTGGTTAACTACGGTGCCCGGTTTGTGCCACAGATCCTGCAGGGTTACCGTGAGGCCGACGGCACCCTGCAACCAGAGCCGCTTAAATTTTTGCGCCCTATCGATATTGTTAACCGCGAAAACTGGGATGTAATCCAGAACGCTATGTACATGGTAGTTAATGGCGAACGAGGAGGCGCTCGCTTTGCTTTCGCCGACACCCCCTATATATCAGCGGGCAAAACCGGCACCGCGCAATTATTCTCAGTTGCCCAGGGTGAGAAGTACGACGCTGAAAAAGTCGACGAGCGCTTAAGGGATAACGCCATGTATATTGGCTACGCGCCTTATGAAAAGCCGGAAATAACGGTGGCAGTGGTACTCGAAAACGCCGGCGGAGGCAGTAAAAATGCCGCCCCGATGGCGCGGGTTATGATGGATGCCTATTTTGAACTTTATCAGCCGGAGTTATTCGCCTCCGCACCGGCAAGTAACGGAGAGCCGGAACAGTGAAGCGCAGCAGGTTAAGAGAAAATCACATCAGTTTTTGGGATCGTATCCACATTGATCTGCCTTTGCTACTCGGCTTGCTCGTACTGATGGGAGTAGGTCTGGTAACCATCTACTCCGCTGGTGGCCAGGACATGGCTCTTATTGAACGCCAGGTGGTCCGCCTTGGTATTGCCATAGGCGTAATGGTTGTTCTGGCCCAGGTGCCGCCAATGGCTTTTCGGCGCCTGAGTATCTATGCCTATGGCGCTGGCATATTAATGCTCATCGCCGTACTGGTGTTTGGTGATGTAGGTAAAGGCGCCCAGCGCTGGCTCGACCTGGGCTTTATTCGCTTCCAGCCCTCTGAAGCAATGAAGCTGGCCGTGCCCATGATGGTGGCCTGGTATATCAGCAAATTTACCCTGCCACCGCGACTACCGCAGATTATCATTGGCTTTATGCTGGTCGTTGTGCCGACCATTTTAATTGCTAAACAACCCGACCTCGGCACGTCCCTGCTGATCGCCAGTTCCGGTATCTTTGCCATCTTTCTGGCCGGTATGAGTTGGCGTCTTATTACTATTGTGGCCGGACTGGGCGGCGCTTTTCTGCCTATTATGTGGTACTTTTTGATGCAGGATTATCAAAAACAGCGCGTGATCACTTTTATGAACCCCGAAAGCGATCCGCTGGGTGCCGGTTACCACATTATCCAGTCAAAAATTGCCATAGGTTCTGGCGGACTGGAAGGTAAAGGCTGGCTGCAAGGTACCCAGTCACAGCTGGAGTTTTTGCCGGAACGTCACACTGACTTTATCTTTGCCGTGTTCAGTGAGGAATTTGGCCTCACCGGCGTGTTGCTGTTACTGGCCATTTATCTGTTTATTATTATCCGTGGGCTGATGCTCGCGGTACGCGCCCAAAATGCTTACAGTAAACTACTGGCCGGCAGTATTACACTCACGTTTTTCGTTTACGTTTTTGTCAATATGGGCATGGTATCAGGCATTCTGCCAGTGGTTGGCGTACCATTACCGCTGGTGAGTTACGGCGGCACATCAATGGTGACTTTATTAGCCGGATTTGGCATGCTAATGGGTATCGGCACACAAAAAAGATTATTGTCGCGCTAATGACCCGATATTCATTATTACTTAGCTTTTCTGCAATGTTATTGCTGAGCGCCTGTCAGGCGCCGTCACGCTATACCCAAACCACGGATTCCGCGCCGGACTTTGTGTATCCGGAACCGCTAATGGAAGATGCAGAACCCAGATACGAGCCTTATCGCGAACAAAACAGCTTACCCTATGAAGTGCTCGGTAAACATTACCGACCGCTGAAAACTGGCAAAGGCTATGCCGCCACCGGCAAAGCATCCTGGTATGGTCAGAAGTTTCATGGTCATCTTACGTCCAATGGTGAAGTCTATGACATGTTCGCCATGACGGCGGCGCATAAAACACTGCCCTTGCCCTCTTACGTGCGCGTCACCAATCTGGAAAATCAGCAGCAGGCCATCGTGCGGGTCAACGACCGTGGTCCGTTTCATTCTGAACGGATCATCGATTTATCCTATGCAGCGGCCAAAAAGCTCGGCTTTCATCAGCATGGCACTACAAAGGTAAAACTCGAGGTTATCCACGTCGACACTGACGATATGGTGACCGTGGGGACTGAACCTGCCGTCCCTTATGCGCTGTATGCCGGAGAACTGCCGGCGGAAGACGTATTACAAACCGCCAGCAAGCCTGCCGCAGAAACCGTGGCTGGCACAATGCAGACAGAAACGAGTGACAGTGCCGCCCTGTCTGATATCGCGGCCAGTCAGGGATATTATATTCAGGTAGCAGCGCTGTCTGATGCCAAACGGGCCAAACAACTCTCTGACGGCCTGTCGTCGCTGTATCAGGTACCGGCAGAATTTCCGCTGATCGACGATATCTACCGGCTACGACTGGGGCCGCTCACCGATAGATTTAAGCTCAATATGCTGCTCGACGAACTCAAACAAAACGGCTATCCGGGCGCTTATAAGGTGGCAGCGAGTCTTTAAGCATAAAATTCCTGGAAATAGTCCCGTAGCCTCATTGAAATTAAACTTTTTGCCCCGACTCTAGTCCAAGCCTACGGCATACGTTAAAATGCTGTCGATACATCAGATTTTCGCTTTCAACTCAAACGGTAAAACCATGCATAATAAAATAAAGCGCGCTAAACCGTCTTTTATCTCTGCCTTGCTATTAAGCATTGCCCTGCTACTCAGTGCTTACTGGCAAACCGCCAGGGCCGCAGTAGTCATTCCGCCACCACCAACCGTTGCCGCTGCAGGCTTCGTGTTACTCGATTATGAAACCGGCACCAGTATTGCCGAGCAAAATGCTGACATGCAGCTGGCACCCGCCAGTTTGACTAAAATCATGACAGTATACGTCATTGGCAAAGAGATACAGGCCGGTAATATTTCGTTAGATGACGAAGTGAAAATCTCCGAAAACGCCTGGGCGAAGAATTTTCCGGATTCTTCAAAAATGTTTATTGAAGTGAACACCACGGTGACCGTTCACGATCTGCTTCGCGGTATTATCGTGCAGTCTGGTAACGATGCCTGCGTGGCCATGGCAGAGCACATTGCCGGTTCAGAAAGTGCGTTTGCCAGTATGATGAACGCTCATGCCGCCAACCTCGGTATGAATGCAAGTAACTTTGTGAATTCTCATGGTCTGCACGATCCGGATCACTATACGTCGCCGCGCGACATGGCTACCCTGTCCCGCGCGCTGGTGAAAGAAACGCCAGACATGTATAAGATTTACAGTGAAAAAGAATTCACTTACAACGGCATTAAGCAGTACAACCGCAACAGCCTGTTATGGGATCAAAGCCTTAACGTAGACGGCATTAAAACCGGTCATACCTCAGATGCCGGTTACTCGCTGATTACCTCAGCCACCCAGGGTGATATGCGCCTGGTGTCAGTGGTAATGGGTACCGACAGTGAGCGTGCACGTAAAGTGGAAAACAAAAAGTTACTTCGCTACGGTTTCCGCTTTTATGAAACCGTCACCCCCTACAAGGCCGGAGACAGCTTTGTGTCTCATCGTATCTATATGGGTGATCGTGACACGGTTGATTTAGGTATTAACCAGTCTACCCCTATTACGATTCCACGCGGTCAGGTGGCAAACCTGGAAGCTAACTTTGAACTGGATAAGAATCTTGAAGCGCCGCTAGCCAAAGGCGAAGTGGTAGGTACCCTGTATATCCAGTTAGAAGGGGAAGACGTGGCCCAGTACCCGTTAGTGACCCTTCAGGAAGTCAAAGAAGGTGGACTCTTCGACAGGTTACTTGATTATGTAACTTTACAGTTAGGTCTGAATGATTAATACCAGATAACCGCTTGTTTATTACATGCAGTCTGGTGGTGTACGGCACGAATTGGTAGAATTCGTGCCGTGCTATTTTGAGAGGTAAACAAAGTGACTAAATTAGACACTCGATTTGATGAACTGCTGGACTTCCCCACGGTTCAAACCTTTAAAGTGATGGGCATTGCTCACCAGGATTTGCCGTTACATGTGGTATCCTGCCTGCAGGAACATGCCCCGGGCGATTATGCGCCCACGGTAAAGCCAAGCGCTAAAGGGAATTACCACTCTGTGTCAGTTGCTGTAACGGTAACGAGCAAAGAACATATGGAATTAATTTATACCGAACTGGCAAAAATTGAATTAGTGAGAGTTGTACTTTAAGTGACAGACACCCTTGATAAGGTCGCCCGGGAAACGGTGATTGTCAGGCACTTAGGCAAACGAGCTTATGAGCCCGTCTGGCAGGCCATGCAAACCTTCACGGATCAACGCACCACTGATGATGCCGATGAAATTTGGCTGGTAGAGCACGAGCCGGTGTTCACTCAGGGGCAGGCTGGCAAGGCTGAGCACATCCTCATGCCCGGCGATATTCCGGTGGTTCAGGTTGACCGCGGTGGTCAGGTTACCTATCACGGTCCCGGCCAGCTAGTGGTATATCTGATGCTGAACGTACGACGCCGCAAAATGGGCGTCCGCGAACTGGTGACTGCCATGGAAAATGCGGTAATAGCCACCCTGGGAGCCAGTAATATTGTGGCTAATGCCCGTCCCGATGCGCCCGGCGTTTACGTTGACGGTCAGAAAATTTGTTCACTGGGATTACGCATCCGTAAAGGCTGCTCTTTTCATGGTCTGGCACTCAACGTTAACATGGACCTTACGCCGTTTGAGCGGATTAATCCGTGTGGCTACCAGGGCATGGCCATGACTGATTGCGCCCGTCTAGGCGGGCCGGATAACATTCAAAAAGCGACAGAGTTAATGCTGAGCCACTTACAGGCTGAACTCGCTCTGCCAACTTTGCAAACTATAGAAGGCTTTAATGAGTAACGTAAAGGCAAAAGCCGGAGTTAAACTCCGCGATGATGAAAAGGTCAGGCACATTCCGGTTACCATCGTTCCTACTGAAAAAGAGGAAATGCTGCGTAAGCCTGAATGGATAAAGATTAAGCTGCCACGCACAACGGATCGCATTGATCACATCAAGAAAACCCTGCGCAAAAATAACCTGCACTCGGTATGCGAAGAAGCCAGCTGCCCTAACCTGGCGGAATGCTTTAATCATGGTACTGCTACCTTTATGATTTTGGGTGATATTTGTACCCGTCGTTGCCCGTTTTGTGATGTTGCCCACGGTAAACCGTTACCACCAAGTGCTGAAGAGCCATTGAAGCTGGCCACAACCATTAAGGAAATGGCGCTCAAATATGTGGTAATTACTTCCGTAGACCGCGACGATCTGCGTGACGGTGGCGCCCAGCACTTTGTTGACTGCATTAAAGCCATTCGGGAACACAGCCCGGCGACTAAAATTGAAGTACTGGTACCGGATTTCCGCGGCCGCATGGACCGCGCACTGGACATCTTTAAAGACACACCACCGGATGTATTTAACCATAACCTGGAAACCATTCCGCGTTTGTACCGCGAATGTCGTCCAGGCGCTAACTACCAATGGTCACTCGACTTACTCAAAAAATTTAAAGCACAGCATCCTGACGTCCCTACCAAATCTGGTTTGATGATGGGCATGGGTGAGAGTCAGGAAGAGATTGCTGAGGTTCTGAAAGACCTGCGTGCGCACGATGTGGAGATGTTGACACTGGGTCAGTACCTGCAACCTAGCCGTCACCACTTCCCGGTAAAACGCTATGTACACCCGGATGAATTTAATGCACTTGGTGATACCGCTAAGGCATTAGGCTTTACCCATGCCGCCTGTGGCCCCATGGTACGTTCCAGTTATCATGCCGACCGTCAGGCGGCCGGAGAAGAGGTTAAATAGCCTCTTCTTTATCTTTCTTGTCCATGGGGTACTTAACTGCCCGACGGCGTCCGGCTTTTTTCGCTTTATACATAGCAAGGTCGGCGCCGCTAATAAGCGAGTCCAGTTGCTTGCCCACCTGATCAGTATCACACACCCCAAAGCTGGCACTCAGTTGTAAACCATCGAGTTGTGCCTGGGTATCAATATCTCCCAGCCAGTCTTGAATGTCATGACAATAGGCCAGCGCCTGATTGACATCAGTGTCCTTTAAGCACAGCACGAACTCTTCCCCGCCAACTCGTGCACAACTCACCGTCGCATCATTCAACTGCGCGGCTAATACTTCACCAACCTGCATCAACACCCAATCACCCGCCTGATGGCCATAATTGTCGTTAACCCACTTCAGATTATCCAGATCAAACATGATCAGGCTGAGCGGTTCTGCACTGCTATTATGCTGCAGTGCCTGTTGTGTTACCTGCATAAACTCGCGGCGGTTATCGAGCCCTGTGAGCGAGTCTGTTGAGGCAAGCCTGGCCAGCAATTGTTGCTGTTTTTGCAACTTACGAATACCGAAAACCGTAATAAATAACAGTGAAGCCGCCAGCGCAATAAGTAAATAAGTGCCGATAACGTTTTGTTCGGCCCGTGCCACCTGGTTAGCCAATAATGCCTGATGGCTGGATAACAGCCGAAGTTCCTCGTCGGCCTGACGTAAGGTCGCCTGAGCATTATTCACTGCCAGGTATTGGGTCGCGTCGAGACGGTTTTGACTGCTTTCGCTCTCAATGGCGACCTGCTGCCAGTGATAAGCCTGCGGGTAATCGTTCTGTTGTTTGCGGATTTTTGCTTTCAGAGTAGCTGCGGTGACCAGCCCTTCTGAATAGTCAGCCATCTCCGGTCGAGCCAGTATTGGGTTTACTTTCGCTTCGGCTTCGTCGTATTGGCCTAATGCATAGAGAGCCTGGGCTTCAATGTTTTTAAGGACCACCCAATAGTAAAAATAGTTGAGTGCTTTAATGGCTGGTTCATAACGACCGACGGCCGCTAAAACGGCCTCATATTGCCCGGAGTCAAGTAAATAACGCGTCCAGTTAATAAAGGGTTCAACGGTATAAAGTGATTTTGGCAACGACAGACAAGCGGCCTCCAGCGTTGCCAGCCAACGAGGCGTAATGGCGTTAATATCGAGCCCCTTTTGCGCTCGGAATTCCTGTGCAATATAGCGACAACGCATCTCGCCGCTCACCTTCGCCAGTTCCGGGCCGGTAACCCGTTCAAGCAACTGAAGCGCCTCGTTATACATTTGCAGGTTGCTATAGTAATTCACCACGCTAATGTTCGCTGTGTACCAGGTATTGTTCCGCGGCAATTGGCCTAACAGTGCCTTTAGTTCAGCAGACAGTAGCAAGCCCTCTGACCACTCCCGGAAACCGTAGTAAATGCTAAGTAGCGTAGCTCTGGCACGTAAGCCAAGTTCATCAGCCGGATGCCTGCGACTTATAGGCTCTATAATGCTAACGGCGCGGTCAGAATCACTGCCGATTGCAGCGTGAAATCCCAGCAGATAGTCACGGTAATCCTGCTCAGCCGGCGTTAAAGACTGGTTGCTCAATGCCTGTAATATCTGCCGCGATTTGGCAGGATCGGTCACTCTCAGCGTATCGGCTTGTGCCAACAACTGTGCAGGAGCTTCTGTTGCGCTTACCGGCAACGAAAGCATTATTATCAGCAATCCGATGACACCGGATTGCTGCCATAACGGTCTGGGAATTACTCGCAATACCAAATAACTTGCCTTTGCTTCATACAGACGGACTTATTAATCATTGCACGGATAATCAAGGATAACTACCCATGCCAGTTGAATGCGCTCGCAGGGGGAAATATAGCAGTAAATAGTGAGAATTAACCTACCATTGTCGAAGAGTATTCATAAACCCGATTGCGACCATAATGTTTGGACTGATAGAGCGCCAAATCAGCGGCTGCATAGAGGTTTTCAAGCTTGTAGCCCGCCTGAGAAGAATTACTTACGCCAGCACTGACAGTCAGTTTAAACTGATACTCGCTCATGGTTGACTGGATATGTTCAATTGCCATCCGGCAGCGCTCGGCGATGTGCATAATTTCAGCTTCCCGTTTGCCGGTAATCACCGCGCCAAATTCTTCTCCGCCCAGACGGCCGACAATGGCATCGTCGCCAACACTTTCTTTTATGGCTTTAGCGGTTTGTATTAGTGCCCAGTCACCCACCTGATGGCCATAGGTATCATTAATATTTTTAAAATGATCGAGGTCGAGCAGGATCAGGCCAACCAGGCTGCCGTTTTTCTGCGCCTGAGATAATTTTTCGGTTAAACAATCGGTAAAGTGGCCACGATTGGCAATCTGCGTCAGCGCGTCGGTTTGCGCAAACATCTTTAACTTTGATTGCACTTTACGGCTACGATACGACCAGAATAACAACGATGATAACAGGATAGAAACCAGCGCCAGTGCCAATAGTGAATTTTCCAGGCGCTCGTTAATAAGCATGGATTCCGCTTTTAACAGTTCATTTTGTTTGTCCAGCAGCTCAATTTCACTTTGTTTGGCATCTATGTCAAAGCGGGCCTGCTGAATGGCAATTTCGTCCGCCAGTTGGCGTTCATACATGTGTTGTTCTAATTGCTGACGGGCCGTCAGGTATTGGTATGCCTGCTTGTAATCACCATTGCGCTCGGCCAGTTGGCGCTTTATATCGTAGGTATCGATTAAGGGCTGCGGAAAGTCTTCTTTAAACTCCACCGCCATGACTTTGTCGGCGTAGTGCCGGGCGTTGTCAAAGGCTTCATTTTTCCAGTAAACGATAGCAAACAAACTGAAAATCTCAATAAGTTGTCCATCGGTAGGGAATTTTTCCGCTTTCATCAGAGTGGTCGTTAATACTGTTTGCGCTTCATCAAGCCGATTTTGCTGTAACAACCACTTGGCTTTCCAGATATTAATATTAACAATGGTGTAATTCTGATTTGCGTTGTTACAGACCTGATCGGCCTGGGAAAATTCGGCCAGCGACAGGTCATCCAGTTGCAATTTAGACTTGGTAGAAATAATGACCAGATGCAACCCGCAGCGAATTCGCGGTACCAGTGCTTCGCTGGAAAACGCCTTTTCGGCAAAATGCAACGCGGTTTCAGGTTGACCAATATTGAGATGAAAATGGGCAAGATTCAGGTAAGCATCCGGCTTGTAGGCAGAATCAGGGATTTCCTGCAGCAGGGCTAGCAATTCCTCAACCCGTTGCAAACCGCTCTTCCAATCGCGCCTGACACCAAGCAGGTTGATCAGTGAGCCGAGTATACGGATCTTTAGCTCCGGCTGCACAGCTTGCTCTAAAAGCCCGTCATAACGAGCGATAATATCGGTAAGTTCATTACCTTCCAAAGTCAAAATAAGACCTTCGAGGTAACGGTAATACTGGACTTCGTCGCCATCCAGCGACATCAATGGAATGCTGGCAAGTGCTTCTTTCGCCTGTTCGTGATCGGACAAACGAACACTATCGACAAGCCTGAGCTTGTCGATATGAACAGAACTCACCACAGGCCAACTCACGCACAGAAGAAAACCGAACCAAAGAAAACGTCGCATCTGTACTTTATTTACCTTCCTGTTGCGGGATAAAAAATCTAAGCGTCCTTCGACGGCTTATCTTCAGGCTCATCCGGGTCGGTAGGTTCGTTGACCGACAACGTGGGATTATTCTTGTCCTGGGCAATAGTGGCTAACAACTGGTCAAGTTCGGCCCGCTCCGCCGGCGACAAATCATTTATATCTAAGCTCGGGTCTACCCCCAACTTTTCTAACAAAGAAATCGCACCCATTTTATTGCTCCTTTTTGTCAGCCTAATGCATTAGTTGTATTTTTATCATGTGACGGCGGATAAATCGACTTTAATCGTGTGACAATATCATCATTAGGGATTAACCGCCGACCGGGCGGGATTACCAACGTCGAAATCAATGAGATATCAGCCTGAGGCAGCTCATCAAGACGTTGCCAGATAACCCGCGGTTGTTGAGTGGGTAAAAACGGCGACTCGTATATGGCCACCTGATGTGAAGGCGCATAATACTCAAGCAACATATCCACCAGTACCTGCCTTTCCGGCGCGCCGGTGAGCCTTGGCGTTAATGACAAGTCCCCTGCATGCCCTAACTGCCACAATATAACATAGGCACTGGGGTCAAGCTTGCGCTGATAAAACATAAATTGACTTGCCTCAAATTGCTGGCAACCATAGGCCCCAGGGTCGATGCCCATATCAGCGTACAAACAAGCGTCAGCGGAAATTCCCGGCTCCATCCATGCCTCAAAGCCCTCTTCGATTGCTTGTTTAATGGAATGATGTGGCACCTGAGCAAACACGCCCGGATGGCCATAAAACGCGCCCACCACTTTTTTATTGTTGCGCACCTCAGCAAGCATAGCAGCCTGCATTTGCTGGTAAGTATTACGGCGGTCTTTGTTGTCAGCGTAAAGATGCTGCAATGAATAGGTACATGAGTTGAGCGTCGCCAGCCATTTCTCAATCACCGGATGGCAACTGGTAAACACTATATCTGCTTGCTGAATATGATTTTTACAACGCTCGGTCATATGTGCACCAAGCACCATTCCAGGCCCGACACAGACCAGCGTTCCCTTTTTATTATTCATCTTTTTCCCTGCTATTACTGAGTAAGCCACCCGCATTATCAGCCAACTTTCAACCAAAGTGAACTCAACAATCCACAACCAGGCACATTAAGCATTTAGCCTGGCACCATTCCCTTGTTACAATCACTAAAATGTCAGCAGTTTGTGATAACACTATGCGTAAACAAATTTATATTGCCTACACCGGCGGCACAATCGGTATGCGCCCCTCATCCCAGGGCTATGTTCCAGCAGCCGGCTTCCTGGCGAATACCCTGGCCTCGATGCCGGAATTTCATCGTCCGGAGATGCCACAATTCACTCTGCGTGAATATGATGAACTCATGGACTCATCGGATATGAGCCCCGCAGACTGGCAATTTATCGCCGATGACATAGCTGCCAACTACCATAAATTTGATGGCTTTATCATCCTTCACGGCACCGACACCATGGCTTATACGGCCTCGGCACTGAGTTTTATGTTACAGGGCCTGAGCAAACCGGTGATCGTAACCGGCTCGCAAATCCCGCTGGCAGAACTTCGTTCCGATGGTCAGGTGAATTTATTAAATGCCCTGTACATTGCCGCCAATTATCCCATTGCCGAAGTCAGTCTGTTTTTTAACAATAAACTGTTTCGCGGCAATCGCAGCCGTAAGGTCGATGCCGATGGCTTCGACGCCTTTGATTCACCTAACTTCCCACCCTTACTGGAAGCGGGTATCAATATTCGTGTAAAAGCCGGTAAAATTGCCGGAGCCAGTAACACTGAACTGAAAGTGAGTAAGGTAACCGCCCAGCCCATCGGGCTGGTGAGTCTGTATCCGGGGATTTCCCCTATGGTCATAGAGAATACTTTGCAACAGCCGGTCAATGCACTCATTTTACTCAGTTATGGGGTGGGTAACGCGCCGCAGAACAAGCAGCTGTTAGCGCAGTTAGAAACCGCTGCAGAGCGCCAAATTGTCGTCGTTAATTGTACCCAGTGCTTTAAAGGACGGGTGAATATGGGGGGTTATAAAACCGGCCATGGCCTGTCCCAGGCGGGCGTTGTCTCCGGCTTTGACATGACCCCGGAAGCCACACTGGCAAAATTACATTATCTGCTCAGTCAGTCACTGTCATTCGATGAGCTTAAGCACCAGCTGAGCCAGAGTTTGCAGGGTGAACTGAGCAATTAACAGGAACACACAACCATGCAGTATTCAGGAACACTAAGAAAGATGCGGGTCGCCACGGATGCCGAACACGTAGCTCTGTATGAGCTACCAGTGGGCGATGCCACCGTATCAATGAATGAGCTTATCGGTAAACCGGTAAGCCTGACGTTCAGTGGCAATATTTATTGCACACATTGCCAGCGTAAAACCAAGAAAAGCTTTAACCAGGGCTATTGTTACCCCTGCGTAATCTCACTGGCCCAGTGTGATACCTGTATTATCAAACCGGAGAAGTGTCACTACCATGAAGGGACGTGTCGCGAACCGGAATGGGGTGAAGAGAATTGTTTCTCCGACCACTTCGTGTATCTGGCCAACACCGGAAATTTAAAAGTGGGTATTACCCGTCATGTCACTGAAGGAATTTCCAGTCGCTGGATTGATCAGGGTGCCAGCCAGGCTACCGTAATGCTAAGAGTCCCCGACCGCCTCACCAGTGGGAAGGTAGAACAGCTGTGTACCCAGTATATCGGTGACAAAACCAACTGGCGGACAATGCTGAAAGGGCAGCCCGACCAGCAGGATCTGATCGCCTTAAAGCATGAGATGCTGGAGAAACTTGCCGATGATTTAGCGCAGATAGCTGCAGAAAAAGGTATTCAGGCTGTCACGCCGGTAGAGGATGTCAGCCATCAGATTAACTACCCGGTATACGATTATCCGGTAAAAATTAAATCAATTAATCTGGATAAAACACCTGAGTTCAGTGGTGTGCTGACGGGCATTAAAGGCCAGTACTGGATGCTCGATGGCGATCGGGTGATCAATATTCGTAAATACGCAGGTTATGAGGTGGCGTTTAGCGCCGGGTAAGCAATCGCAGCAGGCCAGTTAAATAACACTGGCCTGCCACTGAGATTAAACTTCCGAGCCCTCCATTTGGCTCGCTAAGTCATCGAGCTCGCCAAGGGTGGAATCAAAGCCTTCCGTTTTTATCCGGTAACTCACTTTTACATGGTGGTTAGATTTGCCATACCTGACGACTAACTGATCAGCGTCAAAGTGCTTTACCGTATTTAAAAAACGATAAGCCAGCGGCTGTGAAGGAAACTGATATTCAACGCTGTTTTTCACGGCTCATTCGTCTCCGGCCAGGCCAAAATACACACACACTTCAAACAATCGTTGTTTAAAGGGGAAGGTATCCAGCTCAGACAGCACCGTCTGACTGGCCAGTAACTCACCGATCAGCTGATTAGACGAAGGCAGAGGCTCGCCATTGAGTTTTGCCTGCATCAGCTGTAACTGCACGGTTGAACGCAAGGAACCATCGGCCTCGGGTGAATCAAGTTGCGCCAGTACCTCAAGGGTTAACAGTGCTTTAAGCCAGTCCTGTGGCGCCTCTACGCCTTTGGCCTTAAACCACGTGGACGGCAACATAGGATACTCAGTGCTCAGCGTCGACACCGATTGCACGTCGCTTAACACCTGCGCCACCAGTTGTTCGGTGGCACTGATAAAGGCTTCGTTCAACTGCTGTTCAAGCTGTTTATCAAGACCGGCCTGGACGGATGCCAGCTCTTTTGCCAGCGTCTTCTGCAGCTTATTGTCCTTAACTTCCTTAAGTGTTAACTGGCATTCGTCAAGCATTTGCTGGATAGCAGTGACTGACTCAGACTGAGTGTCCAACGCTTGCTTAACCGCCTGCAATTGTTCGCGCCATTGCCCTGCGGCTTGTGACTGAGCCGCTTTTTGTTGCGCCTGGACCGACTTGGCTTTGTTAAACAAGTTGTCATTCGCCGCTTTAAAGGCAAACCACAATTTTGATTCAAAGCGCTTGCCGGCTGGCCCCAGCGTTTTCCACTGAGCTTGTAAAGCCTTCGCTTCCGCTCTTGCCTGCTGGATATCATCGAGTTCGCTTAAGGCATTAACCTTATCGATTAACGCTTGCTTGGCCTGGCGATTTTGCTGTAGCCACGGGGTAATCACCTCGGTAACGGCACTGCACGCCTGATCCCAGGCCTCACGCAACTGACGGTATCGCTCACTGTCTGTTTGTCCCGCCTGCTGCCATTGTTTCTTCAGGGTTTCAAATTGCTGAAAGCGCTGACTGTTATCGTCACCGGATGCCGGTAAAGCCAGCATTTGCTCGATAAGTTGCTGACGCTCAGCGGCAGCCTTATCGTTTTGTAATTCCAGCTCTGCGTAATAGCGACGGCAAGGCTCAAATGCCTGTTCCAGGAGCTCATCAAAACGACGGTTTAAAGCCTGATCTTCCACCGTATTCGACTCGCCCAGGCTTTGCCATTGTTGCCTGAGGTATTTAATCGAACGAGCCCGGCCCGGCATATCATTCTGACTCTCTTTAAGCAGCCCTTCAGCCTGCTCAATTAATTCAGGCTTGCGCGGTGCTGCCAGATAAATCTGCCAGCCTTCCAGGCGGGCTATCTGCTCTCGGGTTTGTTCGAAGCGTTTTTCTAGCATCGCCTGCGTGTCTGCCGGCAGGTCTTGGTAATCGTTTTCAAGGTGCTGAAAACGGGCCATGGCGGCGCGGTATTTGCCCTGCTCTACCATGTTATTAATAATGTTAAGGTGCTTACGGCAGTGTTTTAAATGGCGCTGTTGACTGGACTGTCGCTGCTGCTCACGCACCTTCAGTTGATCCAGCAATGCTTGCCATTGGGTACGCAGAAAGGCCGGCACCAATGCCATGGAAGCGGTTTGCTCCCGCCAACTGTTTTTGATCTCTTCAAGCTGCCAGGTAACATTTGGGTCGGACAGCCACTGTTGCCAGGTTTGCAACTGCGTTTGTAATGCCGCCACCTGACGCTGTAAATCCGGCAGCCGATCCCAGATATGCCGGTAACTGTCGAGGGTGCTTTCAATTTCGTCGGCCGGCGCTTCAAATGCCTGTAAGGTCACCAAAGCCTGCTCAGCCGCTTCTACGGCTTGCTGAAATACCGTCACCTCACCCAGTGTCAGACTCAGAATCTGTTCACCCTGCAATTGTTTGTGAAGCTGTTTTACTTCGGCAACGGCTTTGCTACATGCCTGCCTGGCTGCCTGATGAGCGGCGGCTTGCTGCTGGGCTTCAAACTCTGGTTTAAGGCGGGCAAGTAGCGCGGATACCCGCTCATTCAAAGACTGCAATTTGGTGTTATATTCGTCACGGGTTTCGTCGTCCAGACACGCAAAATCCGCTTTGAGTGTTTCAAACTCCTGATTAAGTGAGGTCTGGTCAGCGCCGATTTGCAGGTAATCTGACTTCTCCAGCAGTGCCAATAGTTTTGACAGCACCAGAGTGACCTCACGGCCCAGACGTACGGGTTTTTGTGCTTGTTCCTGTAAATAAGCCAGACGCTCTGCAATTGCTTGCTGTACCGAGGTATCGGTTGCTTTACGCAATAGCTTCTGCAATAAATCGGAATTCTGACTCCGCTCGATGATAGCAAGCTTTAACCCCGTTTCCGGCGTCGCTGAAATCAACTGCTGCGTAAAACTGCTCCGTCCCAGCTTGTTAACTATTGCCAGACAGAAAGTTTTATCCTGGTGCAGCTCGGTCATCAACGGCAGGCATTTTATGACCTGTTCAGCCGGTGCCGACTTCAGCAGGTACTCTTTGATCTCCGGCATGCTGATTTCAGCATCCCCATCAATCAGAGCGCACTCGACTTTGGCCTGAGCAGCGGTTAATAATCGGGGCTCCCTGGCAATCTGAGACATCTTTAACCACAGGGCAAAGGAATTAAGTTTCTCCAGTGCCGCCAGACTCACTGCCGCAACCGAATCATTGAAGGCCAGTTCATGCAGAATACGCCGTTCATTAGGCGAATCTGGCGATAAATTTTCAATGGCTTTTAATCTTGTGTCCGGATCATTACTACTATGGGAAGGCGAAAAAAATCGACTAAATATCATCCTGTTTAAACCGCGCAATGGATTGTTCATTAGACTGGCTTTCGCGTAATTCGCGACGCAGCTCACTTTTGCTCTTGTGGATAATTTCGCCACTTTCGCCAACGGTCATATGTTCGTTGGATTGAGCTACCCTGGCCTGATACAGCAATACCGCCTGCAGACAGTTTTCTTTTTGTTCGTCAGACAGTACTTTACCATCAGGCCATTTACCCGTTTCAACCGCCAGGCGCAGACGTTCGTAAACGTCTGGTGTCATGGCGGCGAGAAGTTTTTCTACATTCATTTACCCGACCGTTTTAAAAGCACAATTCGAACCCGATTGATGCCATACCATAAAAACCCAATCACACAGGTCATGAGCGCTACCGAATGCTGGGTATCGCCTGGCGACACACCACCCCAGTACATAAAACCGAAACCACCAATGAACAACAGCATAGCGAGCATAGACTGGTTTTGAATGCTATGCATTTTCTTAAACCGTTTCATGTTCTCTTTACGCTCAATATCCTCTACCGAGGCTTCGCCATAAGAGAAATCACAGTGAGAACAAGTCTTGGCTTTATCTGACATCTTCTTACCACACGACGGACAATCAATTAACGCCATTCTATCTCCTCTAATCGTTATTTCCGGAGTGACTAACTGCTCGCTCTGTACGGTAAACTAACGACGCTTCGTTTTTTACCCTGATCAGGAGCAGTAAGACACCATATCAAAAAGCCAGGAGTCAGCCCTGGCTTTTTAAAAACAATGCCGGTGCCAGTCTTTTTACTGACAGAAACCGGCTCTGGTTTACTTTTACTTTTCGTTCTCTTTTACACGCTGCCAGTAGTGATCGACAGTCGCCTTCATCTCTTTGCTGAGTAATACAATACCGAACAGGTTAGGCAGGGTCATCACCACAATTGCCACCGCAGAGAGTGCCCAGACCAGGGTTGTATCAGAGAAAGACGCCCAAACAAACCCGGCCACATAAATTACCCGGTACGGCATGATTGAACGTGGCCCTAACAAATAGGTCATGGCACGGTCACCGTAGTAAGACCAGGCAATGGCGGTTGAAAAGGCAAATAACAATAAACCAATCGATACAATGTACTGGCCAAAGTCGCCAAACCAGCCACGGGTAAAGGCAATGGTCGTCAGCGAGGCTGAGTGAACCAGTGATTTACCTTCTATGATGAGGTTCTCTTTCACCGGCTTACCATTTTTAATTTGCAACGTGCCGGAGAACGGATCTTCACTGCCCACCAGATACTGAACATCTTCAGCAACAGAACGGGCGTTGATTAAGGTGTAGCCACCGGTAACAGCCGAACCATTGACCACGGTAATGGCTCCGGTATAGCTTTCCACTTCATTACCGTCCACCCCATTCAGGAAACCATACAACTGACTTTTGTCGGCATCAACACTATCGGTATATTCACCGGCTACAAACACCATGTCGGAGCGATCAAACACGTTTTCGTGTTTTTCTTTCCACACACCCGATGACAAAATCACCAGACCGGTGATGGTACAAATAATAATCGTATCGATAAATGGCTCGAGCAGTGACACCATGCCTTCAGAAGCCGGTTCCTTGGTTTTTGCCGCAGCGTGAGCAATGGGCGCAGAACCCTGGCCCGCTTCGTTAGAGAATAATCCCCGGTTTACCCCGCGGTTAAAGGCATAAGCCAGTGACGCACCAAGGAAGCCCCCGGCCGCTGCTGAACCGGTAAAGGCATCGCTGATTACCGACATAAACGACGGGATCACGTTTTCGATGTTGGCAAAAATCACCGCCAACGCACCAATCAGATAAACCACCGCCATAAAAGGCACGACCCGCGCCGTAAAAGCTGCGATGCGCTGAATACCGCCGAGGATAACCAGTGCCAGTAAAATACCCAGTACGCTACCTACTATCCATGGCTCAAATCCAAAGGTGGTCTCAATACTGGTGGCAATACCGTTACTTTGTGGCAGGTTACCGGTACCGAAAGAAGAGATAACCGTCGCGATAGCAAAAGCCACCGCCAGCCATTTCATGTTCAGGCCCCGGTCCATGAAGTACATGGGTCCACCAGCCATGGTGCCATCTTCGGTTTGTACCCGGTATTTATGAGAGAGCGTGACTTCCACAAACTTGGTGGTCATACCCAAAAATGCCGTGGCCCACATCCAGAACAGCGCCGCCGGACCGCCCAGGAATATAGCAAACGCCACACCGCTGATGTTACCGGTACCTACCGTCCCCGAGAGTGCGGTGGTGAGCGCTCGGAAATGCGTGGTATCGCCGGGATCGTCGTTATGATCGTACTTACCGGTGACCACTTTCCATGCGTGCTTGAAAAAGCGAATTTGTGGAAATTTCAGGTATATCGTAAAAAACAGACCGACACCCAACAGCACAAAGGGAAACCAATCAGCCCCCCCGAGCATCCCGTCAAGCGACGTTAAAAAATTAAACAAGCCTTCCAAACCAGTTTCCCCTTGTTGTTAATGTTTATTGTTGTTATGTCCTTAAACTGCCAACCACGTTGTTCGCGGCTACCAGGATATCTTCACCAAACTGCTGGCATCGTTGCACAGACCAGCCGAATAATGGATCAGGTAAATTATTATTATCTTTAAAAGGCATTTCTATCGTATAGGCCAGACATTCAAACGCCTGCCCTACTGCGTTAGACGCAATGGTCAGGTCGGCTTGTCCGGGCTCGTCCTTGGCGTAGCCGAACTCATCCTGAAATTCGGGAGTCGCCATCAGCAAGGCGTCCTTAAATTGGTTTTCCAGCGCTTTCAGCTTGTCACTGTAGGCCGGAATCCCTTCGCTGCCTGCCACAAAGTTGTAGGGCAGAGCTTCATCGCCGTGCAAATCGAGGTACATGTCAACGCCCACCTCATGCATGGCATTGAGTACGTAATAGACTTCCGGGCTGCGCTCAAGGCTAGGTGTTTTCCACTCACGGTTTAGGTTTGCACCCACCGCATTGGTGCGCAGGTGCCCCCGTGCGCTGCCATCCGGGTTCATATTTGGCACAATATAAAACACCGCCTTTTCCAGCAGGGCGCGGCTGATCCCGTCCTGCTCATCTAACAGACGGCCAATAATACCTTCCGCACACCACTCGGCCATGCTTTCACCGGGATGTTGACGAGCCGTGATCCAGATATTGCGCTTATCTTCTCCTGGCTCACCTATCACCAATAGCGACATGTCGCGTCCGTCCAGAGTATCGCCCAGATACTTAAGTTCACACAACGGCGAGCACTGCGCATCGGCTAATAAGTCCAGATGTCGCTCGTAGCTGTAAGGAATGAAATAAGCAAAGTATACCTGCGGCTGCTCCAGCGCAATACTGAACGTCAGAATGTCACCGTTAAATTCACTGTCGACCCGAAACCAGGTCTGGCGATCGTAGGACGCCAGTACATTATACCCTTCCCAGCCTTTTGGATAGGCTGATGAAGCAAGATCACTGATATGCAGTGTATGCAAGCGGTTGACCTCTCCGGTCAGGCGGAAGTGAAACCACTGATAAAAATCGGATTGATTGTCTTTATTGATCGCGAGCATGATGTCGTCAGGTTGCTCGGCACGGATTACGCGGATGTTACCGCTGTCAAAAAGGCTGGATATCTGCATCTGTCGTTATAGTTATCTGTTTTATTTTGGTGTGCGAATGGCTTTAATTTAACACAGTAGAGTTTAACAATACTATGCACTTAAACGGTGAAAAGCGGATTTTTGTGGATTCTGGCCAACTATTAGTCAGTTAGCCGCGGATAAAAAAACGGCACCTGTGAAGGTGCCGTTTAAAGCTTGTACAATTGCGTCTTACGCTGGCAGTGTCGGCACGGTGATCCCGGCCATATCCATCGCCACACGCATTACCTGACAGCTGTAACCAAATTCATTATCGTACCAAACATAAAGGGTTAAACGATTGTCGGCTACGATGGTCGCCTGTGAATCAACTACGGATGCCGCACGGGTGCCTACCATATCGGTTGACACCACTTCAGTCGACGCGGTGTAGTCAATCTGATGCTGTAAAGAGGAGAACAGCGCGGTATCACGCAAAAACTCATTTACCGCCACTTTATCGGTCGATTTATCCAGGTTCAGGTTCAGAATGGCCATCGACACATTGGGTGTAGGCACACGGATTGCGTTGCCGGTCAGTTTACCCGCCAGTTTCGGGTAAGCTTTCGCTACAGCCTTGGCAGCACCGGTTTCCGTGATAACCATATTCAATGGTGCACTCCGCCCGCGACGCTCGCCTTTGTGGTAGTTATCAATCAGGTTCTGATCGTTGGTGTACGAGTGAACCGTTTCAACGTGGCCGTTAACAATACCGTATTCTTCGTCGAGGGCTTTTAACACCGGCGTAATAGCATTGGTGGTGCAGCTTGCCGCCGACACAATGGTATCAGATTCGCCTATATCGGCGTTGTTTACTCCGTACACGATGTTTTTAATATCGCCCTTACCCGGCGCTGTCAGCAGTGCTTTTGCTGTGCCTTTCGCTTTCAGGTGCAGGCCCAGGCCATCCCGGTCGCGCCAGATACCGGTGTTATCAATCACCAGCGCATTGTTAATGCCGTACTCGGTGTAATCAATCTCATCCGGGCTGTTAGCGTAAATCACCTGAATATATGAGCCATTGGCTTTTAAGGCGTTACGCTCGTGGTCGATAGTAATACTGCCGTTAAACGGCCCATGGACCGAGTCACGACGCAGCAGACTGGCACGTTTTTCCAAATCACCGTCACGACCACCACGCACTACAATGGCGCGCAGGCGGAGTTTATTATTTTGTCCCTGACGCTCAATCATTAAGCGAGCCAGTAACCGACCGATACGGCCAAAACCGTACAGTACAACGTCCTGGGGTTCATGATCATCTGATTTATCGACCACGTCCGCTAACTTGTCCTTCAGGTAGGCGTTAAGGTCTGTTTTGTCGACGGCACTGCCATAGTGAAAATCGAAAGCCAGTTTACCAATGTCAATCTGGGCTGGTGCCAGTTGCATAGCGTTGATGGCTTCTAAAATAGGATAGCTCTCGCGCAGGCGTAATTTAATGCCTTCGTGCAGACGGACTTTACGATGAGCTTTGATTACATCAATCGCACTGGCGTTTAACAGTGTGCGACCGTACACAGAGATTTCAATAGACTTATTACGGTATAATTTACCTATAATCGGTAACATCATTTCTGCGTATTCCTGGCGCTCCTGCCAGCTGGATTGCAATTCTTGCTCAAAGGGTTGGTTCATACTAGTGCCTTCATCAAATAAATCATGTATAAAATTGACGATGTGTACAGGAATATGTGGTTGTACGTCAGAACACTCCTACCTCTTATTCCCGTCGGCAGGTATTCTAAATAATCAAAGAGGTAACTCCAAATTGTTGAAAAGTTTCAGAAAATCAATAAAAACAAGGAAGCAGAGGGATTTATTAAGTAATTTTTCCACAGTTTTGAAAGGGGGGATTTGTCTGACTTCTGCCCTGCTGCTCAGTGCGTGTGGCGATTTTTTTGCGCCCAGCGTTAAAACTATTTGCGAAGACTACCCGCATTTTTGTGCCGATTTAAACACCGATGGCTGGTGTCGGGCTGAACGGTCAGAAATTATTCGTCACCGCTTTAACTTTAAAGACGATGACAGCGACCGGCCTAAGTACGATTTGTTGATCAACTACGAAAACTACGAGTCCTGTATTGCCAAGGCGTCACAGATTGAATATATCAAATACCGTGATAAAGAATTTGCCCGTAAGGAAGCCACCGTCTCCATCAACAAATCGCTAAAGCAGTTACAATGGCAAACCAAGAACTCACAAGACCCTTATATCTCGTATTATCAATGGTCTAGATTTGGCTACGAGGATGCCAGAGCGCGTTTTGTGGCGGCAGCCAGACAAGGTGTGTTCAGTGAACCGAAGTACTATATCGACCTGGCCAGCATTCTGATTGCCGACGATCCACTGGCGGCCCGGGATGCGTTGTTCATGGCACTGAGTCAGTACGCTAACGTGGAACAGGAAATTGACGGTCATATCAGCAGTATGCTGATGACGCTGTCGATGGACATTGAAAATTACCGTATGGCGTATGTCTGGACCAGGGTAACCAACCATTTTGCCGACAGCATCGATAGTAGTCAGCTGGTAGCTCTGAGTACTCAGCACAGTTTACCGGTAGATATTCTTGATCGACTAGCCGATGATATTGCCAGCGCAATTGAGGCCCGGGAGTTTGATGCCCACACCTTAAAAATTGATCGCTTGTGATAAGAAATTTGAAATTTAATTACAGAAAAAAACTTAATTTTTTTTCAAATAATGGTTATTGCGTGGCGAAATAAAGGGAAATGTTATTCAGGAGGCCGGCAAAGTCTGCTGCCGGCTCCTGGCAAGATAGTGCAATTTACTCCGGATTAAAATCCAGACTCACGGAATTAACACAATAACGCTGTCCGGTCGGCGCCGGACCATCGTCAAACACATGGCCAAGGTGCGCCTCACAGTTTTTACAATAAATCTCGGTGCGGCGCATGCCATGGCTTTCATCAAAACGATAGCCTACGTTATCGTCGTTTGTTTGCGAGAAAAACGAAGGCCAGCCACAACCCGATTCAAACTTACTGGTATTGTCGAACAACGCCACGCCGCAACATTTACACGCATAAGTACCACTGCGTGACTCATACAACAAAGTACCGGAAAAAGGACGCTCAGTACCGGCTAAGCGAGTCACCCGGTATTCTTCTTCGCTGAGCTTGTCACGCCATTTATCGTTATCAGTCATTCTTCTCTCCTCGTGCTGGCAGACCTGCTACTGGATAAGCTGCAAAGGACGGGATGGATCACTCCACTCAATGTGGTATTTCTCAGCTGCGGGCTTATCGGTGCGCGAAAATGTATGAGCGCCAAAGAAATCCCGTTGTCCCTGCAACAGGTTAGCGGGCAGAACAGCCGTGCGATAGGAGTCATAATAACTTAACGCCGACATCATAGCCGGACAGGCTACGCCTTGTACCGCGCTGAGCGCCACCGTAGCTCGCCAGTCAGACTGGTAAGTTGCAACCTGCTCAGCAAAAAACGGATCCACCAGCAGGTTAGGCAGGTTAATATCCCGGTCGAAAGCATTGGAAATAGACTGCAGGAACACCGCACGAATAATACATCCGGCGCGCCAGATTTTGGCAATTTCAGCAAAATGTAAGGTCCAGCCCTGCTCTTGCGCCGCCGCATTCATAAGCTGGAAACCCTGTGCATAGGCACAGATCTTTGAACAATACAGCGCGTGCTCTAACTGGCTAATAACACTCTCACGTTGCTCATCACTCACCGCTTGAACGTCAGGACCAGCCAGCACTTTTGCGGCTTCAACGCGCTCTGATTTGAGCGCTGACAAACTGCGGGCAAACACGGCCTGAGCAATAGTTTGTGCCGGGCTGCCGGTTTGTAAAGCACTGACGGCCGTCCACAGCCCGGTGCCTTTCATACCGGCTTTGTCGAGAATTACGTCAACCAGTGGCGCCTGGGTGTCCGGATCGATTTGATCTAACACTTCAGCGCTGATTTCAATTAAATACGAGTCCAGTGGGCCCTGATTCCAGCGGCGGAACACTGCGGCAATGTCGCCTGGCGTCATGCCCAGCGCCACGCGCATGATCTGGTAAGCCTCGCAAATTAACTGCATATCGGCATACTCTATACCGTTGTGAACCATTTTGACGTAGTGACCGGCGCCATTAGGGCCAATGTAAGCCGCGCAGGGCTCACCATGCTTAACCGGCTCTCCCGGCGTTGCCGTTTCGATGGGTTTACCGGTGTCAGGGTCAACCTTTGCAGCAATAGCACGCAACATCGGGCCTACACGTTGCCAGGCTTTTTCTGAGCCGGAGGGCATTAACGAAGGGCCAAAACGTGCCCCTACCTCGCCGCCAGACACCGCGGTAGTGAAGAACAGGAATTTATCCGCAAAGCGTTTTTCGCGCTCAACGGAGTCGCTCCATAAGCTGTTACCGGTATCAATGATCACATCATCGGTATCGATACCAGCGGCAATAAGTTGCTCGCAGACCATATCCACCGGCTTACCGGCAGGGATAGACAGCAAAATAACGGCTGGCGAAATTAGCGCACCGCGCAGCGCTTCGAGGGTATCGACCGGCACGATTCTGGCTGAATCCGCGCCATTTTCCTTGCGGTCCTGAGCAACAATGGCATCAATTCGATTAGCGTCTAAATCAAAACACGCCACCTGGTAACCATGGTCGGCTAAATTAAGCGCCAGGTTCTTACCCATAACACCTAAACCAATGACACCAATATCACATGAATTATTCGGCTGAGAACCGCCATTATTTTGCATCAAAAAACCCTCTACACTTCGATGGGTGGGCATAATACCATCGACTTACGGAATGAAAAGCACAACCGTGCCGATTATCGTCAATTTGTGCTAATCCCCGCTACCGGACACAAATAAGGCATGGCTTACTACCCTGTACGAAAGTCTCACTCAACTAGTTGACTACGTGTCGCCATGTTGTGCCGGTAACGGCGTCATCTAACGGGGAAAGTCGGTGTAGCGGAACAAGGCGAAAGAATGCGCCGCTTGCAAAAACAGGTGCTGGATCCGCAATCCCGGTTGTTTCGTCGGGTGACTATAACGGGTATCCAATACCAGCGACCAGCCACCATTAGGCGATTTCAGCGGCGTATTAAACTTTATATCCCGATTGCTGGCATTAAAACACAGCAGCCAGTGTTCACAATTGTAGCCGGCTTCCTGATGGCCAATAATTTCCACTGCAAACGCTTTGTTACCACCGGATTGCCAGTCGTCATCACCTTTTCCAGACCCATCCGGCTTATACCAGTTAACTGCAGAGACATTGGAATGCAGTTGATACGCATCATCAGGCAGGTACATGCGGCTTAACAGTTCTGACTGCTGACGAATAGCAATGACTTTCTGACAATAGGCTAAAAAGTCCTGTTTATACTTATCCAGTTCCCAGTCAAACCAACTTATTTCATTATCCTGGCAGTAGGCATTATTGTTACCTTGTTGAGTACGACTCAACTCGTCCCCGCCCAGAATGTGCGGCGTGCCCTGAGAAAACAGCAGCGTGGCAAACAGGTTACGTTTCTGCTGCGCACGAATAGCCAGGATTGACTTATCCTGAGTCTCCCCTTCAACGCCGTAATTCGCCGACAAATTATGGCCGTGACCGTCGCGGTTTTCTTCACCATTGGCTTCATTATGGCGTTCGGCGTAACTCACCATATCCTGTAACGTAAAGCCATCATGATAGGTAACGTTATTCACCGAAGTATTGATGGTGCGATACCCTTTGTGAAACACATCACGCGAGCCCATCAACCGGGTAGCAAAGTCAGCGGTAGTCCCTTTATCGCCGCGCCAGAACGCTCTGACACAATCACGAAACTTATCGTTACACTCCAACCACCGGGCCCCAAAAGTGCCTAACTGGTAGCCGCCGGGCCCAATGTCCCAGGGCTCTGCCACTAATACCGCGGTCTTTAAAACCGGATCCTGATGAATGGCTCTGAGTAACCCGGCAAATACGGAAAAATGCTGAGGATCCCGCCCAAGGCAGGCGGCCAGATCAAAACGGAAACCGTCGACGCCTATTTCGCTCACCCAGTAGCGTAGCGCGTCCATAATCATTGTGGTCATAATCGGGTGAGCCGAATACACGGTGTTACCGCAGCCGGAGTGATTGCTGTAAACCAGTCCACCTTTGGCCGTTTGCTCCATCAGATAGGCCTGATGGGGAAACATCCCTCTGAAACACAGTACCGGACCGTCTTTGCCGCCTTCAGCTGTGTGGTTATAGACCACATCAACAATGACCTCCAGACCCGCCTCATGATAGGCATCAACCATTGTTTTGCATTCATTGAGCGGATCGCTGTGACCATAACGCGGCTCAGGCGCAAAATAGTTAACCGGGTTGTAACCCCAGTAGTTGGTCAGTCCTTTTTCGGTAATGTATGGCTCAGGCATAAATGACGCCAGCGGCATAAACTGCACCGACGTGATACCCAGCGATTTGAGGTGGCTGAGCACCGCCGGATGGCAGGCGCCAAGATATTTACCCTGCTGTTCTGCGGGCACCTCGGGATGACGCTGAGTGAGTCCCTTAACGTGCGCCTCGTAAAGGATCCGGCGATGTTTCTCAATATTCGGTTTAGCTGGCCGTGACGCCGTATTAGTTGCGACAACAACCCCTTTAGCCACCATAAACTGACTGTCCCCCTGATACTGACGGGCATTCCAGTGTATTGGCCGGCTCAGTTGCCGTGCGTAGGGGTCAATTAATAATTTGTCGGTGGGTGAATAGTGCAGACTTTCCGTGCCGCGGTCGACCCGGTAACCATAAAGAATGCCTTCACTTACGCCTTTAAGACAGACATGCCACACGTCACCGGATTTTGCCGGCATGACAATTTCATCGAGCGTTTCTTCGGTATCGGCATGAAACAGACATAAAATCACCGCTCTGGCGTCCGTGCAGGTCACGGCAAAATTGCACCCTTTATCCGTAAGCGTCGCGCCTAACGGAAAAGGACTGCCTAAATCTACTTCCCTGGAGGTAAAATTCCGTGCGCCGCTCAAAGTCACTCCTTGTTAAATACAATAAATAATGTTGCCAATGGGGGTAAATTCACATTGATTGAATAAGGCTGATGATTCCATGGCACCGGCTCAGCGATACAGGTTTCAGGCGTTGCTGCGCCGCTTCCCCAATATACGCTATCATCAGTATTCAATACCAGTTGGTATTCACCCGCCTGTTGCACGCCAACACGAAACTGTTGCCGCGGCTCAGGGGTCATATTACTGATCACATAAACCTGCTGTGTGTCACTGAGGTTATGGCGAACAAACGAGAACACGCTTTGTTCATGGTTGTGTAAGTCTATCCAATCAAAACCCGCGGGATCGTGATCGCGCTCATGCAAAGCGGGTAATTGCTTGTACAGGTGATTCAAATCACGGTACAGGCGCTGTATGCCCTGGTGCTTGTCAAAGTCCAGCAAGCGCCAGTCAACCGACGCATCGTGGTTCCATTCGCTGCTCTGACCAATTTCAATGCCCATAAAATTAAGCTTTTTACCCGGATGGCCAAACATAAATGCCGCATAACAGCGTTGGTTCGCCGCCTGTTGCCATTCGTCACCCGGCATTTTCCCCAGCAGACTGCCTTTGCCATGCACAACTTCGTCGTGGGAAATGGGGAGAACAAAATTCTCGTCGAAAGCGTACACCATACTGAAGGTCATTTCAGAGTGATGATAGGTACGATAGGCAGGGTCTTTGCTGATGTAGTGCAATGAGTCGTGCATCCACCCCATATTCCACTTAAAGCCAAAGCCAAGACCACCGTCGAACACCGGTCGCGATACTTTTGGAAAGCTGGTGGACTCCTCGGCAATAGTCATCGCATGGGGAAAGTGACGATAAACTTCCTCGTTCATCCATTTAAGCAGGCTGATGGCTTCAAGGTTTTCATTGCCACCGTGTACATTGGGGATCCACTCGCCCTCTTCCCGTGAATAATCCAGATACAGCATACTGGCCACTGCATCCACCCGCAAACCATCAACGTGGAAATGCTCCAGCCAGTACAACGCGTTGGCAACCAGAAACTGCCTGACGGTCTCTTTACCAAAGTCGTAAATACAGGAGTTCCAGTCAGGATGCCAGCCCCGGCGCGGATCGGCATATTCGTAAACATGGGTGCCATCAAACCGGGCCAGGCCGTGGCCGTCTTCCGGGAAGTGGGCGGGTACCCAGTCGATGATGACACCAATATTATTCTGGTGGCAGGTATCGACAAAATATTTAAAATCGTCCGGCGAACCAAAACGACTGGTCGGTGCAAATAACCCTACCGGCTGATACCCCCATGAACCATCAAAGGGAAATTCAGATACCGGCAATAGCTCAACGTGGGTATACCCCATTTCTGTAACATAGGCGACCAGCTCCTGGGCCAGTTCGCGGTAACTAAGGTAACGCTGTTCGGGGTTTCCCGGCCGCTTCCACGACCCCAGATGCACCTCGTAAACACTCATGGGGCTGTGATATTTATTTTGCTGTGCCGCCGCTTGCAGCCAGTCAGCGTCATGCCATTCATACTGCTTGTGGTCGTAAATCAGCGATGCATGAGAGGGATACTGTTCTGCATAAAAGCCCAGCGGATCGGCTTTGTGAGGTAACTGATGACCATTGGCATCTTTTACCTGATATTTATACCGCACGCCTTCTGTTAAGCCCGGCACAACCAGCACCCAGTAACCCATGTCGGTCTTTTGCATAGGGTGGCAACGGCCGTCCCAGCCGTTAAAGTCACCGATAACGGAAACCGCTGATGCATTAGGCGCAAACACCGCAAACCTAACCGCTTCGGCGCTGAAGCCATCACGTTCCAGCGTAATAAGCTGGGCGCCGGCCTGGCGGTATAAGTTTTGCGGCTCGTGATCGATAAAATGCACCGCATGATACGCTTCGGCCTGGAACTGATAGGGATCGGTAACCAGCGATTGCCCTTCATCAGTGGTCACTTTAAGCTGATAAGCCGATGCGCTGCTAAGGCCCTCAATCACGGCATTAAACAATCCGTCTCCATTGATGGCATTCAGCATGCCCAGCGACTCACCTGAAGCCGCATTGACAACTTCCACCGCTTGCGCACCAGGTTGCCAGTACTGCACAAAGGTATTCGTGCCATTATATTGCGGGCCCAACACGGCAAACGGATGTTGGCAATGTGCCTGCGCTAACTGTCCTTCAAAATGCATTCCTGACTCCTACTTCTTTTGCGTCTAAGCGGTTAATTTACTGCTCGTCTTCGTTGCGACCAGCGGCCTGGCGACCCGCATCAATGCCGGCGGCCAGAGACTGAATATCCTGATCGGCAAAAATGCTTTCAAGATTGCGTGACAACTTACGTCGCCAGTTAGGATATTCCATAAACGTGCCTGGTATATTGACCGGCTTATCCATTTGTAACCAATCTTCGAGCTGTAGGCTCAGCAACGCACTGCTGCCGTAGGCCATATGCGTCTGCAGTGCAAAGTTAAGCTCTCTGCTCATCCCCGTCACATTGACATCGGTACCTACTTCACTCCCTGCCCGACCGTGGCCGTGCAGCGAATTAAGAATTTCCTGCTTGTCTTCATGACGAGAAGCATACAGGGTTTGTAGCACATCGTCGTCGGTATACAAGCCCAATTGCTTACCCAATTCCAAATCAAGACAGTGCCAGTAACCAATCAGGGTTGGCATATCATGGGTGGTCAGGGTAGACATGCTCTGCTCTGGATAGTGCGCGGGAGAGTAAAAACCACCGTCTTCGGCCTTCTCAAAAAAGAACACCCGGTAGGAATACACGCCGTTGTCGGCCAGTACCTGGCGAATTTCTTCCGGCACGGTACCAAGGTCTTCACCAATCACCAGCGCCTGATGACGATGACTTTCCAGCGCCAGAATGCCCAGCAGGTCTTCCAGCGGATAATAAACATAGCCGCCTTCCTTCGCGTGGTCTCCCTGACAAACCCACCATAAGCGTAACAGCCCCATGGCATGGTCAATTCTCAATGCACCGGACGATTGCATATTGGTGGCAAATAAATCGATGATTGGCTGATAGCCCTGCTGATAGAGGACCTCAGGGTCCATCGGAGGCAAGCCCCAGTTCTGGCCAAGCGGGCCGAGAATATCCGGCGGAGCGCCAACACTGGCTGCGGTACAGTAGAGGTCTTTGTTACCCCAAATTTCGGCACTGCCTTCACTAACGCCCACAGCCAGGTCGCGATAGATCCCTACCGGCATACCTGCAGCGATAGCAGCCTGATTGGCTTTTTCGAGCTGCGCTGCTGCCTGCCACTGCAGGAACATGTAAAACTGCACCCGCTTTTTATGCTTCTTAGCAAACTTCGCTACGGCTTCATTGTGAAAGTCCCGCCAGTTTTCAGGAAAGACCGGCCAGCCCCAGGCTTCTTTCCCATCATTTTGCAGATATTCCTGCATCGCATCATAAGTGGCCTGCATCTGAAGACTTTCGCCACCGGCTTGAATAAACGCTTTAAATTCGCGGTTTTGTTTGGTGTTTTTCTTAAGGTAAGCGGTGTAATACTCATCAAACAAGCGGTTAAGCGCGGCCATTTTAAGGTCTGTGACCAGGCTG
Organism: Alteromonas sp. 4NH20-0104; assembly: GCF_057547795.1. Taxonomy (NCBI): domain Bacteria; kingdom Pseudomonadati; phylum Pseudomonadota; class Gammaproteobacteria; order Alteromonadales; family Alteromonadaceae; genus Alteromonas; species Alteromonas sp. 4NH20-0104. Next base: position 27,463 of record NZ_BAAJLP010000007.1, on the reverse strand, counting down.
TAATCCACATATTCAACGCTTCGGGCCGTTTCCAGCCGGGCCTGGAAGGCCTCATCAGTAACAACCGCTTGCACCGCAGCGCTGTCGTATTCAGGTAATGCGGTTACATCAATGTACAGGAAGTTTAACCAGCGACGGGAAGACGGACCGTAAGGACTGCAGGCTTCGGGATTAGACGGATAAAGTGCATGGATGGGATTGAGGCCGATAAAGCCGGCGCCCTGCTTACCCGCTTTGGTGACAAGCTGGGCCAAATCAGAAAAATCACCAATGCCCCAGTTACTTTCACTACGTAAACAATAAAGCTGAACACTTAAGCCCCATAATTTGTGACCGGCGGTAATCGCCTCCGGCTGATAACAGGCTGTCGGTGCAACAATATATCGCATTTCAGCAATCAGGGTTTGCGCTTCACTCACTGAAAGCTGATGGTAGCCACAGGGCAAATCTTCAGGCAGTGCTATACTGTATTCATGAAATTCCAGTTCTTCCACCACGCCAACATTGAGCAAAGTTTGATCAACTGGTATAACTGTAAAGGTATGGCTCTCACCTTCTTCAAGGTCAAGTTTAACGGTTAACGTCGAATTGACCAAAGCCAGTGGCAACCGCAGCCGAATTTGTTTTTCCTCGGCAGTTCGTTGCACGCAAACCGGATCGAGAGGCTGCGACCATACTGTAGCGATCTCCGTATCGAGCTGTTCAGCTATCACTGATTCGTTACTGATGTCATATCCGAGAGCCTGAAGAAGTTTCGCTTTACTGGTTTCGGAAATTGTCGCTGGGTTTCCCCATGCATCAACGTATTGGGTTTCTACGCCCCGCATTTCGACAAGCTTTTGCAAAACCTGATTAGTCATAGTTGTTCCTGTGTGTGAGGTTTGCCTGATAAGCAAACCGGGTGGCATAGGCCATTTAACAATACTCTACATTATTGTTGAAGATGTTCAGACGTAAAATTGAATACGTTTGCATTGGCATTTCTGTAATTTTGCAACAAAATTAGCATAAAGTTTTGCCTTAGGTGTAGTTTTGATCCATACTTTACGTAATTATTTTTCAATTTATTAACTAACGATACAGAGGCATGTTATGACAATTCGCGTCGGGATCAATGGGTTTGGCCGAATCGGACGGCTCGTAATGCGTGCTGCGCAGAGCAGACAAGACATTGAAATAGTTGCTATTAATGATTTATTGGACCCAGATTACATTGCATACCTGTTAAAATACGATTCAACACATGGCATTTTTGACGCTGACGTAAGCGTTGATAACGGCCATTTGATCGTTAACGGTAAGAAAATCCGTGTTACTTCAGAAAGAGATCCAGCTCAGCTTAAGTGGTCAGAAGTGGATGCCGACGTAGTAGTTGAATCTACCGGCTTATTCCTGACTAAAGAAACGGCCAGCAAGCACATCGAAGCAGGCGCTAAGAAAGTGGTAATGTCAGCACCTTCAAAAGATGACACGCCAATGTTTGTTATGGGTGTAAACCACGACAGCTACGCCGGTGAGAGCATCGTTTCTAACGCATCTTGCACCACTAACTGTCTGGCCCCGGTAGCCAAAGTACTGAACGACAAGTTTGGTATTGTAGACGGTCTGATGACTACTGTTCACGCAACTACTGCAACTCAGAAAACGGTTGACGGCCCATCTCAGAAAGATTGGCGTGGTGGCCGCGGTGCGGGTCAGAACATCATTCCTTCATCAACTGGCGCAGCCAAAGCGGTAGGTAAAGTTATTCCAGCTCTTAACGGTAAGCTGACTGGTATGGCGTTCCGCGTACCTACGCCTAACGTATCTGTGGTTGACTTAACCGTGAACCTGGCCAAGCCAACCAGCTACGAAGCTATCTGTGAAGCCATGAAAGCGGCTTCTGAAGGCGAGCTGAAAGGTGTTCTGGGTTACACTGAAGATGCCGTGGTATCTAACGACTTCGTTGGCGATGCACGCACCAGTGTATTTGATGCGACTGCAGGTATTGCCCTGACCGACACTTTCGTGAAAGTGGTATCCTGGTACGACAACGAATGGGGCTATTCCAACAAGGTACTTGAACTGGTTGCTCACATCAGCAAGTAATCCCTTCTGGTGATGACGAAAAAGGTGCGATTTTTATCGCACCTTTTTTATTTATCAGGCAAGATAAGTATACCCGCGCCACCTCAGAATGATCGACGTCAGGCGGACAGTGCTGGCCACGGCAATGCCAACAACACCGGACAAAGCCGGATAACAACCTTGTTGGCACGGTGACTGACCGGGGCCTTTCACCCGGGCCGCTATTCTGCGTGCTGCGCAGCCAGATGCATTGTGAGATGACGCAGATATCAAAAACAAAAAATGGGGTTAAGTACACACTTAACTGACCAACTGACAGGGTCAAGGGACATCACGAATGAATGACCAATCTTATCAAATAGAAGAGAAAGACGGTAACCGCTTCGTTACGGTGACCAACGCATCAGCCAGTTGTCGCATCAGCCTGTTTGGCGGACACGTGCTGTCGTTTATTCCAAGCCACGATAATCGTGACCGCTTATGGGTCAGCCCGGTCGCAGTGCTTAACGGCGATCGTCCTATCCGTGGTGGAATACCACTGTGCTGGCCCTGGTTTAGTGATGCCCACGGCAAGGCCAAAGGCGAACTGCCTTCGCATGGTTTTCTTCGCACCCAAATGTGGGACATCAGTGAGTTTAGCTGCGATGGTACCCGTTCAGAAATGGTCCTCACACCGGCCTCTACCAAAGGACCAGGCTTTCAGTATGAATGCGCCGTGAAATTGCGTATCAACATTGCCAGTGAGCTTTCGGTGAGCCTTGAAACTACCAGCCTGGAGCAGCAGGAGGCCTTTTCGCTAAATTGTGCCCTGCATAGCTACTTTGATGTCAGTAACATCGCTGACGTGGCACTGGAAGGCCTCAGCGGTGAATATAAGGATAAACTGGAAGACTGGGCGGTAAAGCCAGCACCAGTACCCTATATTTTCACTGGTGAAACCGATCGGATCCATCAGGAAGCGCCAGAAACGCTAACCATCGTCGCCAATCAATCGCCTTACATTACAATTGGCTCTGCGGGTCACGATAGTATTGTCGTATGGAATCCCTGGCAGTCCGCTGCCAGCATGAGCGACATGGATGCCTTTGGTTACAAACAAATGCTGTGTGTGGAAACTGCCGTGACGAATGGCACTACCCTCAACCCCGGTGAGGTTCATAAGCTGACGCAGGTGATTACCTGACAGCCAGGCTGAGATGACAGCCATAAAAAAAAGGGTATGTCTGATGACATACCCTTTTTTGGTATTACAGGGGCTACATTACTTGCTGGCGTTAGCTACCGCTTCTTTTGCCAGTTGAGTAATACGATCCCAGTCACCGTTATTAATGGCATCATCCGGGGCCAGCCACGAACCACCTACACAGCGTACATTAGGTAACGCCAGGTACTCGTTGTAGTTGTTAGGGCCGATGCCACCGGTCGGACAAAATACCGTCTCCGGGAATGGTCCGCTAATCGATTTAATGGCTTTCACGCCACCCGAGGCTTCCGCCGGGAAAAATTTCAGGTAAGTATAGCCTGCATCTTTTGCTTTCATCAGATCAGAGGTTGATGAAATACCTGGGATCAACGGGATTTCAAAATCATGACCCGCTTTTAACAAGTCGTCCGTCATTCCCGGGCTGATAGCAAACTTAGCACCTGCTTCAACAACCTGTTTTAGCTGCTGCGCATTCGTTACGGTGCCGGCACCAATTAACGCATCAGGGACTTCATCTGCAATGCGTTTAATTACGTCCAGCGCGGCTGGGGTACGTAAAGTCACTTCCAGTACTTTAATGCCACCTGCCATTAACGCATGAGCCAGCGGCACCGCTTTTTCAACATCTTCAATAACCAGCACCGGTACTACCGGGCCTGCGGCAAAGATGTCTGCAGGTGAACTTTTCCAATTAGTCATAAAATCAACTCGCAATCTGTTGTTGTAAATACGCTGATGCGCCTAATAAGCCGTGGTCCGGCTCATTAATCAGGTATGTCGGAATATCTTTAACGTAATGTTTCATGCGTCCTTTGGCTTCAAAACGGGCTCTGAAATCGCTGTTAATCAGAAACTCCGTGAAGCGGGTAGCAATACCGCCACCAATAAATACGCCGCCGGTTGTTGCCAGATTCAGCGCCAGGTTACCGGCAAAGCTGCCCATGATCCGACAGAACTGAGTAAGCGCCGATAAACAGATCGCACACTGACCACTTAACGCCTGCTCAGTCACCTGAGCCGGATCGGTAATCGCCGGCTCCACGCCCTGATGCAATGCCAGGGCACGATAGATATTTAATAGTCCGCGTCCGGATAAAACGTCTTCGGCAGAGACTCTGTCCAATTCATTTTGCAGATGACGCCATACCACGATGTCGGTCTCATCCACCGGCGCAAAGTCAACATGGCCGCCTTCACCGTCAAGGGTTTTCCAGCCCTCAGCAGTGTGCATCATATGCTCAACACCTAAACCGGTGCCGGCACCAAATACGGCTACGTTGCCCTTATCAACCGAATGACCGGTACCAATCTGAATAAGCTGCTCATCGCCTAATACCGGCAGTGAATGAGCCACCGCGGTAAAATCGTTGATCACATGTAAATCATGCAGACTAAGCTGCTGCTTTAACGCACGCTGGGAGAAGGTCCAGCTATGATTTGTCATGGCAACTTCATCACCGGTAACCGGACAGGCAATGGCAATACAGCCAGCACTGAAGGTTTCACCGGTATCTGAGAAATACTGTTTCAGAGCAATATCAATACTGGCAAAGTCGTTACAAAGATACTTTTTGATATTGCTCAGGCCGCTTTCGGTTATCGTGGCAACACGAATATTCGTGCCACCTACGTCTGCGACAAACCAGGCGCTCATACATTTTGCTCCTGCGTGTAAAACAGGGTGCAGGCACCCTCTTCTGCACCGGAGATAACACCACGCATACCGCCAAATAATTCGCGGCCCATGCCTTCGTGTTGCAGGGTCAGATCGGCTACTGCTGGTATACGTTGGGCGAGTGTTGCTTCATCTACGTGCAGGCTCAGTGAACCGGTTTTAGTATCCAGTTCAATAATGTCGCCGGTTTCTACTTTTGACAGCAGACCGCCTAAAAAGGCTTCCGGGGTGACATGGATGGCAGCCGGTACTTTACCGGAAGCACCAGACATACGACCGTCGGTAACCAGCGCTACGTTGTAGCCGCGATCCTGCAGCACACCCAGTGGTGGGGTTAAGCGGTGCAGTTCCGGCATACCAATGGCCGCAGGGCCCTGGAAACGTACAACCACAATACAATCTTTATCCAGCTCGCCGGATTTAAACGCGGCATCCAGTTGATACTGATCTTCAAACACCACAGCCGGGGCTTTAAGCTGGCAATGGGGGTTGCGTAAAGCAGAGGTTTTAATCACCGCCCGACCCAGGTTACCTGACAATACATTCAGGCCGCCATCGGGTTTAAACGGCGCTTCAACACTGGCAAAAACTTCAGCATCGTGAGATTTAACCGGACCATCGCGCCAGGTCACTTCACCGTCTTCCAGTGCAGGTTCCTTGGTGTACAGATCCAGTCCATCACCGACGATGGTTTTCACATCGTTATGAATAAGTCCGGCATCGAGTAACTGTTTAAACAGCAGTGCCATACCGCCAGCCGCCACAAAGTGGTTGATGTCGGCAGAGCCGTTCGGGTAAATCCGGGTTAAAAGCGGTACCGCATTAGACAGTTCTGAGAAATCATCCCAGGTCACGATAATGCCAGCAGCGCGCGCTACCGCAATAAGGTGCATGGTGTGGTTGGTTGAACCACCGGTCGCCAGTAACGCTACGATACCGTTTACAATGGCCTTCTCGTCAACAATATGCCCAATTGGCGTATAGTTATCGCCCAGCGCGGTTAAACGGGTTACCTGACGTGAGGCTGCTTTGGTCAGCGCATCACGCATTTCAGTACCCGGATTAACAAAGGAAGAACCCGGTAAATGCAGGCCCATCATTTCTACCACTAACTGGTTACTGTTAGCCGTACCGTAGAAAGTACAGGTTCCGGCTGAGTGGTAAGACTGAGATTCTGCTTCGAGAAGTTTATCGCGACCGACTTTACCTTCGGCAAACGCCTGACGAACCCGGGCTTTTTCTTTATTTGGCAGACCGCTTGGCATTGGGCCTGCTGGTACGAAAATAGTTGGCAGGTGACCGAAGCTCAGCGAGCCCATTAGCAGTCCCGGGACAATTTTGTCACAGATACCCAGCATCATGGCGCCATCGAACATGTTGTGAGACAAGGCTACGGCTGCGGCCTGGGCAATCACGTCACGGCTCATCAGACTCAGTTCCATGCCAGGATTACCCTGGGTAACGCCATCGCACATAGCGGGCACACCGCCAGCAAACTGCGCCACACTGCCCACTTCTTTCACCGCATCCTTGATAATCTGAGGATAGGTTTCATAAGGCTGGTGAGCTGACAGCATATCGTTGTACGAAGAAACAATCGCGATATTGGCTTTTGTCATGCTGCGCAGATCTGATTTGTCACTGGTGTTACAGGCAGCAAATCCGTGCGCTAAGTTACCGCAAGACAACACACCACGGTGTGGACCCTGCCCCCGGGCACGCTCGATTTTTGCCAGATAGGCCTGTCGGCTGGCTTTACTGCGCTCAATAATGCGCTGCGTAACTTCGTTTACCTGTGTATTCATTAATGACTCCTACGGTGCCCATTTCAAGGTCACTTGTGCTGCGTTAATCACAGCAACAATTGGCTTTTCAGTGGCCGTGGCATTGGCAACTGCGTCTTCAAGTACCTGACGTTTTTTATCACCGGTCAGGTGTAGATAGATATTTCGGCTGGCAACAATCGCTGGCAACGTCAGCGACATGCGCTGGTGTGGAGCGGTAGTTGGCTGCGTGGCAATGCACACCCGGCCGCTGTTCATGGCCAGGCCATCTGCCAGTTGCTCACAGCAAGGGAACAATGAAGCAGTGTGGCCATCTTCGCCCATGCCCAGGATCAGCACATCAAATGGCTGAGACATGGCGGCGAGTCGGCTCTCACAAGCAGTGGCCGCGTCGGTAGCATCGGCTTCCGCCGACTTCATTTCAATGAAGCGCGCCGCGCTGGCATTACCCACCAACAGATTTTCTTTTACCAGACGGGTGTTGCTGGCATCACTGCTCTGCTCAACCCAACGTTCATCCACTAAGGATACATCTACCTTAGCCCAGTCGATGTCTTTCTCGCTTAATGCCTTGAACAGCGGTAACGGCGTACGACCACCGCTAACCATCAGGCTTGCCCGACCGCGTTGAGCAATCCCCTCGGCGAGCTTTTCAGCAATCTCCGCGGCAAATTCCTCGTTCAGCGATTCAGCACTTTCATATAATGATTGTGTTAATGGCATAATTATTTTTTCTTTGTGATTTTGCTTTCGTACCAGCTGCGGTCTTCACGCGCCAGCAATCCAATGGAAGCAACAGGGCCCCAGGTACCCGCCTGATATGGCTCTGGCGGCTCATTACTGTTGCGCCATGCAGCCAGGATAGAATCTACCCAGGTCCAGGCTTGTTCAATCTCATCACGACGCACGAACAGCGCCTGATTACCCAGCATCACTTCCAGTAACAGTTTTTCGTAAGCATCCGGAATCCGGTCGTCAGAAAACTCTTCCGAGAAACTCAGGTTAAGTTTGGACTTTTGCAGATCCATAGAGCCTGAGCTGGTTAGTCCCGGTACCTTGTTCATTACGGTGATTTCGACACCTTCATCAGGCTGTAAACGAATAACCAGCTTATTAGGTGGCAGCGCGCTGAAACTTTCAGTAAACAGGTTGTGCGGCTGACGCTTGAAGTAGATAACAACTTCAGACACCTTGGTAGGCAGACGTTTACCAGTGCGCAGATAAAACGGCACACCGGCCCAGCGCCAGTTGTCGATTTCTGCTTTAATCGCTACAAAGGTTTCGGTTTTACTAACAGTATTAGCGTCGTCTTCTTCCAGATACCCGGGCACTTCCTTGCCTTTAACGAAACCGGCCGTGTACTGACCGCGAACGGTCACATCGTTTACGTTGCTGGCATTAATTGGACGTAACGCTTTAAGAACTTTGAGTTTCTCATCACGAATGCTATCGGCGTTCAGGTTCGCAGGCGGCTCCATGGCAACCAGCGACAAAATTTGCAACAGGTGGTTTTGTACCATGTCACGCATTTGACCAGCATCATCGAAATAGCCCCAGCGCCCTTCAATACCGACTGACTCCGACACCGAAATCTGCACATGATCGATGCAGTTGTGATCCCAGTTAGTGGTAAAGATGGAATTTGCAAAGCGCAATGCAATAAGGTTAAGCACCGTTTCTTTACCAAGGTAATGGTCGATACGGTAAATCTGAGTCTCGTTGAAATACTCTGCAACCTGTTCGTTAATGACCTTGGACGATTTCAGGTCATGACCGATGGGCTTTTCCAGTACCAGACGTACACTGGAATCAATAATGTTGCAGCCATGCAGACCACGACAAATGTCACCGTATATCGCCGGCGGCGTAGCCAGATAACACACCATTGTGCGGTCGGGATTTACGTGTGGCTCCAGGGCGGCATAACTGGCGATATCTTTCATATCGATTTGCGCGTACGCCAGTCGGTCTTTAAATTTGCCCCAGGTATCTTCACATACCGTTTCACCAGAAAACTCAGCCAGAGCATTCTTAACTTCTTCTACATAATCTTCGGAACTGAGCTTTTGTCGGGCGACACCGACAATTGTTGTATCGGGATGCAACAACCCTGCTTTTTCGAGTTGATATAAAGACGGCAGCAGTTTGCGTCGAGAAAGGTCGCCTTTGGTACCAAACAACACAAAATCGCAGGCTTCAAAAGAACTATCCATCACCATGAATTTGGCCTTATTTCAATTTATACAGTCGGCTGCTGTGATACAGCATGCCATCGTGGTAATTTGTTGCCATATAGTTAACAACAAATGTAGTAAAATTACAACTTTTGTTTCGCATTTGAATTAACAAAATATTTTCTTTGTGCGTCATTGCCACATCGCAAGCCGGACGCGGACTTAATCGAATAAGTTTAGCTCAAATACAACCAAAGTAGTAATCATTTAAAATGCCCTCAAAGGGCCCTTTTACCTATTCATTTACCGGTTTGAACCGGTCTGATGTTTGATTCAGGGTTCTTCACCTTTTACACTATATATGAAGCAATTAAGGCAAACCCTCCTGTCACTCATCATACAATATTAACTTTCAGCTCTGCCGTTACCCGACGGCGAACCTGACATTTGATCACCCTGAAGATTAATTTCGAGATGAAATACTGCAAATCATGTTAATAAATTACATTTTTCTTGTACGATCTTTCATATTCAGTAGTATAGCGCTTGGGAGAACACACTTTTCACACTCAGTGTTATTGAAAATAATATGAATATTCTAGAGAAAATCACACAGCACAAATCTGCGTTCAGTAAATCGGAGCGAAAGGTGGCAGAAGTGATACTGGCAAATCCTCAATCGGCGATCCATTCCAGTATAGCAACTCTGGCAAAAATGTCAGATGTCAGCGAGCCAACGGTTAATAGATTCTGTCGTCGCCTTGACACCAAAGGCTTTCCGGATTTTAAACTACACCTGGCGCAAAGTCTTGCCAACGGAACACCTTACGTTAACCGGCATGTAGACGAGAACGATGGCCCGGACGAATATACAAATAAGATATTCGAATCCACTATGGCGTCGCTGGAAGTCGCCCGTCAGTCAGTCTGTGTGAACACCGTAAACCGGGTTGTCGACCTGCTCACTCAGGCACAACGTATTTCTTTCTTTGGCCTGGGCGCATCAGCGTCAGTGGCACACGATGCACTGAATAAATTTTTCCGCTTCAATGTGCCGGTGGTTTATTTTGAAGATATTCTGATGCAACGCATGAGCTGCATGAACTGTAGCTCTGGCGACGTGGTTATGTTGTTTTCACACACCGGCCGAACAAAAAGCCTGGTAGAAATTGCTCAGATTGCCAAAGCCAATGATGCCACAGTGGTCGGCATTACGTCGGCCGACAGTCCACTGGCTAATGAGTGTACCTACGTATTGTCGCTGGAAGTGCCTGAAGACACTGACATGTATATGCCCATGGCGTCGCGTATTGCTCAGCTAACCCTTATCGACGTGCTCGCTACCGGTTTTACCTTGCGTCGCGGCAATAAATTTCGTGAAAACCTCAAGCGCGTGAAAGATACTTTGCGTGGTTCGCGGTTTGAAAAGCGCGGCAACGATGCCTGATCGGTAACAGTGGGCAGGCTCACCTGCCCGCTTCTTATCAATTCCTGATAAATTTTTTATTTTTCAATCATTCCCTTCCATTCCCCGCACCAATGCGCTGCATCAGGGCCTGGCGGTTCATTTGTGTTACTTTTTATTGCCACAGCTGTTCAGACCATTATAAAGAATCTTTAATCAACCATTCACAATTTGGTCAAATTCGTCTACTATTTTGTAATTAAATTACGAAATAGATTTTCAGCTATACTTAATCACTGGGTGTCCCACATAAACTATTAACAAGCGATAACAGACATGACTAGAAGAACGAAAATCCTGGCTACACTAGGTCCTGCTACAGACACGCAAGAAAAAATTGAAGCGATTATTGCCGCCGGAGCAAACGTAGTACGCATGAATTTTTCCCATGGCCAGGCCGAAGATCACATTGAGCGCGCCAAGCGTGTCCGCGCTGCCGCCACTAAACTGGGTAAATACGTTGCTATTTTAGGCGACTTGCAAGGACCGAAGATCCGGGTTTCACGTTTTGCCAACGATAAAGTGTTCCTTACTGAAGGCGACCCGTTTGTACTGGATGCAGAACTGGATCGTGACGCCGGTAATGAACAACAGGTTGGTATCGACTATAAGGCACTGCCTGACGACGTCAGCCCGGGCGATATCCTGTTACTGGATGACGGTCGCATACAGCTTCAGGTGACCGGCGTTGAGGGCCGTAAGGTACTCACTAAGGTAACGGTTGGCGGTAAACTGTCTAACAACAAAGGGATTAATCGTCTCGGTGGTGGTTTGTCAGCAGAAGCACTGACTGAAAAAGACAAGCGAGACATTCTGACTGCCGCTGAAATCGGCGTAGATTATCTGGCTGTTTCTTTCCCACGCAGCGGTGCAGATCTGAATTATGCCCGCGAACTGGCTGAAGCCGCTGGTTGTAAAGCCAAAATTTGCGCCAAGGTAGAACGTGCTGAGGCAGTGGCCACCGATGAAGCCATCGATGACATTATCAGTGCCTCTGACGCAGTAATGGTTGCCCGTGGTGATTTGGGTGTTGAAATTGGTGATGCCGAGTTGGTTGGTGTACAGAAAAAGCTGATCGCCCGCTCACGTCAGTTAAATAAAGTAGTCATTACTGCCACTCAGATGATGGAGTCGATGATTGAAAGCCCGATGCCTACTCGTGCAGAAGTGATGGACGTAGCGAACGCCGTACTCGATGGTACCGATGCCGTGATGCTGTCAGCAGAAACCGCCGCGGGCAGCTTTCCGGTAGAAACCGTTAAAGCGATGGCGCGGGTTTGTGAAGGTGCAGAAACCCACCCGAGCGTTAAAATCTCTAAACATCGTATGGACGAACTCTTTGGTTCAGTGCACGAGACTATTGCTTTATCAGCCGTTTATGCCGCTAACCACTTACCGGGCGTAAAGGCTATTGTAGGCTTAACAGAAAGTGGCAGCACGCCGCGTCTGATGTCGCGTATCACCACTACCCTGCCTATTGTTGCTATGTCACGTCACGAAGAAACGCTTAACCTGATGGCGTTATACCGTGGCGTAAAACCGGTTTTCTTTGACTCTCGCGACAGCGCACCAGGTGAGCTGCGTAAAGATGTCGTCGCTCTGCTGAAAGAGAAAAACCTGGTGGAGAACGGTGATATAGTGATCCTGACCCATGGTGACCGCATGGAAACCATCGGCGCCACTGACGCGATAAAAATTATCGTAGTTGAGTAAGACGAGTAAGACGAGTAATATGCTGATGCCGGAAACGCCAATGGCGTTTTCAGGCGTCGCTATTAACTCTACTCCGTAACCATCTAATCCCCTGCCCCGTAACATTTTCAACAATCACCAGAGCACCCGACAACCATTACTCCCCAACATATTCTTGCCAGTTACAGCTTAAGCGACTTGTTAGCGCTTGTAATTATCAACAAAAGTCACCTGCCACTGGCGCTGTCATAAAATTAAAGCCAATGCCCATGTAATTTTGCCTGCCATGCATGCTGTTACCGTGAAAAATTGCGACACATTTAGAAAGCATAACCAGCCTGCGCTTGGAAAATTACGCTAAAAACATAATAAACTATTGTTTATATTGATGAATTACAACCTGGCATAGCACTCGCTTTATACATTATGACATTCCCCGTAATGGGGTCATTCATCAAATTGGAGTGTATTATGACACCACTTGCAAAACTCATTGCCTTAACGCTATCTCTTACCACCGGCGCAGTTTCTTCGGTTTACGCAGCCCAGAAAGTGCAGGACAACGAAAAAGCAATAACTCAAATTCAGACTTCTGTTGAACAACAACCGTTTGATGACTCAACGTTAGAAAAATTTACCGTGGCGATGTATGCAGTACAAGATGTCGCGAAAGCGTTTGAGGTTAAATTACAGCAAGCGCAATCCACCGAAAAACAGCAACAACTGCAAACCAACGCACGTGAGGCGATGGTGGATGAAATAGAACAAGCGGGTCTTGAGGTAAAAACCTATACCACTATCGCTCAGCTGGTGCGTCAGGATGAAGTGCTTCGCCAACGTGTGATGAACATCGTTAACGACCAGGATAATAGCTAGGTTTTTCCTTTTGCAATGCGCCGCCTGTCGGCGGCGCTTTTTCTGTGTAAATGTCTGGGCCAGAGTGGCCGTTATGCGAATACCGTAAAGTAGTCTTGCGGTTCTAATGCAGGCTTAGGTCCGGCGTCCTGTGCTGGCGTACCCAGATATAAGAAGCCAACAATTTCGTTATCGGCAGACACACCCAGCCCTTCTTTTACAATATTGCAATGGGCATATTCGCCGGTGCGCCACATGCCCTGAAAGCCCTGGGCAACAGCCGCCATTTGCATGGCCATCGCCGCACAACTGGCCGAGGCGAACTGTTCTACCTGAGGCACTTTTTCGTGCTCCTGATAGGCCGTTGTGATCACAATAATCATGGGCGCACGGGTGGGTAACTGCGGCGCGCGCTGAATTTCACGCTCCGTTTTATCATTATCAATAGCGGACTGCTCAAACAACGCACCGAGCTTGTTGAGCCCTTCGCCCTCACACACAATAAATCGCCATGGCTTAAGGGCCGCGTGATCCGGCGCTCGCAAAGCTGCGCGTTTAATATTATCCAACGCCTCACCGGCCGGTGCCGGCGAGGTTAATCGGGGCTGTGAGCGACGATTGATAACAAGATCCAGTGCATCCATAGTGCTCTCCTTCTGGCAAAATAATGAGTATACCCGTGCTGATACGGGCTATTTCACAAAAAGACCAGCATACTGACAAGTCGTTTTAGTGCAATCCCTGCAACATAATTTATTAGCGCTTAAAATGCCCCGCGAGATAATAATCAACACTCACATAACGTCCGCCACCAAAGCAAAACAGCACCATGAGCATAATGAAATACGTAGCGGCGAACTCTATCCCGTTATTCAGGATCACAAAGTTACCACTGGACGTCAGCCAGTCGATATAACCGTGCTCGTTGAGAATAGCCTTAGCTGCAGAGAGCTTCTCAGGGGCCGCCATCACCGACTCATTCGTTAACAGCGTACCATCGGCCAGCCAGCTGCCGGCATCGGCGATGGCAGGCCACCCGTGCTGCCAGTGAACGGTAATCATGGCCACCATCATGGTAATCATTAACGGAATGGCGGTTAACCGTGTGGCAAAGCCAAACACCAGAAATACAGCTCCAATAAACTCACTTAGTGCAGCCAGTCCGGCCATCAGGAATGGCAGCGGTAAGCCCAACCCGTAATCCGGATTACCAAACCAGTCTACCGTGCTCTCAAAATTAACCAGTTTCTGCCAGCCCGCCTGCGCCATCACCGGAGCCAGGTATAACCTTGTCAGTAGCAAGGGAATACCGCTCAGGGATGCCGCCATCCCATTTAATTTAGTATTTAACTTACGGATAATTGCGCTCACTCCGGTTTACCTCAATAATGCGAATTACGATAAAGACCGTGAGTTAAGGTTATTTCTTTCAATCAATGAGCCGTTTTTCTCAGTTAATGCAACAAGGCCAGAGTAAGGTAAATTACAGGCAACGTCAGGGGCGCTTGCTGATGACTCTGTCTGATGAACAGCACAAAGCCATCGCGAAATTACTACAACACTGGTTGGATGGCAGTACATCACCATCTACAAAAGAGAATGCCGGCAAAAAGCGTCAGAGATAACGGCAATAACATTTCATTACAAAATTAACTCGCGATAATTTTTTGAATCGATAACATTAGACTGTTGTGTAAATTAGGTAAGTAGTCAATATGGCCGAAAAAAGTAAAAGCTGGACCAAAGCTCTGTTTGTGGGGTTATGGACCGCCCTGAATTTTTGTCGAAAATTATTTTTCAATGTTGTGTTTCTGGTCATTATTATCGGTATTATCGCCGTTGCCAGTCGCGAAGAAAGTGTTCCTCAGGTAACGCCCGGCAGTGCCCTGATGCTTACCCTGAATGGCGCTTTGGTAATTCAGAAAACGGCCGTCGACCCGGTCTCGGAGTTTCTTCAGGAAGCCTTTGATGAAGAGCCTGATAACCCGGAAGTACTGGTTCGCGATGTGGTTAAAGTGTTAGAAAACGCCAAAGCGGACAATCGTATTAAGGCCGTGGTGCTGAACCTGCAAGGGTTTCAAGGCGGCGGTCTGGATAAATTGCGTACCGTAGCCAAGGCCATCGACGACTTTAAAACGTCTGAAAAGCCCGTGATTGCAGTAGGCGACTACTACACCCAGGCGCAGTATTATCTTGCAGCCCATGCAGACAAAGTGTATCTCAACCCTATTGGCGGCGTGTCTATAGACGGCTATGCCAACTACGGCATGTATCTCAAACGCGCGCTGGAAAAGCTTAAAGTCAATATGCACATATTCCGGGTGGGTACCTTTAAGTCAGCCGTTGAACCCTATATTCGCGAAGACATGTCTGACGCGGCCAAGGAAATGAACGAGCGTTGGCTTAATCAGTATTGGCAACAATACAAAGCGGATGTGGCAGCGGCCCGCGGCGTAGACATCAACAACTTTGATGAAACGCTGCAGGAAATGCTGGATAACTTTGAGCAGGCCGGTGGCAACTCGGCGCAATACGCTATTCAGAAAGGCTGGGTAGACGAAGTGAAAACCCGCGAAGAAATTCGCCAGGAAATCATTGCACTGGTGGGTAAGGATGATAACCGGGCTGGTTTCAAACTCACCTCCTACCGTAATTACAACCGGGTTATCAATCCGCCAATGCCGATGGCAATGCGCCAGGGCGATAAGATTGCAGTAGTGGTGGCTAAAGGTACCATCATGGATGGTGAACAACGAGCCGGTAATATTGGTGGTAACAGCACTGCTGAATTGCTTCGTCAGGCCCGTCTTGATGATCAGGTTAAAGCGGTAGTCTTACAGGTAGACTCCCCCGGCGGCAGCGCATCAGCTTCGGAAATTATTCGTCAGGAAGTGCTCAACCTGCGCAGTGCCGGTAAGCCTGTCGTCGCCTCTATGAATACTTATGCGGCTTCCGGTGGGTATTGGATTTCTGCCTCTGCCGACAAGATTTTCGCCAGCCCAAGTACCATTACGGGTTCCATTGGTGTGTTCGCGGCCTTAGCAACCTTTGAAGATGTGGCCGACTATATTGGTGTGGATACCGACGGCGTAGCAACCACTGAAATGGCCGGATTTTCAACCCTGCGCGGTATTGATCCGATGTATAAGCAGATTATTCAGCGCAGCATCGAAAGTAAGTACAGTGAATTTTTAACGCTGGTTGCCAGCGAGCGCGGTATGGATGTCAGTGCGGTAGATGAAATCGCCCAGGGCCGGGTGTGGATTGGTACCGATGCACTGGATATCGGCCTGGTGGATGAACTGGGTACGCTGGAAAATGCCGTTACAGCGGCGGCGGAACTGGCCGGTGTAAACGATTACGATACCGTTTACGTTACCCGTAAGCTGTCTGAAAAAGAACTGTTCTGGAAGGAGTTTTTTGGTCAGGCTGTGATTTATGGCCTCAAGCTCAATCTGATTGACAGCAATAATGTTTTAACCGGGTTGGTCCGCGAAACGATGGCCCAGGTTGATCTGATTTCATCGCTCAACGATCCACAGAACATTTACACCCTCTGTGTGCGCTGCCGGGTGATGGATAACCATTGATATCCGCCAGCGATAAGCAGTTACTCAATGACCGTCTCGAGGCGTTATACCTCGAGGCGGATAGCTATTTCAGGCGAACGTTCGTACGCCCCACTCTGACCTTCAGACGCAGTGGCCGCCATGCAGGCACCGCGTTTTTGCAGCAAAACCGGATAAATCTTCATCCGGTATTGTTTGCTCACAATCAGCAAGCTTACTTTTCCGACGTGCTGCCCCATGAGGTCAGCCACCTGTTGGTTTATCAGTTGTACGGGCGGGTAAAACCCCACGGTAAGGAATGGCAGGCCATGATGCAGGAGGTGTTTAACTGCGCTCCCGAAACCCGCCATGAATTTGATTTATCACCGCTGAATATTCCCAGCGTACGCTATCGCTGTGGCTGTGGAGACGTTGAGTTGAGTATCCGCCGGCATAACGCCGTGGTACGCGGCCAGCGGCAGTATCAGTGCCGCCAGTGCAGGCAGGTTCTATGCAGATTGGAATTAAACCGGCAGCTTAAAACCACTGGCGGGTAAAGGCTTTGTCTAAATCTTCGAATGCGGTTTTCAGTAAACGCGCTAGCTCGCGGTAACGGGGCTCATGCTTTGGTTTTTGTACTGAACACCCCTGATCCCGCATTTTGGTTAACACTTCCTGATACCAATGGCTCAATTGCGGTGGCAGTTTCTCGTTAGAGCGTTTGCCTAACCACAGTAACCCCTGCATAGGCATACTCAGAAAGAATGCGCCCACAGCAAGTGCCTGGGGCAAATAGTCGGTACCGAGGGTATTAAGCAAGGTGGCGCAGGCTAAAACGGCCACTGGCGGCATAAAGCGCACTGCAAACCGGGTAGCGGCCACTACCCTGCAATCCGGGAACAAGGTATACAGCTCGCGACGTAAAGGCCAGGTTTTCATGTATTCCTGACCATCTTTAAGCATGTTGGTAACTGACTGGGCCATAGTGAACCTCGTGAGTGGAAACCGCGGATTTTGGTGGCTTTACCGTAGCAAGACCTGGTGCCTGTTTACTAATAATAGTCCGGAATGTCGAAAATGGTTTATTTAACCGTGAATTTCCGCACTGCTTTTAAGATAATATCACACCCGGGTATTGAAAGTATTCGATTCGACCGCACAATGACTCATAATAACTTATGATTGCAGGGTGACAGGTAATCTGTAGCATACGCAACTGCGTATAAGTGCCAGTTTAATTCGGTGCACTGATATTACAAAGACTCTTTCACCCAACGCATTAACCAATACGATGTGCTTGTCGCGTACTGCTGCGTCAGGCGTTAACTGGAGAAAAACATGGCAGAAAGCAGACACGTTCGTCTACTCATTCTTGGTTCTGGCCCGGCTGGTTACACCGCCGCTGTTTATGCAGCCCGTGCAAACCTGTCCCCGACACTGATTACGGGTATGCAACAGGGTGGACAGCTAACCACTACCACCGAAGTAGAGAACTGGCCTGGCGATCCGGAAGGTCTTACCGGCCCTGATTTAATGGTTCGTATGCAACAACATGCCGAGAAGTTCAATACCGATATCATTTTTGACCATATCAACAAGACTGATTTAAGCAAGCGTCCGTTTACGCTGTACGGTGATAGCGGCACCTACACTTGCGATGCCCTGATTATTGCCACTGGAGCATCGGCTAAATACCTTGGCATGCCTTCTGAACAGGCATTTATGGGTAAAGGCGTTTCTGCTTGTGCAACCTGTGACGGATTTTTCTATCGCAATCAAAAAGTAGCGGTTATTGGCGGCGGTAACACCGCGGTTGAAGAAGCTCTGTACCTGTCTAACATCGCTTCAGAAGTGCATGTGATTCACCGCCGCGACAGTTTCCGCAGTGAAAAAATTCTGGCTGACCGTCTGTTGGATAAAGCGGAAAATGGCAACGTGGTACTGCACCTTAACCGTACCCTCGACGAAGTCCTTGGCGACGAAATGGGCGTCACCGGCGTGCGCATCAAAGCTACCGACTCTGATGCGACTGAAGACCTCGACGTAATGGGCCTGTTTGTTGCCATTGGCCATAAGCCTAACACCGACATTTTCGACGGTGAGCTGGATATGAAAGACGGTTACATCACAGTAAACAGCGGTACTAACGGGATGGCTACACAAACCAGCGTACCCGGTGTATTTGCTGCGGGTGATGTGTCTGATCATATCTACCGCCAGGCTATCACATCAGCCGGCACCGGTTGTATGGCAGCACTGGATGCGGAGCGTTTCCTGGACGCTCAGGAGTAATCCTGACGACTGGCGGTGGCTGGATAGCCGCCGTCAGGCATGCTCACAGCATGATTACCCTGCCCTATTTAGACCCTGACAGCCCTTTTCCTCCGGTCGAACATGCACTGGATGAGCCCAATGGCTTACTCGCTTACGGCGCCGACTTATCGCCAGGCAGATTATTGACCGCTTACAGTCAGGGAATATTCCCCTGGTTCAGTGAAGGCGAACCATTGTTGTGGTGGAGCCCTTCTCCGCGCGCGATTATCCCGCTCGACACGTTTCGCGCCAGCTCAAGCCTGCGTAAACTGATGCGCAAACAAACCTACCGGGTGACCCTGAATAGAGACTTTGCCGCCGTCATAGACCAATGCGCCCATATCCCACGCATTCAGTATGGCCAGACATCCACCTGGATCACTGCGGAAATGATCGCCGCTTATCAATCGTTGCATGAACTGGGCCTGGCCCATTCTGTTGAAGTCTGGAAAGATGATGAACTGGTAGGTGGTCTATACGGCGTGGCCGTTGGCAGAGTATTTTGCGGCGAGTCAATGTTTCACCGCCTGCCCAATACCTCAAAACTCGCTCTGGCGTTTCTGGTGAAGCACATGCAGTGTCATGGCGGCGATTTTATTGACTGTCAGATGCCTACCGAGCACCTGATGAGCCTGGGGGCTATCAGTATTGAACGGGAAGCCTTTATCTCGCGATTGTCGCGCAATAACCAAACACTTGATCAGGACGGTTATATTTGTTCAGATTATCAACGTACCTGGTGCGCTCAAGACTTAAGTGAATAACCCCATGAAATTTGGCATTACCCAAACATTCGACTGCAGTTACCTGCCTGATCAAGAAGAGCAGTTACTGGTGTATGTGGGCAGCCATACTGATTGTGCAGTGCACTATCCGCAGCTTATACAAGCCGGATTCAGACGCAGCGGCGACCAGGTGTACCGCCCCTATTGCCAGCAGTGTACAGCCTGTCACTCTATCCGCCTGCCGGTGGCCGAGTTTACGCCGTCACGTAGTCAGCGACGATTACTCAATAAAAATAAATCATTAACCACCCACACCGCCTCTCAAACCAACGCAGCGTATTACCCGCTGTACGAACGCTACATCACCGAGCGTCACGCAGACGGTACCATGTACCCGCCAAATCCAGCGCAATTTGAAAGCTTTCTGACCTGTGAATGGAACTCGCCGCTATTCGTAGAGGCCTACGATGGTGACAAGCTGATTGCGGTAGCGGTAACCGATATTATCGATAGCAACGACAATATTGACGGCTTTTCAGCCATGTATACGTTCTACGACCCGGATTACCATCATCGTTCTTTGGGTACCTGGATGATCCTGCAGCAAATTTATCATACGCAGGCGCAAAACAGGCACTACCTGTATTTGGGCTATCAGATTGATGATTGCAATAAAATGAACTACAAAAACCGCTTTTTACCCCACGAACGATATATCAATCATCAGTGGCAGCGCTTTGAAAATGCACAACAGGTGACAGAGATCGCTGACCGTCAGAACGATTTGCTGATCGATTTTCTCCGCTAGCCACAGCAATTAGCTAATAAGCTTATTTAATCCTTTACTTATATCTATGAATTGGTTAATGTCTGCGCGGCGAAAAATTTGTGATTAATTGAGGTTATTGCTTTAGATGGCGAAAGAAGATTGTATTGAAATGGAAGGTACGGTACTGGATACCCTGCCGAATACCATGTTCCGTGTTGAATTAGAAAACGGTCACGTAGTGACTGCGCATATCTCTGGAAAAATGCGTAAAAACTATATCCGCATTCTGACCGGCGACAAAGTAACTGTGGAAATGACACCCTATGACCTGACTAAAGGTCGTATTGTCTATCGTGCTCGTTAATTCATTCCGGCATACGCCAGCTTACGCGATAATGTGATAAGCATAAAAAAACCCGAACCAAGTGTTCGGGTTTTTTGTTAGAAGCTGATAATTCCAGATTTAGTCACTGGACTCAGTCGCCGATTCAGGCTGGTCTTCAGAATTATAAACAAACACCAGTTTATCATCTTCCAAATCGACTCTGACATCACCACCGTTGCTTAACTTACCAAACAACAACTCGTTAGCCAGTTCTTTCTTGAGTGACTCCTGAATAAGCCGTGACATAGGACGCGCGCCCATGGACTTGTCGTAGCCTTTTTCGGCCAGATGCGCCCTTGCCGCTGGTGATACTTCAAGGGACACGCCTTTCGTATCTAATTGGGCCTGAAGCTCAATAATAAACTTATCGACCACCTGCAGAATGACATCCGTATCCAGATGATTAAACCAGATAATCGAGTCGAGACGGTTTCTGAATTCCGGCGAAAAGATCTTATTAATTTCGCTCATGGCATCGTGACTGTGATCCTGCTGTTTGAAGCCAATCGACGTACGGATGGTTTCCTGTACACCAGCGTTGGTTGTCATCACCAGCACCACGTTTCTGAAGTCCACTTTACGCCCGTTGTTATCGGTTAGCGTACCGTGGTCCATGACCTGCAGCAGAATATTATAAATATCGCTGTGCGCTTTCTCGATTTCATCCAGCAGGACCACTGAATACGGGTGTTTGATTACCGCATCAGTCAACAGCCCACCCTGGTCGAAACCCACATAGCCAGGAGGCGCCCCTATCAGGCGGCTTACTGCGTGACGCTCCATGTACTCAGACATATCAAAACGCACCAGTTCAACACCCATAATTTTGGCTAACTGCTGTGTGACTTCGGTTTTACCCACGCCAGTAGGACCAGCGAACAGGAATGACCCAATAGGTTTCTCTTCGGTACCAAGCCCCGCACGGGACAGGTGTATCGCATCAGACAGCGACTCAATGGCTTTGTCCTGACCGAACACTACCATCTTCAGGTTGCGGCCCAGGTTCTTAAGCACTTCTTTGTCTGACGCAGACACCGATTTTTCCGGAATACGCGCCATCTTGGCGATGATTTGCTCAATCTCACCAACGTTGATCACTTTCTTGCGCTTAGACTGGGGTAACAGGCGCTGGCTGGCACCGGCTTCGTCCATAACGTCGATAGCTTTGTCGGGTAAGTGACGCTCATTAATGTATTTTGCCGACAACTCTGCCGCTGCCTGCAGGGCCTTTTGCGTGAAGCGTACGCTGTGATGCTCTTCATAGCGCGACTTCAGCCCCTGAAGGATCTTCGTGGTGTCGGTCACACTTGGCTCGGCCACATCAACTTTCTGGAAGCGACGTGCCAGCGCCCGATCTTTTTCGAATATGCCCTGATATTCCTGATAAGTGGTTGAACCGATACAACGTAACTCGCCTGAGCTCAGTTTTGGTTTGAGCAGGTTAGAGGCATCCATCACACCACCTGATGCCGCACCGGCACCAATAATGGTGTGGATCTCATCAATAAACAGGATCGCGTTTTTATCCCGGGAGAGCTCTTTTAAAATGCCTTTCAGACGTTTTTCAAAGTCTCCACGGTATTTGGTACCGGCCAGTAAGCCACCCAAGTCCAGAGAGTAAACGGTACACTCTTCAATGACTTCAGGTACTTGATTTTCAACGATACGATACGCCAGGCCTTCGGCAATCGCCGTTTTACCTACGCCGGCTTCACCCACCAATAGCGGGTTATTTTTGCGGCGTCGACATAAAATCTGTATGGTCCGCTCCAGTTCGGTATCACGGCCGATTAACGGGTCGATTTTACCTTCCTGCGCCTGACGGTTAAGATTGGTAGCATATTTAGCCAGTGCCGAGCCGGATTCATCGCCTTCGGCTGTTTCTTCACTGGCTTCATTGGATTCAGGCGCTTCGTCTTCGGCCTTACTCACGCCATGGCTAATAAAGTTAACGACGTCGAGGCGGGTCACATCCGACTTTTTGAGGATATAAACGGCCTGACTTTCCTGTTCGCTGAAAATCGCAACCAGCACATTAGCACCGGTGACTTCTTCTTTACCTGACGACTGTACGTGGAAGACGGCGCGTTGCAATACGCGTTGAAATCCTAACGTAGGCTGGGTTTCGCGATCGCTCGCCTGGTCGTCCAGGATTAACGGTGTGGTGTCCTTCACAAACTCGACCAGTTCGCCACGGATATTATCTATATCCGCGCCACAGGCCTTGAGGGCTTCCTGAGCAGCCGGATTATCTAACAAGGCCAACAGCAAGTGTTCCACCGTCATAAATTCATGACGATGCTCTCTCGCGAATACAAAAGCCTCGTTTAACGTCTGCTCTAATTCTTTATTCAGCATATACATTGCCCCTGTTAGGTTTATAACTCACGCCTGTTCCATCGTACACATCAACGGGTGTTGATGCTTGCGGGCATATTGATTGACCTGCATGACTTTCGTTTCTGCTATCTCAGCAGTATAAATGCCACATACAGCCTTGCCCCGATAATGAACAGTCAGCATCAGTTGGTTTGCTTTTTCAGCATCCATCCGGAAAAAACGCATCAGAATTTCTACTACGAAATCCATTGGCGTGTAGTCATCGTTATTCAATAGGACCTTATACATCGGAGGCGGTTCAGTCTTCTTCCTCTCCTGCTCGAGTAGCCGTTCCTTATCGATACTAATGGCGTTACCTTTACTCATAATTTAATCATAGTGCGTCTGCAAGCAATTTATTATCTTTTTTACCATTAATTTGTTCGGAAAAAAATAAAATGCACTTGCATAATGCGGTCAAAATATCTACAGTTTTAATATGTTTTGTGAGTGACGCACAAGACTAGCTGTCCCATGCCTTAATTGTATTGTGGGGGCAGTTTCCCGTGAGTTCAAGGATTAAGAGGAAGTCGATGTATGGCGGTTGGCAAAGTTAAATGGTTTAACAACGCGAAAGGGTTTGGATTTATTGTGCCCGAGGAAGGTGGCGAAGACATTTTTGCTCACTACTCAACAATACAAATGGAAGGCTATCGATCGTTAAAAGCCGGTCAGGAAGTAACCTACGAGGTTCAGCAAGGCCCCAAAGGCTTGCATGCCGAGAACATAGGTATTGTCGAAGACGAAGAGCGTTAACGCACTCCACTGAAATAGATTAAGTAACAAGCCTTACCCGGTACATCGAGTAAGGCTTGTTTATGTAACCACTAAAAGTCAGTTTCCCTATCTCCGCCCCATTATCCCCTGCGGTTTGTTTTTTGTTGTCTTATAGCGATCGAAATAAGCAACTGTTTATCCGATTACGATCAAACCTGGCTCTGTAGAAAAATTCAGTCAGTCCTTCTCCTACTCTCACTTTTTCTGCTACTGGTCAGGAACGGACATTAATACTGCAAATTACCGGAGGAAAAAGAGAGCGTAGCGGCACTTTTGACGTCCAAGTGAATGTGCCTTGTTATGGCTCTTAAAGGTTTTCAAACAACCACCAATAATATAGTCCCGAGCCAATCCAACACCCAATGAACATGCCAATCGATCTATTTTCTGAAGATGCCGCTGTGCCCAATGCCCCCATTAGTAAACCAGCCGCCTTTTCTCCCATTTTTACCAGAAATTCCCCCAAGCCCCCTAATCCTATGGCATCAAATATCGCATCTGCGGCGCCTAAAAGGAATGAGAGAGCTATTGAGCATATAAATACCATAGCAACTCCTCCCAAGAAGTATGCTAACTCACGAATCGATGGATTGGCTTCGAAGAAAGTTGGTTGTTTCGATACATCAACTCCGCTTTTATAGAGTTCAATTATCTTTTCAACCATAAGATCTGATTGGCTACGGTCTATGCCCAGTTGTTGATTTGCAGCTAAAACTGAAGCCGGGTAATTATTTCGCCAACTTGTCTTTGTCTTATAAACGTTACTTCTATGCTAGCGTTGAAAAACGCTTCTGATAGTGATTTAACAGGCTAAGCTTTTTAAATGATGCAGGGAGAGATGGTATGGAATTACTGTCTCTCCCTTTATTGTTCTATTGATTACACCATACGTTAACAGCCAAATTATGGCTAACAATTCGGCTATACTCCATTAAACCAACAGAACGGTGCTCCCTGCACTGCTTTGTTTACTGGCTCTATATCATCACGTTTGGCAGCACAAAAGATTTCACATTGTCGTGCAAACGGATCCACAAGCCGGGATTGGCATCAAGCTGTTGCTCAGCTATCGCGCTATCCTGACTTATTGGCGTATTCAACACCTTTGCGTAAGTTTTCACTTTCGCCGGCGCGGTTTCGGCATCTACAACCGACTGGACTATCTTTTCTGCCGACAATATGGCCGCTGGCCCCAGCGTCAGAATATACTTAGCCGCACGGCATTGTGCCTCATCAGTCGGGCTAATATCACTTCCACCCGCTTTAAATTTACTAATGTGATGTTCCAAAATAGAGCTTGAAATGGGTATCAAACCGGCCATATGCTCAGCTTTAGCCCCGGAAAAAGGTTTTATATAGGCCAGGTGCGATGCTTCGTCGGCCTCGGGCCCATGACCAATAAAAAAGATATCCAACCCACCCAACTGCTCAAGCTTTTCGAGATAGCGGGTTAACGCAGCTTCCAGATCGGCGGTATCGGTTTGCATCGGTGTGAAACTTTTTATCTTCTGAAAAAACGAGTCGCCAAGAATACGTTCAAAATCCCGCACAAAACTGAGGCTGTTACCCATTGCCATGGGTGCCAGGGCATCCTGAGTAAATACATTTAAACGGCTCAGAATATCATCCAGCTCAGAGGTGGTCGCTTTTTCGCCAAGCAACTTATGTAATTGCTGTGCGCCCCTTCCCCCCAGTAAAGCAATATTAATGTCGCCCTTTTTACTCTCGGCAACCGCTATAAGTTCATCCAACATGGCATGACCAACAGCCGCTTCTGACTGCATCACCTGGGGCTGTAATCCCTTGTCGATGTACTCTACTGTGCCGGACTCTGTTTTCTCTAGCCAAACGTTGCCATTTTTTTCATCGCGCTTAAACAAGGTGCTCGCGGTAGTCATAACTCAACCTTCAACATGTAAAATAAAAGTGAATAATAATAAGCAGCCAAACGGTATCAATTACCCACTAAAATTACCAGTGCCACCGGTAGCATTTATACTTGAGTCGTGCACAGCAAAGCATATCCTTTTACCTTATCTCGCTCGCTTTACAAGAGGTTACTCACCCGCCAGAGCTTTAATAATATGAGGCCAGTGAGTCAGGGAATCATAAAATCCTGCAACCGGTACGCGCTCGTTTAACCCATGGGCAAACATGTCTTTCGGATTAAGAAACAAGCCACTTATCCCCCAGGTAGGAACGCCGGCCCGGCGAAAATGCATGCCATCGGTACCACCGGATTCCAGGTAAGGCATGATGGGCACATCCGGGTACCGTAGATAAACCGAACCGGTAATGGCGTTCAGCACATCCTCACGCAGTTCCGATACCGGACTTTCAACGTAATCTGTTATGGTGGTAATGGTAACATTTTGATTATCAATTGCTTTTTGTAACGAGGCTTTGACCCCTTCGACATCCGAGCCCGGAAACACCCGGCAGTTCACCGTGGCCGTGGCCGATTGCGGCAACGCATTTTCCGCATGGCCGCCAGACAACATAGTGGCAACACAGGTGGTGCGGGTAGTCCCCACATATTCCGGCTCATTAAACAGCTTGTCAGCGGCTTCCCGATCGGTCGGGTCGTTGGCAAACTGCAGCAGTGTTTCACCGCTCTCTCCGCCCGATAATTTCCCCGCTTGTTTAAGGTAGTTAAGGGTCATGGGGGTAGTCATAACCGGAAAACGGTAGGCCTGAATTTCTCTGAGCGCTGCAGCAAGTTCATATATTGCATTATCGCTACGGGGCCTTGAGCTATGACCACCAGGATTTTTCACCTCTAATTGAAAGCTAACATAGGTTTTTTCAGCCGCCTGGACTCGATATACCACCGCCTTGCCTTTGCCAGATAGCACTCCACCACCGGCATCGGTGTTTAAGGCATACGCCGCTTTCGTCAAATCTTCTCGTGAGGCCAGATAACGGGTGCTCACCATGCCCGACTCTTCATCGCCCGAAAACGCGATAATAAGATCCCGATCAGGTAGGTAACCGGCTTTTCTGAGCGCAATGAATGCGCCAGATATCTGCGCCACACCAAACTTATTGTCGAGGGTACCGCGGCCAAAAAAGTAACCGTTATCTTCGGATAAAGTGAAGGGTGCCCGTTGCCAGTCTGAAGCCAGAGCTTTAACCACATCCATGTGTCCCAAAAACAGAATGGGCGGGTGCTGACTTCCAGCACGGCCTTTATAAGTTACAACTAGGGCTGAGGTATGCTCTACAGGGATCACTTCTATTGCCGCATCAGCAAACCCCGCCTGACGAAATTCAGATGCCAGATATCGGG
The DNA here is from genome assembly GCF_057547795.1 of Alteromonas sp. 4NH20-0104. NCBI lineage: Bacteria > Pseudomonadati > Pseudomonadota > Gammaproteobacteria > Alteromonadales > Alteromonadaceae > Alteromonas > Alteromonas sp. 4NH20-0104. The sequence continues at coordinate 362 of NZ_BAAJLP010000007.1, read as the reverse complement.
CAACAGGGGTCGCCCCACCACTCGTTTTTGAGGAGTCCATCTCAACGATGGTTTTATAGATCCGGTAGGTTGTTCTGGCATGCTCACTGTTTTTATCAACAGCGGCTATTGCTGGCGTGATGGCGGTTGCCGCCCAGCACAACAGTGAGCAAAACAGTGTGGTAACCTTGCGAGTAAATCGTGTCATTGCGCTTTCTCCCTATGCTCACTAAAAGATAGCAGAGACCAACACGATCCGTATCAATTCATTTTACTGCTAGCAGTTGGTGGTAACGTTTCGGCGAGCAATAACGCTATTACCGGGCGAAATACGCTGCTTTATCAAACACAAACCCAGGCGCAAAAAAAAACCGGCCAAAGCC
>NZ_BAAJLP010000006.1:0-200384 GCF_057547795.1 Alteromonas sp. 4NH20-0104 | reverse complement strand
ATTAATAGTCAGATTAATGTACTCTGACCCCATTATTTTTGCTATTTTACATCGCATCCAGCGTGAGCAGGAGCCGTGGCTGGCTGCTCTCTACCTGCGGCGAGCGATGTACCAGCGGCGTGTGTTCATTGCCTGCCCACATGGAGCCTTTCAGCAGCGCAACTTCGCCTTCTCGCAAGGTACGAATGTTTTCACTATGATTATCAACATCACAAATCAGCCTGCCATCTTCAATAGCAATACACTGGTTAGGTAGCCACTGCGTACCACTGCCGTTATAGGTCATCACCAGGCGGCAAGGCACCCGGTCGAAATGAAACTTCGGGCACATGGCACTGTTAAGCGTGCGCAAACGCAGGCCCACTAACTCAGTGTCGAACAAACAACCGAACATATCCACCAGCGCCGCCACTTCTTCACTTAACGCTGGCCGCCAATGGCTGAGTGAATAATTCGCCTGCAGTGTTTCCAGTGCTTCACTAACCGGCACTTCTTCTGTGACATTAAGTGTAAGCCCTGCGTTTATGCCCTGCTTTACCGCACGTTGCACGGATCCTGCCAGTGGTCGTTGCCACACTGCCATGTTGAACTGCGGCTCATAAATATCGGCCAGAACATCGGTCTGACCACCAAACGCTTGCTGCGGCACTGCCACATCAATATCACGACTAAAGGAAAATGCAGTACTCATACTCAGGCCTCCCAGGCTGGAAACGGGTTGGGTAATAGCTGCCAGCCTGCACGCCCTGCTACCAGCATTTCATCGTCTAACAAGCAATTGTCCAGCGCTTCACGGATGGCTTTTTCGTTAAGATCCTGGCCGATGAATACCAGTTCCTGACGCATATCACCAAAAGGCTCCTGCCACTGTTCCATAATGGATTGGCGGTACTCTTCGTCTTCCGGCCAGTCTTTAGGATCTACCGCTTTCCAGAACATACCGCCATAGCCATAACGGGCAATGCCGCCAGCCTGGCTCCACTGACCGGCATAAAATGGTCGGCTGGCCAGCCAGAAATAGCCTTTGGATCGAAGCAGCTTGCCGTAGCCACGCTCGTTATGCAGAAAATCATAAAACCGCTGGGGATAAAAAGGCCGCCTGGCGGTATAGGTAAAGCTGCTGATCCCGTATTCCTCGGTTTCCGGAATATGCTCGCCGCGCATTTCCTTTAGCCAACCCGGTGCCAGTTGCGCTTGCTCAAAATCGAACAAGCCGGTCCCCAATACCTCTTTCACATCAATATTCCCCTGTGAAATAGGAATGATTCGGGCTCGGGTATTGAGCGTGGTTAAAATGGCCTTCAGCCGGGTAATGGCTGCTTCATCCACCAAATCGGTTTTGCTGATCAGTATGACATCGGCAAACTCCACCTGATCAATCAACAAATCGGCAACGCTTCGCTCATCGTCTTCACCCAATGACTCGCCGGCTTCCTGCAGGTATTTCGCTTCCTCGAAGTCGTTAGAGAAATTCACTGCATCAACCACGGTTACCATGGTATCGAGCTGGGCAACATCGGCCAGGGTGACGCCGTCTTCATCCTCAAAGGTAAAGGTTTCGGCTACGGGCAAGGGCTCGGAGATGCCAGTGGATTCAATCACCAGGTAATCAAACCTACCACTGTTAGCCAGCTCGCGTACCTCGATTAATAAATCTTCGCGTAACGTACAGCAGATACAGCCATTGCTCATTTCCACCAGTTTTTCTTCACTGCGGTTTAAACTGACCTCGTTCTTAAGCACCGCTGCATCAATATTAATCTCACTCATGTCATTAACGATCACCGCTACGCGCAATCCTTCGCGATTGTTAAGGATATGGCTCAGTACGGTGGTTTTACCGGCGCCCAGAAAGCCTGAGAGCACCGTTACCGGTAAACGTTTTGCTGCCTTCATCGGCTACTCCGGGGTCTTAGCTGAAAGTTTCGGATATGGGCAACTGCAATCATTATTGATGCCGCTACGGTTAGTGAGATCTCTCCCGTTTCGCCAAGATAGTCGTGGCCGAACAAGGCGGCGAGTAGCAGTAACCCAAGCCCCGCACATCCGCTAATCAATACAGTACGAGTATGGTGATGAAGATAGCCGGCGATGAGTGCGAACAGGCCAACGGGTAAAACAAAAAACAAAATCACCTGGTGGAATAATTCGTGAGTATCGGCTAAAACTGCGCCCAGAGTTGGCAGGATGATGAGCAGCACGGGCATGGCCAGACAGTGAATAACACATAGTGCCGACAAACCTATGGCCAGTTTATCGCCCAGTGATTGAGTTTGCTCCATACAATGACTCCTTTAATGTGAATACTGAGTAACACGGACAAGTGAGATGAACATCACTGTTTACCTCATTTTTCTGGTAAAACCGGTTTAGCATTGGCTGCGGCTTACCAACTGATGTATCGGGCGGATGGCGTTAGGTCTGCCTTTCCCTGTCCGGCACTGATGGACCATTGCGTGTCCAGCAGTTCTAACGATGAGGCGATATCAAACAGATTAACCTTTACTCTCTGAGGCTCTTGCTCACAGTGCAGGGAGTAGCTTAACGTGACTTCAGAGTGCGTCTCAGTGTCAGAGTGTTGAGCATGCTCATGGTGATGCATTTCATGGTTGGCGAAATCAAACTCATGCCCAGCCAGCCGACAATTGCCGCCGATCAGGTCGAAAGCTTTTTTGGGAGAAGCCAGAGTCTGCTTCAATGCCAAAATGCTATCAGCACTCTCTCCTGTTGGTTGAGTATGTCCAAAAGCCTGTATATCCGCGGCTGGCAAACGAAATTGCAACTGCCAGACGTTTTCTTGCTGAGCAATCAACAAGCTCCCCTGTCCATGCACATGTGCTGCTTCAGCGGCTGACACCGGCTGATGAGTAACACTCACGGCGCCAACAAGCAGCAGGCTGAAAGGCAAAAGCTGAGATAGTTTAAGATAGATAGTCAATAGTCTGTTCCTTAAAGGTCCGGGGCAGGACCTGCATTGCTCCGCATATAGGTTGATGAATTTAACCACCCCACAATTGTTACAATATAACATAACATCCATGTGTGCAATGCAGATCCTTATCGTTCACAAAAAATCAGAACTGGTATTTCACGCTGACGTTGTAGTTCAACGGTGCGCCAGGGATGGTCCACAACTTATGATAGGAGTTTTCAAAGTAAGTCTTATCAAACAGGTTGTTCACGTCGAAGCGGACACTCAGTTGCTGACTCAGCTCTACCGAGGCGGCGAGATTTACCAGCGTATAAGACGGTAACAGATAGCTCGCATCCGTGGTCTCGCCCAGGCGGTCTCCCACATAACGCATGATAGCGGAGAAAAAGGCTGGCCGGGCCATCACTTCATTAAAGTGATTCAGCGACACATACCCCGAGTTTTTGGCAATGTTGATCAAGCGCGAACCTTTCGGGATTGGCACGCCCCAATCAAGGTTGTTTACCTCATTGGCGGTTTTGGCATCGGTATAGGCATAGCCCAGGTCGATACTGGTATTTACTGATACATCGGTTGTCAGCTGAAACTCCACCCCCTGACTTTCTACCGTACCCAGGGTAGCGGAAAACCCGGTATTGGGTTCAGCTGTAAGCATGTTGGTTTTTTCAGCATCATAAATCGCCACACTACCAGAGAAGATACCCGCCAGATTCTGCCATTTAGCACCCACTTCAAACGAGGTGGTTTCCTCCGGATCAAACGCGTTACGGTCGGAATCCAGGCCTGGGTTTGGTCTGAAACCTTCGGCATAACTGCTGTACAGGTTAATGCTGTCGTTTACATCATAAACAACGCCCACCCTTGGAGTTACTACAGACTGGTCCCGGCTTTGCTCTGCGTCATTGATCTTATTAAGGATATCCTGTTCAAACTTATCCACCCGAAAACCCAGTAACAGCTTGGTTTTAGCATTGAGTTCAATGAGATCCTGCGCGTAAAAGCCCAGACCCTGTTGTTTTTCAGCCGTGAAAGTGGTTGGGGACACTTCCGGGCGGAAAATGGTGTAGTCCGGGTTATCCGGATTGATGCTGTATGTGGTATCCCCTGCGTCCCAGGCTGTACGCCAGCGACGATAATCGGTATCCAGGTGATAGTTGTAATAATCAAAACCTACCAACAGGTTATTGGTCATGCCAGCCAGCGTAACCTCACCGCTTAACTCAAACCGAATCGATAAGTCCCGGGCCTGATAGTCGCGGGTTCTGCGCTGCCGCGACAGAATATTCGGATCGGTATACAGTAATTGCCGGCCCGCTGAAAGCTCGGTATCAGAAGACATGCCCTGCATGGAAGAATCCCGGTAAGCCAGGCCAGACAGTAAGTGCCAGTCTTCGGTCAGCTCATGATTAACCACCAGCTGATGACCCACCGCCTTTACCTCATGAGCCCCGTCGCGCACATCGCCGTAAAATGCTTCCACGTCAACGTCATCAAAGTGGTTATCCAGAATAAATATGCCACGATCGAGTGGTTTTTCCTGGTCGAGAATTTCCATTTCGTAACTCAGGCTGGTGTCGGCCGAGAGGTTCCAGATTAACGAGGGGCTCAGATTCAGATTCTTGAAAAAAACGTGATCCCGATAGGTATCAGAGTCTTCATAAGAGCCATTCAGGCGATAGGCCAGTTCATCGTTGAGGCCGTTGGTATAGTCAAACTCGACCTGCTTTTTATCGAAGTTGCCAACGGTGCCCTGAATATAACCCTGCTCGTCAAACTGCGGCTTTTTGGTAATTACGTTAATGGTGCCGCCAGGCTCACCCTGCCCGTAGAGAGCCGAACCTGGCCCCTTCATGACTTCAATGGTCTGAATATTCGCAGTACTTCTGTTGCCACTGTAACCACGCACGTTAAAGCCGTTAACCAGATAGCCGGTAGGATTGTTTTCATCGCCGGAAAAACCACGAATGGCAAAGCTATCGAACATGCCACCAGAGTTATTCTGGCGCACAATGGCCGGTGAAAAGTCCAGCGCATCAATAAACCGGGTAATCCCCTGGTTTTCCAGCAAGGTAGCGTTAATGCTATCAACTGCCTGTGGCGTATCGATTAATGGCACATTGCCCCGATAAGGCTGATAGTGCTTTTTCACCTCGATATGCTCGACTTCTTCACCGTTTGGCTGCGCCGGGTTTTGTGCGATGGGTGAAACGTTATCCTGCGCTGCTGCACCAGCAGATAAAACGAATAATGAATATAATAACGACTGCTTCATTGATTATGTGTAAGTGAGTGAGAAAGGCTGCGAATGATATAATATAACATAACACTCAGCAACCGTAGAAAAGCCACCTATTATAAAAAATTTGCTAACTCATCCCATTACCTACACACGCCCGCAAGTTAGCCTGCAACTCAGGAGGAAGCTCAGTAGCGATGATTTCAACCCGGCTCTCAGCACATTCATCAAGGGCTATTTCGGTTAATCCATCCGCCGTGAGGTTGTAGCCAAATATGCCGGCATCGGTAATAAATACGCCTTTTAGCCTTTCCGCTTCCACGCTCGCTAACAGTAAACGCAGTTGGTGGTAATCAAACAAGCAATCCGGTGCAAAGCGCCACCCCACACTGTTAAACCCTTCGCCGCTGTTTTCAGCCGATAACATCCCTCCAATTGGCAACTCTTGCTCTGCAGCCAGTGGCTTTTCGTTGGCAGCATGATGATGACCATGATTGTGGTGCTGATGCTCTTCATGATGTTGCGGCTGTTGATAATTTGCAGCGGCCCCGTCAAGGCTAGCCAGCGACACTTGCCCATGCTCGGTCAGCAGCAACTCCGTACCCGCCTGACAATGTTCTCTCACATAGTGTGCTAAACGCTCACCCTCGTCAGTGCTATACAAATCCTGTTTATTACCAACAACAACATCGGCGATAGCCAGTTGCTGATTGAAGGTATCGTGGCTGGTATATCTTGCATCACTCAATTTACGGGCATCCACCAGGGTGATGGTTTTGTGTATGGATAGCACCGGTTGATAATGCTCGGCAGTGAGAACCTGCATGACTTCCTTGGGGTGGCCGAGACCGGTGGGTTCAATAATAAGCCGATGAGGGCGGGACTCTGCCAATAACTGGTTTAGGGCTATCTGCATCGGCAGACTTGCCGCACAACACATACACCCGCCCGGCACTTCCCGAATAAAAACATTACTTTGATTATTCAACTGACCATCAAACAAGCTTTTATCAATGCCTATTTCGCCAAACTCATTGACCAGAATGGCCCAGCGTTCATCCGCTGGCTTTTGCGCTAATAAATGTAAGATGGCCGATGTTTTGCCCACACCAAGAAAGCCGGTAATGATATTGGTAGGGACAGCCAGTATTTTGGCTTTTGTCATAATTGCGGCACCTGCTTGTAAAGAAAAAAGGCTTTGCATCTTATACGAAAGCTGACCGCAGATACTACCGGGAAACACTCTGAGTTGAGCAATCAAGTGAAGCACTAAAAGCGCCACTCACGGATTGATGCGAACTGAATTTACCTTTCGTTTAGTCGCCAGATAGTAGTCGCCGGATAGTCTGTGTTGCGCGGCTGCAGACAACACATTACTACTTTAGCACTAAATCGCTAATCACTTGGTCTGTAGCGAAAGTCGCGGAGGCTAAAACCGGGAACTTTTCCCGGTTATATAAGGGAATAGCTCCCTTGGATTGCAGCGCATCTCTTCTCATACTTACGTCATATTAACCACGTAATTACACAAAGAATACAAACCCTGGTAATACCCACCAGCAGCGTAATGTATCGATGAAAACGGACTGGAAGTAACTCAATGAAAAAAACCACTTATCTCTACCTTGCAGCCTGTATCGCAGGCAGTTTTCAGGTACAGGCCGAGGACAGTCAGACTGATGTCGAAAAAGTCACCGTGTATGGACAGTCACCACTGAGTTTTGTTTCCGGCTTAACCGAATACTCCCCGGCCAGCCAGACGATTGATGCGGATGCACTCGATGTAGACAATGGCAACTCGCTGGCGCGCATATTGGATAATCAGCTGGTCAGCGTGTCGATTAACGATGTGCAAAACAACCCGTTCCAGGCTGATTTACAATACCGCGGCTTTACGGCTTCACCACTGCTGGGCTTACCTCAGGGCCTGGCGGTGTATTTTAATGGTACCCGTTTTAACGAGCCTTTCGGTGATACGGTAAACTGGGATCTGATCCCACCTTCGGCGCTGGAATCTGTCACCCTGGTCTCCGGTGCTAACCCGGTATTTGGTCAGAATACGCTGGGCGGCGCGCTGATATTAAACAGTAAAGACGGCTTTAGCTTCCCGCACAACAAAGTCACCGTGATGGGCGGCGACTTTGGTCAGCAGGGTATTAACCTGGAATCCGGCGGCAACAACGGTGAATGGGGTTACTACATTAATGTAAACAAGTACGAAGAAGACGGCTGGCGCGCCTATTCACCCAGTGATATTCAACAAGGCCTGGCTAACATTACCCATAAAGGTAAAGTCTCAGCTACCCGAATTACTCTGGCGGCCAACGATAACGACCTGATTGGTAACGGCGCTATTCCGGTTGATCTGATCCCTTATGAAGGCCGTGATGCCATTTATACCCGCCCGGACCAAACCTTTACCAGTCTGCGCTTTATTAACCTCAATCACGAATGGCAACTCAACAACGATTTAGTGGTGCGTGTTAACGCCTACTTCCGCGAAAACGAAATCGAAACTTACAATGGTGACGACAGTGACTACGAGGAATGTGACGTAGGCTATGGTGAAACATTGTGTGAAGAAGATGAAGAAGCCGAATTAGCCGAGGGCGATGAAGACGAAGAGGAAGGCGAAGAAGAAGAAGAGTTTGAAGAGGATGATGCCATACAGTTTGTTGGCTTCGACCCTCTGGTGCCACTGGAAGCCATTTCAGGCGCTGACCCGGATACCCTCGACGGTACCGCCAATACCAGTTTAACCGAACAAGAAAGCTACGGTTTTAGTGCTGAGCTTGCCGGCGTAACTCAATCTGGCTCGTTAACCCACAACTGGGTAGTGGGTCTGGGTATTGATACCGCTGATATCTCGTTTCGCAGTGACACCGAATTTGCCGTGCTCGACAACGATACGCCAGCCGACAGCCGTGGCGTAACCGGTATTGGCGTATTCGATGAAGGTTCACGAGTGCGCCTGGATACCGATGTAAAACACACCTACCTGTTTATCAGTGACGTGATTGAATTTAATCCGCACTGGCAACTGGCCCTCGCCGGCCGTTACAACAAGTCTACTATTGATATGGTCGATGGCGTGGAAGTGGGCGAAGGCTCGCTGAACGGCAACCATGAGTTCAGCCGTTTTAACCCTTCAGCCACGGTGCATTATCGCAACGATGGTTATCATGCCTATGCGTCGTACAGTCAGTCTTCACGCACGCCCAGCCCGGCAGAGTTAAGCTGCGCCGACGAAGACGACCCGTGTAAATTACCTAATGGCTTTGTCGCCGATCCGCCGCTTGATCAAGTACGCACCGACACCCTCGAGGTGGGCGTAAACTACTCGCTGGAGAACGGCCTGCTACACGCAGCGCTATTCCGCAGTGAAAGCAAAGACGACATTATCTTCCAGCAAGCGGGCGACCGCGCCTCAGTGGGCTATTTTGTGAACGTGGATAAAACCCGTCGTCAGGGCGCCGAAGTCAGCCTGCTTCAGCAATATGAAGATCTGGAAATCTCAGCCAATGTGAGCTATTTACAGGCTACGTTTGAAACCCCCTATGTGTCTTTCAGCCCACAAAACCCGATGGGGCCAGGACGTCAGGTAATGCCGGGGGATAATATTCCGGGCCAGCCGGAATGGCAGGCCGGTTTTGAGGTAACCTACCCTGCGATTGAAAACCTGTTTATCAGCGCCGATGTAGATTACGCTTCTGGCCAGTATTTCCGTGGCGATGAAGCCAACGAAAACCGCGAACTGGACGGCTACACCCTGGTTAACCTGAGCGCCACTTATGCCCACAGTAGCGGCATTACCGTGGGTCTGCGTTTAGAAAACGTGTTTGATACCGAGTTTGAAACCTTTGGTACCTACGGCGAGGCCGACGAGGTGTTAGAAGATATTTATGACGATATAGAGTCTACTGAGTTTGTCGGACCGGGCCAGCCCAGAACCCTGCGCCTATTTGCCTCTTACCAATTTTAATCTGCTCCAGTGTGTGCAGCTCATCACTGCACATTCTTAGAGGCGTGTTAGTAACACGCCTTTATTTTATTCTGCCCCCCACTGATCTGAACAACTTTTTCTGTTCATAAAATGGTCAAAATAAATTATTCCGCCGTAATAATGACGTTATGACAAAAAAAGCAACGTCGCTGTAATTTTAAGTTGCCAGGGTGATAACTGTAAACTGTTGATTTAAAAAACAATTAAAGACTGACAGGGAGGGATAAAAAAAGTTCCATTTATTTGACACCAGAATGTTTTTTATTTAACTTTCAGTATGTCAATTTCTCTAATTTGGTTGACAGGCAAAGCCATCGCAGTAACAACGTAAAATAACGATTGTTGGTGGGGTTGTTTAAATATAAATAATTATAGTTGCATACAGATGTGTTATCGATGATTACACGTTTGATAGCACATTGATGCGGCAGAAACAGGGATTCACATGAATAACGATAATAAACTCCATAAGTTATCTATTGGAGTCATCACAGCTATGGGGTTGTTAGCAACTCCACAGGTCTTCGCTCAGGAAGAAGCTGAAGATGGCGCTGAACCAGTAGAAAAAATCTCCATTGTTGGTTCACGTATTCGTACCGATGCGTTTGCTAACGATACACCTATCGACATTATCAGTGTTGAAGACGCCGAGCAGGAAGGTCTGAAAACACTGGGCGAATTATTAAGAACCAGTACTGCAGCAGCAGGCTCAAGCCAGATCACCGCCGCTTTGACTGTTGGTTTCGTAACCGACGGTGGTACCGGTGCTGAGACAGTTGGTCTGCGTGGTCTTGGTGCAAACCGTACCCTGATCCTGTTAAACGGCCGTCGTGCCGGCCCTGCAGGTACTCGTGGTGCAGTATCAGCCTTCGACCTGAACAGTATTCCTCTGTCTGCTATCGAGCGTGTTGAAATCCTCAAAGACGGTGCTTCTGCACTGTACGGTTCAGACGCGGTTGCTGGTGTAATCAACATCATCACCAAGAAAGGCGACGACAAGACAATTACTGTTGATATCAGCCAGCCATTTGAGTCAGGCGGTGAAGACAAGCGTATCAACATCTCTTACGGTGAAGAGTTTGCAGAAGGTTCATTCCGTGTAACTGCTGACTACCGTAATACTGCGATGCTGAGCCGTGGCGACCGTGACTACTTCAACTGTACCGAGCGTTTACAGTTCCTGGAAGACGGTTCACGTTCTGATCCTATCGATCCACGTACTGGCAAGCCTCACTGTAGCGAAACGGGTTACGGCCTGTGGTTATACGGCGGCGTTTCAAGCGCGTACGGCGGTAGCTTACAAGCTGCTTACGATTACGATGGCTTCTTCGCAGCAAACGGCTTCGAAAGCATTAACGAAGCAGATGTTGGTTTTACCACGCCTGATGGCTGGTACCCGGTATCTTATAACAACGATTACGCCAGTGAAGGCTGGTGGGATCTGAACCACCCATACCTGGCGAAGCAAACGGTAGTGCCAGAAACTACTACTACTTCATTGTATGCAACGGGTGATTACAACCTGTCTGATTCTATCACCATGTACGGTGAGTTAATCTTCAGCCGTCGTAGTACTGAAACCAATGACTATCGTCAGTTCTGGACTGCAGACGTAGGTGTTCTGCCTACTTCAGTGCTGGACGGCTTTAGCGGAGACGGCTTTGTATTCCCGGTAGCTCTGACTGATCACTTCAGCTCAGAAATCGATGTAGACTACACCCGTGGTGTAATCGGCTTTACTGGTGATGTAGGTTTCTGGACCTGGGATCTGTCTTACCAGCACAGTATCAGTGATGGTGACTACAACCAGGATATTATTTACCGCGACTCAATGCTGATGGCCCAGTACAACGCTGCAGATGGCGTTAGCTGTAGCGGCGAAGTAACTGAGTTCAGTAACAAAACCTGTGTAAACATCCCTTGGACTGATCCACAGTTCCTGTACGGTAACCGTTCACCAGAGCAACTGGACTTTCTGTTTGGCCGTGACAAAGGTAACACTGAATACACCCAGCAAACCCTTGAAGGTTTCATCACTGGTGATCTGTTTACCATGCCTGCCGGTGAAGTTGGCGCAGCATTTGGTTTCCAGGTACAGCGTGACGAAATCGACGACCGTCCTGGTTACCACACTCTTAACGGTAACTCATGGGGTCTGACTGGCGCTGGTATTACTGCAGGTAGCCAAACCACTAAAGCGGTATACGCCGAAGTTAAAATGCCTCTGCTTGAAGGTGTAGCGGGCGCAGAAAGACTGGATCTGACTGCATCTGGCCGTTGGACTGACTACGATACTTTCGGTACCGACACCACATTTAAACTGGGCCTGAACTGGGAAATCGTAGAAGGCTTAAGCGTACGTGCAAGCCGTGGTTCTTCTTTCCGTGCACCAGCCCTGTTCGAACTGTTCCTGGCTGAGCAAACTGGCTTCGGTGGTCAGTTGGCGATTGACCCATGTTTGGATTACGGTGCGGCATACGCAGCGGGTAACATCTCTGACACTGTTTATCAGAACTGTCAGGCAGATGGCATCCCTGAAGACTACGCTCAGCCTGGTGGTTCTGTCACCCTGGTAACCAGTGGTGGTGCAGGCCGTCTTGAAGCAGAGACGTCTGTAGCTGAAAGCGTTGGTGTAGTTTGGACCAGCCCTGAAGATACTTACGCGGTGTCTGTTGACTACTTCTCTATCGAAATCTCTAACGAGATCGATAACTTAGGTGGTGCGAGCATCGTTAGCCGTTGTTATAACTCTATCGACTTCGCTAACGAGCCACTGTGTAACCTGTTCACTCGTCGTGACGGTTCAAACGCAGGCGACTACGGTATCGACCAGGTTAACGGTGGTTACGTAAACATCGCTTACCAGGAAGTTCGTGGTGTGGATTATAACTTCACTTACCAGGATGACTTCGATTGGGGTTCACTGCGTTTCCGCGTAGAGCACACCATGCAAATCGAACAGTACAGCCTGCAGTTTGCTGATTCTCCATACAACAACTTTGTTGGCGAGAACGGTTCACCTAAGCACGTTGGTGTTGCTCGTTTAACTTACTCAAACGATGACTTCAGCCTGACCTGGACAGCGAACTACTTCGACTCTACTAACGACTACGAGTACTACGCCAGTGAAACCAATACCACTACGGTTAACGGTAACACTGTAACCTTCATCGACGAGACGCCTTGGACTATGTATCACACATTGTCAGGTTCATTCTCTTATGAAGGTCTGGACGCAATCGTAGGTGTTGCTAACCTGTTCGATAAAGAGCCACCTAGAATTTCTAGCAGCGGCTTCGACCTGGGTAACTCAGCACTTTACTCACAGTACGACTTCATCGGTCGTCGGGTATTTGCTAACCTGCGTTATAACTTCTAAGTTGTAATAGTTAAATAAAGCCCTCGCTTGTCGGGGGCTTTTTTTTCTAGAGGAAAAAATTATGAAAGTTCGTTTGATGTTAGTTGTCATCACTACACTCCTTGGAAGTCTGACATTCACATCAGCAGCGCAAGCTAAAATCAATACGCCACTATTAGAAGCGTATGCTAAACACTCACAGTACCTGGACATAAAAATTTCACCCGACGGCACTTACCTGGCTTCGACCTCTCGCGGCGAAGACGGCGTGGTGTTTTTAACCGTGTTGAATATTAAGGATCAGGAAGTCGTTTCCATTACACGCGGAAAAGGCAAAGAAACCGTTAGCAGCTTTAATTGGCTTAATGATGAACGTTTGATTCTGGGCATGGCAAGGGAAGTTGGCTCCTTTGAACAACCGCTGCCCACCGGTGAATTATTTGCCATGGATGCAGACGGTGAAAACAGCGTTATCTTAAGCGGCTGGCGCGCTGAGAGCGGCGACCGCCGATTCTCACAAATTATTGATATTCTGCCGGATGAGCCGGATGCCGTGTTAGTTTACAGCACCGATTTAACCGCCAAAGAGCCCTTCCTCGATATTTACAGAATGAAGGTCAGCAATGGCCGTAAAGCCTCCGAAGGTCGCGCACCGCTGCGAGCTTACGCCGGCTCAAATGTGAACGTTTATACCGATACCAAAGGCAATGTGCTGGCGATGATTGGCGCCGATCCTAATGAAGACAATAAGCAAACCATGATGGTGCGAAAAGACACCGACTCTGAATGGGAATTGGCATTTGAAAGTGAACCCTATACACCATCTTTCACGCCACTGGTGTTTTTGTCCGACGATAAAACCATTGTAGGTCTCAGTACATTGGAAACTGATACCTGGTCTTTGGCGACCTATAATATCGACACCAAAAAGCACGAAGTACTGGCGTCACATCCTAAAGTAGATTTATCGCCAATCCTGCACAGTGAAAACGGTAAGATTAAAGAAATATTCGGCGCCAGCTACGAGTATAAAGGCATTGAAACCATGTTCTTTGGCGGCGTGAAAAGTGAAGCCGAACAACGTGTACTGGCCAGTCTGGCGAATACTTTTAAGGGCCAAGACGTTTCAGCAACGTCTGCAACCCGCGACAATTCCAAAATGATTATTCGGGTAGGCAATGCCAATAATCCCAATGTATATTACATGTTTGATGCCGAGGCCCGCAAACTGGTGAAACTGGCCGAGAGTAAGCCCTGGCTGGACGACGTGGAAATTCCGGAGTCCAAACTGATCACTTATACCGCCCGTGATGGTCTGGAAATTTCTGCCGTACTCACTCTGCCTAAAGGCGAAGCCAAGGATTTACCTTTTGTGCTGCTGCCTCATGGCGGTCCTCACGGCCCTTACGACTCCATTGCTAACATCGACTCCAGTGTACGCGATGCCAAAGTGCTGGCGGCACATGGCTACGCGGTATTGCAGCCGAACTTCCGTGGTTCGGGTGGCTATGGTTTATCTTTCGAGAAAGCGGGTTTCCGTAACTGGGGGACCACCATGATTGATGACATGACCGACGGCACTATGTATTTGGTGGACAAAGGCATTGTGGATAAAGACAGAATGTGTGTTTACGGCGCCTCTTACGGCGGCTACGCGGCATTACAGAACGTTATTCGCGAGCCGGACCTGTACCAGTGCACTATTGGTTTTGTTGGCGTTTACGATCTGGACATGATGTTTGAAAAAGGTGATATCCCGCAAAACGATGCCGGTATCAATTACCTTAATCAGGTATTACCAAAAGGCGAAAACCGCGACTTCCAGTCCCCCATTAAAAACACCGACAAGATCAAAGTGCCGGTATTTATTGTGCAGGGTGAAGAAGACGTGCGGGTGCCCAAGGAGCATGCCTTTGCTTTACGTGAGAAGCTCGAAGCCAGAAACCATCCTTACCAGTGGATGATGAAATCCGGCGAAGGCCACGGCTTCTACAAGCCGGAAAACAACGTTGAGCTCTGGCAGGAAATGATTAAGTTCCTGGATAAGCATACCAACACTACTCGCTAATCCCGCTGCTATGTAGCGCAACTACGATTAGTTAACGTAACCCAAAAAAAAACGCACCAGGCTTTCACCTGGTGCGTTTTTTATTATCTTAAGTACAAATACTTACAGCGCAGCAATCGTCTCTTGCTGAGCTTTCAGCTTAGCTAATTGTGACTCAGAATCGGCCAGCTTGGCTTTTTCTTTCTCAATCACGGCTTCCGGCGCATTGCTAACAAACTTATCGTTAGACAGCTTACCTTTAAAGCGGGCTACGTCTTGCTCCAGTTTACCCATGGCTTTAGCAATACGGGCAAGCTCGGCTTCTTTATCAATCAGGCCGGCCATAGGGATAAGAATTTCCATCTCCCCCACTACCGCTGCCGCACTGGCTGGTGCTTCTTCACCTTCTTTAAGCACCGTAATGGACTCAAGACGCGCCAGGCGGTCGATAAAGGTGCGGGAAATACCTAAGCGGCGCTCGTCTTCACTGCTTACATTACGCAGCAGCGCAGGAAGTGGCTTGCTCGGCGCAATATCCATTTCACCACGAATGTTACGAATACCTACGATAAAGCGCTTAACCCATTCGATGTCGGCCAATACCTGCTCATCCTGCTTAGCAGCATCTACCGCCGGGAAAGGCTGAACCATGATGCTGTCGCCGGCGTTGAAATCCAGCGCACTAAGCGGTGCAACACGTTCCCAAATGGTTTCGGTAATGAACGGCATTAACGGGTGCAGCAAACGTAACAGGCTTTCCAGCACGTTGATTAACGTATGACGGGTGCCGCGCTTTTCGGCATCGCTTGACTCATCGTTATTCAGTACCGGCTTGGTAAGCTCCAGATACCAGTCGCAGAACTGGTTCCAGGTAAACTCATAAACCGTTTGTGCGGCAATATCAAAGCGATAATCAGAAAGCGCTTTTTCAAATTCCACCAGAGTTTGCTGGAACTGCGCCCAAATCCACTTATCGGCCAGGCTCAGCACTAACTCGCCACCGTCACGACCGGTATCTTCGGTTTCGGTGTTCATCAGCACAAAGCGCGAGGCATTCCAGATTTTATTACAGAAGTTCCGGTAGCCCTCTACCCGGCCCATATCAAAGTTGATATCGCGGCTGGTTGATGCCATGGCTGCAAACGTAAAGCGCAGCGCATCAGTACCGTAGGCATGAATACCTTCCGGGAACTGCTTGCGGGTGCGTTTTTCAATTTTAGCGGCCAGTTGTGGCTGCATCATGCCAGTGGTGCGCTTAGCCACCAGTGATTCCAGATCGATACCGTCGATCAGGTCGATAGGATCCAGTACGTTACCTTTCGACTTCGACATTTTGTCGCCGCTTTCGTCGCGGATAAGGCCGGTAATGTAGATATCCTTAAACGGGATTTTGCCGGTAAAACGCTTGGTCATCATGATCATACGCGCTACCCAGAAGAAGATAATATCGAAACCGGTAACCAGTACCGAAGACGGCACAAAGGTTTCCAATTCCGGGGTTTCTTCCGGCCAGCCCATGGTGGCAAACGGCCATAGTGCCGAAGAGAACCAGGTATCCAGTACGTCTTCGTCCTGGTTCAACTGCACGCCCGCTTCCAGGTGATACTTGTTACGCACCTCTTCTTCAGTGCGACCTACGTAAACGTTGCCTTCATTGTCGTACCAGGCTGGAATACGGTGGCCCCACCACAGCTGACGGGAAATACACCAGTCCTGAATGTTATTCATCCACTGGTAGTAGGTTTTATTCCAGTTCTCGGGCACAAAACGGATCTCTCCGCTTTCTACCGCATCAATAGCCGGCTTGGCCAGCTCTTCGATTGCCACGTACCACTGATCGGTGAGGTAAGGTTCGATAACCGCGCCGGTGCGATCACCACGAGGTACTTTAAGTTTGTGGTCGTCAATTTTAACCAGAACGCCGTCGGCTTCGAGCTGCGCAACAATTGCCTTACGCGCATCAAAGCGATCCAGCCCCTGATAGGCTTCTGGCGCTTCGTCATTAACCTTGGCATCCGGCGTAAAGATATTGATCATCGGCAGGCTATGGCGCTTACCCATGTCGTAGTCGTTGAAATCATGCGCCGGGGTAATTTTAACGCAGCCGGTACCGAATTCCGGATCCACGTAGTCATCCGCAATGATCGGAATCAAACGGCCGGTAATGGGTAATTTAATGTCTTTACCAATGAGATTCTGGTAACGCTCATCTTCCGGGTGTACCGCTACTGCCGTATCGCCCAGCATGGTTTCAGGGCGAGTAGTCGCCACCACAATGCTACCGCTGCCGTCAGCCAGCGGATAGCGCATATGCCACATGTGGCCGGCTTCTTCTTCGTTAAGTACTTCAAGGTCGGACACCGCCGTGTGCAGTACCGGATCCCAGTTTACCAATCGCTTACCACGATAGATCAAACCGTCGTCATGTAATCTGACGAACACCTCGGTTACCGCTTTAGACAGGTTGTCATCCATGGTAAATACTTCACGGTCCCAGTCTGGCGAGGTACCTAAACGGCGCATCTGACTGGTGATGGTGCCACCTGAGTGCTCTTTCCACTCCCAGATTTTGTCGATAAACGCTTCGCGACCCAGATCGTGACGGGTTTTGCCCTGTGCATTTAACTGACGCTCAACCACCATTTGGGTTGCAATACCAGCGTGGTCGGTACCCACCTGCCACAGCGTGTTATCGCCTTTCATGCGGTGGTATCGGGTCAGCACGTCCATAATGGTTTGCTGGAAACCATGCCCCATGTGCAGGCTACCGGTAACATTCGGTGGCGGCAGTAAAATACAGTAAGGGTTCCCCGTTGGCGCTTCATCGCCCTTGGCTTTGAATAAGCCTTCGTTTTCCCAGCGCTGATAACACTGTTTTTCGATCGATTGGGGTTCGTAGGTTTTGTCCATGGAGTGTCTCAAAAAGTCTCTTTTTAGGCCGGCAGAAATTGCATTTGGCAACCGGCTTGTTGAAATTGTTTATAACGTTCGCGGGCTTGCTGTTTGGCCGTTTCTTCAACCGGCACAAAGTCGATGATCTGCTGAAACTGGTTGAAGTTACTCACCATTTTCCCGCTAACGTTAATCAGACATTGTTTGCGTGGCAGCGACTGAGGCTGCCAGACGATTTCTACTGGTGCGCCGCCATTGGGGCCCTCACCAGCAAGGTTATGCGGCACAAAACGCGCCGCCGGCAATTGCCATAAAAGCTGATCGACAGCTTCGGCCTGTGCCTGGTCTGCGCACAGTACCACACTCTTTTTCTTCTGCGAATAGAGTTCGGCGGTGAGTTCGCAGGCTTTGGCGCACACCGCAGGCACACTTTCGTGCCCTGCGGGAGAAACTGACGCCTCAGCCAGTGCGTAAAATCGAACGGCAGGCATTAACCCTTAATCCTCTGCGCCTAAACCAGCACGGTTCATTAAGAACTGCGCCAGCATAGGTACCGGACGACCCGTTGCGCCTTTGTTTTTACCACTATTCCAAGCAGTACCAGCGATATCCAGGTGGGCCCAGTTATACTTCTTGGTAAAGCGCGACAGGAAGCACCCTGCGGTAATTGAACCTGCCGGGCGACCGCCAATGTTAGCCATATCGGCAAACGGGCTTTCCAGTTGCTCCTGGTAGTCATCCCACAACGGTAAACGCCATGCGCGATCAGAGGCTTGTTCAGAGGCGTTAAGCAGTTCATGAGCCAGTGGATTATGCGTACTCATCAGGCCGGTAGCATGTTTACCCAGCGCAATGATACAGGCACCGGTTAGGGTGGCTACATCGACCACGGTTTCCGGATCGAAACGCTCAACATAAGTCAGTGCATCACACAGTACCAAACGGCCTTCAGCATCGGTGTTTAACACTTCAACCGTCTGGCCAGACATGGTGGTAAGAATATCACCCGGGCGATAAGCGTTGGCATCCGGCATGTTCTCACAACCGGCCAGTACGCCTATCACGTTAATTGGCAGGTTTAACGCCGCCACCGTGTGCATAACACCCAGTACGGAGGCTGCGCCGCCCATGTCGTACTTCATTTCGTCCATGCCATCGCCTGGCTTTAATGAGATACCGCCTGAGTCAAAGGTAAGGCCTTTACCCACCAGCACCAATGGTGCCTGATCATCAGCGCCGCCTTTGTGATGAATAATACTCATCAGCGATTCATTCTCAGAGCCACGACCCACCGCCAGGTAAGAATTCATACCCAGGTCTTTCATGTTGGCTTCGTTAACCACTTCCACGCTAACGCTGCCATATTCTTCAGCCATTTGCTGCGCCTGCTCCCACAGGTACGCCGGGTTACAAATGTTTGGCGGCATGTTGGCCACGTCTTTAGTAACCTTAACGCCCTTGGCAATGGCCAGGCCATGCTCAACGGCTTTTTCACCCACGGTGAGTTCGCGACGGGTGGGCACATTGAAAACGATTTTACGCAGCGGACGGCGCGGCTCGCCTTTTTTGGTTTTCAGTTGCAGGAAGGTATACAGGGTATCCTGTGAAGTTTCGACCGCCTGGCGTACTTTCCAGTAGGTATCGCGACCCTTAACGTGCAACTCAGTTAAGAAGCAGACGGCTTCCATCGAACCGGTTTCGTTAAGGGTTTGAATGGTTTTAGCAATGATCTGTTTATACTGACGCTCGTCCAGCTCACGCTCTTTGCCACAACCAACCAGCAGTACCCGCTCGCTCAGTACGTTTGGCACATGGTGGAGCAGCAACATCTGACCGGCTTTCCCCTCGAGGTCGCCGCGGCGCAGTAAGTTGCTGATGTATCCTTCACTAATTGCATCCAGTTGTTCGGCAACGCCGGACAAACGTCGCGGCTCATAGACGCCCACCACAATACATGCACTGCGTTGTTTCTCTGGACTGCCGCTCTTTACGTTAAACTCCACTGTATCACCTCATTTTGTTCTGTCTGGTTGGCCCGAAACAATTTTACATGCCGTTTTGCCTTGCTTTATGGTTTAATACGCACGAATTCAATCCTGCGTAGGGCGTGTCAACGTGATAAATCACGGTTCAGGCAAACACGCCTTCCGGAGCCAACGGTTAGTTATTACTGGCAAAACTTGTAAAAATGGTAAGTTTACTCAAAATTATAGCCGCTTTCACTAAAATTCCGACTTTTTGCATAGGCCAGATATGCTGATATTCCGCTATCTGCTTAAGGAAACGCTTAAATCGCAAATCGCCATATTTTTAATTTTGATGGCAATTTTTATTACGCTGCGTTTTGTTCGTGTTTTGGGGGATGCGTCTGAGGGCGATATCCCGGCCAGTCTGGTGCTCGGCTTCTTGTCTTTGTACGCCCCGGTACTCGCTTCGCTGGTGATCCCTATCAGCGCTTTTTTAGGCATTATGATGGCTTACGGCAGGCTGTATGTAGACAGCGAAATGACCGTGATGCGCGCCTGCGGGATCAGCGAATGGTACGTCACCCGCGTAATGTTATTTTTATCATTCATCATAATGATCGTTACCGGCGTGGTGACTCTGTATCTGGCACCACTGGCCGCAGAGAGTGAATATAACCTGCGAGAGCAAGCCAAAGCAGAAGCCGGTTTTAGTGCCATTATTCCCGGCCGTTTTCAACAAACGGGCAACCAGGAAGCCGTAATTTTCGTGCATGATATTGGTAGTGATAACTCACTTCAGAAAGTCTTTCTGGCCCAGCAAAAAAATGAAGGTGACGAGCAGGTTCGGGTGGTTTATGCCGAACAAGGCACGGTAAACAAAGAGCCGGACGGCACCCGCCAGCTGATTCTGAATAACGGAAATCAGTACGAAGGCGAGCAACGCCGCCTCGATTTTCGGGTAGTCGCTTTCGACGAATATCAGATTCAGATAGACGATCCGGAGCAGCAACAAAAGCGCAAAAAAGTCTCGGTTATTCCCACCATGGAATTGCTGGAAGATGGCTCTACGGAAGCCCTGGCGGAACTGCAATGGCGGCTGGCTATTCCGCTATCGATTCCTTTTCTGGTGATGATTGCGGTGCCGCTCAGTGCGGTGGATCCGCGCCAGGGGCGGTTTGGTAAAATGTTCCCGGCTATCTTACTGTACCTTGGTTATTTTATGTTGCTACTAGCCAGCCGACGCGTGCTGGAAGACGGCAAAATTCCTATCCAGCTCGGCTTGTGGTGGGTACACGGCATTATGCTGATCATTGGTTTTACCCTGCTCGCCCGGGATCGCAAATTCGGCACCGAAATTAAAGCCATGCTCAAGCGGAGGAAATCATGATCCGCATCCTCGACTGGTATATTGCCAGAACACTGCTGGGCACGGTCACGGTAACCCTTTCTGTACTGATTGGTCTTAGCGCCCTGATTAAGTTTGTGGAGCAGCTGCGTAAAGTGGGCGAAGGCAATTACGATATGCTGGCTGCGCTGGTGTACGTGCTGCTTAGCTTGCCTCGCGACCTTGAACAGTTCTTCCCCATGGCAGTGCTGCTGGGCGGACTGATAGGCATGGGGGTATTGGCCAGCAATAGCGAACTGGTGGTCATGCAGGCGGCCGGGCTGAGCCGTTGGAATTTAATTAACTCGGCCATGAAATCAGCCGTAGTGATGATTATTGTGGTGATGGCGGTGGGTGAATGGATAACGCCCGTGAGTGAATCCCGTGCCAAAGAACTGCGTACCGAAGCCATTACCGGGGGCTCGCTGTTTTCCTCAGATAAATATGTATGGGCCAAAGACGGCGATCATTTTGTAAGTATTGGCCAGGTAATGAGCCGCGATTCATTGCAGGAAGTTACCATCTACCGGTTCAATGATGGCTTACAGCTGGACAGCATCACCAATGCCAGTGGCGGCTTCTACGAACAAAACGGCTGGACTTTGACTCAGGTAACACACACTTACTTTGGTGCAGACGCCATTACCGCCGATGTACAGCCCACCTGGCGCTGGGATTCGTCTTTGACGCCAGACAAACTGGGTATCGTAACAGTGAAGCCCGAGGCA
Organism: Alteromonas sp. 4NH20-0104; assembly: GCF_057547795.1. Classification (NCBI taxonomy): domain Bacteria; kingdom Pseudomonadati; phylum Pseudomonadota; class Gammaproteobacteria; order Alteromonadales; family Alteromonadaceae; genus Alteromonas; species Alteromonas sp. 4NH20-0104. The sequence continues at coordinate 178,837 of NZ_BAAJLP010000006.1, read as the reverse complement.
TTATCGATTCAGGGTTTGCAGGAATATATCACCTACCGGGCCAATAATAAGCAGGATACCAGCCGCTATGAGCTGGCTTTCTGGCGTAAAGTACTGCAGCCAGTTACCGTAAGTGTAATGCTATTAATGGCGCTGTCTTTCATATTTGGCCCGTTGCGAAGTGTGACTATGGGGGCGCGAATTATTATGGGTGTACTAACCGGTTTCGGCTTCTTCATTACCAATGAAGTATTTGGCCCACTGAGCCTGGTTTACAACATTCCGCCGGTATTAGGGGCCTTGCTACCGAGCATTCTCTTTGCGGCCGTTGCTACGGCGCTACTCTCCAGATAAACAAAGGGGTCAGAGTACATTAATGACGTTGATTAATGTACTCTGACCCCTTTATCTGCTTATTAGTTACCAGCTCTTATGATTATTCTGTTCTTTGGTCAGTTTAAGTACTTCGGTTTGCGCGACCCGGTCTTGCAGAGACTGTTTGTTTTTTACGTCAAACAGGACTAAAAGGGTTCCGAGACCACCCAGTGAAGCAAGTAAACGCAATACTAAACGCCCCCACCCCACCGGCTCTTCGGTGATACTGTAAATACGTAAACGCCAGGCGCGCATCCCCAGGGTTTGACCGCCCCGCTTCCAGAACCACAAAAAGAACCCTGCAACCCAGAGCCCTACCCACACCTGAATAACGGTTTTATACAAAACAGACTTACCAAGCAACTCATTTGGCTCACTGTAACCTTGTAAATCCAGCCAGCCATTTTTGAGCGAAACAACCAGTATTACGATCAACACCATGGCCGCGCACATTCCCACAGCAGTTGCCACCAGCGCATCATAAATCATGGCAGCCAAGCGCCGCACAAATCCAGCCCGGGCAGATTGCTCTGGCGGTTGAGGTGGTTGATTAGATTGTTTTTTTATCGTGCTTTTAACTTTTTTAACCATGGCTAACTGTGTGTCTGACACCGATGGGCGCAAGTGTGCCACAGATCAGGACAAAAGTAGACGGTTAAGCGCAGAAGGAGTAGAGAACAGAAACAGCAGGAATAAATATTTTGCGGCAGAAACAAAACAGGCACCCGAAGGTGCCTGTTTTATAAGAACAACTGTCTTACAGTACTACTACGTCAGCAGCCTGTGGACCTTTGTTACCTTGTTCGATAGTGAACTGTACGCTCTGACCTTCAGCTAAAGTGCGGAAGCCTTCAGATTTGATAGCGCGGAAATGTACGAATACGTCTTTGCCGCCGTCAGCTTGAGAAATAAAACCGAAACCTTTAGCTTCGTCGAACCATTTTACTGTGCCTGTAGAAGTAGACATAGATAACTCCAAAAAATATTTAATTTAATGTGGTTAAAAAACCGGTCTTGCAATGAAGGGCTATCTGTTTTGCGGCAGGCTTGATTCAGTAATCGTATCTAATGTGAATCGCGCAAGGGACTTACAATGGATCAACGGAACGAGCAATTTTCAAATATAATAGAACCTTTCAAAGGCAAATGGATCCTAGCACCCTTATTCAGTTGTGTCAGGTTATTTTTTAAACTTTTTAAAAATATTTTTACACAGCCCCTTTTAAATCATTCCGTGACTAACTCATCACGTACAAATAAAAACCAGTGATAGACAACTGGCCACTAAGGATTTCTCCGCCCCCATTAGGACTGAACTCAAAACAGCATATTATTTAGCCGCTTATTAAAGAATGACTAAAAAAACGCTTGTCAGTCTCTATGACATCGTTATAATTCGCAGCCTGACTGAATTACAGTCATTGCACATCTATCAGTGCCAGAGTGATGAAATTGGTAGACATGACGGATTCAAAATCCGTTGCTAGAAATAGCGTGCCGGTTCAAGTCCGGCCTCTGGTACCATCTTTAGATGTGAAAATAAACCGACGCAAGTCGGTTTTTTTGTGTCTGATTTTCAACTTAAACGGTAATAATCATCTAAAAACCAACTTTATAGTCTGGCAAAGACGATATCAGTTATCAGGCAAGCACCATCTTTGATATTTCGATGGTAAAACCAATTAAGGCCAAAACGAGCCCTACCCCGCCAATTACATTTCCCCTACCCAGTTCAATGCCAAGTCTTACAAACACTTTGCTCATAAAAATTACGCTGCCAAGAAACACGGTGAATATTGTGAAAGCCACATTTGCGACAATGCTCATTGCAGGGTCAAGTATTGATACAATAGCAACGGAAACCACCCAGATGGTGATATAAGCGCCAATCGCCACCCAATTCCAGTATTGTTTAGTCGCTGTTGTGCCGACCAAACGAAACTGAATACTCTCCAGGAAGGTTTTAAGGCGTTCCGACAGTGGCGGCAAATAGAGCTCGATAGTAATTAACAGTAAGCCAATGACCTGTATGGTAAAACCAACCCAGTTTATTACGCTGTCAGTCAAAATTTACCCACCTCCCTGTATGCCATGCAATTCAACACCGTTTATAAAATTAAGCCCCAATAATGGGCGAAATAAACCAGGCTAAACTCTGAGACCAGCGAGAGCGTAGCCAAGCTTTACGTGTTCAATTAACTTCACTTAATACTAAGTGAATTTTAACTAAAAACGGTATAAATAATTATTCTTTACGTTTCGACGCTGCGATAGCAATTATCGCAACGATAATGACGACTACCACACCACCAATTACTGCACTGCTCATAACGACCTCCTTTGTTACAACATTTTAAAACTCAGGTTAGTATGACTATAGATAGTCCAGAGTTACCTTATCATTGGTCTTAACCACTATAGCCTTACTACCACTTACATATCGCGGTCCAAACCAGAAATAGCTCTTATCGCCATTGCCGCCGGATGTGCCTCGATAAGAACAATTTAATGGCCCCTACCACTCAGCCTTTTTCCATATTTTCGAATTGGTCTAACAGATGCGTTAACCTGCGGCCGGATATTTCCTGATAAAGCCAACCAATTAACTTATTGTCCCTGTTTTCTGGCTTGAGCTTATTGATAAGCAGCGCCACCAGAAGCCCAAATATCAGGGCAATCACTGAAAATCTAATTGTTGTTTCTGCCGACATTAATGAAAATAAATCAACGTCAAAAAACAGATCGTAGCCCAGAAATACATAGGCCATGTAAAAAGGTGCAGATAGTAATAGCAGTTTAAAAACATTCAAACTATGCGTTCTGACGGCAATAAGATCATTCAGCGTTTCTTTCATCGGTTTAGAAAAATCTATCCTACTCAACAGCGCGACTTGGCCAATGCTTCCGGCTAATCCCAATATCGCAAATATATTGAGTACACAGGCAGAAACCACCGGTGCAGTTAAACTCCAGGACGAGGCCATGTAGCTCCCAAAAGAAAGGACAATGCAGAAAAATACAATGCCCTCAATCGCTCTTGTCAAAATGAGCTTATTCAACTCACTTTTATTACCGTCTGACTGTATCTTCTGAAGCAATGTTTTATTCAGACTCATACACTCGTCCAGCTTTTCACTATGTGCCTGCCACATAGACTGCATTTGATCTAAATTCATATCTGAGTACCTCTTCTGTTTAAGACGCTTTCGCCTTTAACTTCTGTTTAATTCGACTGATTTTGGTGGAAACATTAGCAATCGTAATATCTAAATTGGTCGCAATTTCAGACTGGCTTTCACCTTCTAAATACATCAACAATACCGCTTTATCTATATCGTTGAGTCCGTTTATGAATGCGTATAACTCACTCAAACTCTGTTCATTTTCTCTTTCAGCTTCCATGTCATAACTCAGTAACTTGTCTTCCATTTCTGTATGCTTATAAGCAATTGTTTTGTCTTTCCTGTAAAACGATATTGCAACGTTAAGTGCCACTCGGTACATCCAGGTCGTTATTTTAAAATTGTCATTGTAGGTATCCAATGAACGCCAGATTTGGGCGAGAATTTCCTGAACTAAATCCTCCCGGTCAAACTCATTACTGCAGTAGGCGCGTGCAACTTTAAACACTATTCCCTTGTGTCTTTCTATGATGTCTAAGTACATTCGATGCCGATCAACGCTCATTTCACTTTTCTCAATGGTTTAAACCTATTCATTGCCTGCTTTATCCGCCCTGTTAACTGAGAGTGAACTCATTTCTGCGTAGCGTTGATTGATTATCATACAAACTTATGGGCTTTAGCTTATCGTCACAAACCCAAAACCTTTACCTGCAAATTGTTATATATCTAATGATTCGCAGCCGTGAAATAAATCTCACAACTTTTTTTAAAATTTTATTAGGATCGTAAATCCTCAAACTTTATAGCCTTTCGCTTCGGTCAGGGAGAGTTGCTATTCCAAGCTATATTTGCTCCGGGACTGTTGCAAAAACTGTATGATATACCTGGTGATTTGGAGGGCTATTTCCCCACTGTTGCTCAACAAGCACAAAGCGTATCCAAGAAAAATTAGTAGCACCACATATATCAGGTACAGCAGAAACAATATCGAATATTGCTTTAGCGAAAATAGTTAGTACATCGATTTACAGGTCATGTAGCTCAAGCTTGTTGATTGGGCAAAATGTTGCTTTCCAGGTTACCGGAATACTCTGATGAGAAGACGTGGTAGTTTGCGTTAGCCGAAAATCAGTTGGCGATGAAGATCGCCAACTGGATATGAGATGATAAAGCGGCAGCTATTAAGCCATTACTTAAAGTCTGGCGAGTGCCTCTGCGACTTGCTCGAAGGTAGGCGGATGACACCCCACTTTTTCAACATTCAGGCTGGCTGCCATTGCCCCAAATTTTAACGCCGCAGCCAACATGTCTGGCATGGCCTGGGGGCATAATGCTTCTTGCTTCAACAGGTATGCAACTAATGCCGAGAAATAGGTATCTCCCGCGCCCACTGTATCGCCTATACTCGGCGGTAGAATGACATTCTGTTTAAGGTGATGCGAATCCGTTATGATTTGCGAGCCACCTTCGCCTAATGTCAGCACGACCATGCCATTTTCCATGCGGTCCAGCATGGCGCGGGCATGAAATTCCGGCTCGCCGTATAGCCCTTTCAGATGTAAATCCTCATCGCTCACTTTAACAATGTCAGCGAATTCAACAAAACGCCATATCGCAGCAATGTACTGTTGGTGATTGTCTTCTACTCCCTTACGCACATTGACATCAATACTGATTTTTACGCCTTGTTCTTTTAATACTTTGATGACAGGTATGAGCACATCAAGCATGTCAGGAACCAAAGCCAGTGAACCGGTATGGAACAGCGTTAAATCATTGGGTAATGCATTTAACAGTGTGTTTGGTGTAACATCCAAATCAGCCACGCCTTTGCGGTATAAACGGTAGCTTGGTTTACCCTGTTCATCTTTGTATACCAAAGCCAGCGAGGTATTTTTGTCTGAGCGATAATTGTAGGGAAGCGAGATACCATCGTCCTGTGCAGACTGATAGATTTTCTCCCCCAGATCATCGGTAGAGATAGGTGACAAATAGGTGCAGGCCAACCCCTGACGTACAAAGCTACGGGCCACATTGTAAGGCGAGCCGCCAATAAAGGGCAGAAAGCTGTTATTCGGTTGCTGGATCATATCAAACAGCGCCTCACCGAATACTGCGACATTAGGTATTGTGTTCATTAGATTGTAGCCTCCATAGAAGCAGGGGTAACTTCAATCTCCAGTACTGACGCCATCAGATGCTCCACTTTTATACCTGCAAACAGTTTAGTCAGGAATGATTGATAGTCTTCGCAAAAAGAGCGATTAGCCGCCAGAGCGCCAAAAATACTCTGTTGTGATAAGAATGCCAGAGGCGCCTCACGTGAAGATTTTGCTGCGTGTTGTAAGGTATCTGCCAAATCGTCAATGACATCCAGCGCTTCACCATGCTGAGTGGTATGGGAGTCGCTGTACCAGCACCAAGCGGCAAGCACCAGACTGGATAGTCTTGTGGAGCCTTTACTTATCAGGTTCTGCTGAATAGTAGGCACCAAAAAAGTGGCTACTTTTGCCGAACTCTGTGAGCAAATTCTGGCGAGACTGTCTTTGATATTTGGGTTGCCAAATCGCGTGATTAGCGTTTGCTTGTACTCATCAAGATCGATACCCGGCACGGCATCCAGTACTGGTGTTACTTCGTTATCCATAAATGCGCGAAGGTAGCGGGCAAATAAAGGATCCGACACGGCTTCCTCTATAGTGCTATATCCGCGTAATGAGCCCAGCACCCCCAATACAGTATGTCCTGCATTGAGCAATCGAATTTTCATGGTTTCGTAGGGCGTAACATCGTCAACGGTTTGCGCGCCAACCAGTTCCCACTCAGGCCGCTGTAGCGTAAAGTTGTCTTCAATAACCCACTGGTGGAAGGGTTCACAGGTAACTGGCCACTGGTCAATTACACCGAGTTCTTCTGCCAGTGAGATATCACCCTCAGTTGTTGCAGGTGTGATGCGGTCAACCATGGCGTTGGGAAAGCTTACCGACTCACTTACCCACCGGGCAAATTCTGAGTCATATGCATTGATATAAGCGACCAACATTTTACGGGTTACATCACCATTGTGCTGAACGTTGTCGCAGGACTGAATAGTAAAGGGGGCTTTTCCGGCTGTTCTGCGAAGCTGTAACGCTGCTGCCAGGTAGCCAAAAATCAGTCTGGGTTTAGTCGGGTTAGCAATATCATGAATTACGTCCGGATTGGTTAAATCAAACTCGCCGGTAGAGGGATCAAAGTTATAGCCACCCTCGGTAATAGTGAGTGACACAATCTTTGTTTCCTTTGCTGCCATTTGGGCTATAACGGCTTCAGGATCATCCGGTGCTAAAAGGAAGTCAGTCATGCAACCAATAACCTGCACATCGGACTGACCATTTGGGTGTTTAACCAGTAAAGAATAAAGATAGTCTTGTGCTGCAAGCCTTTGTTGGATTGCACGGTCAGCTTCACGCAAACCGATGCCACAAATGCCCCAGCGCAAATCATGAGTTTGATTCAGATAATTATCAGTATAATAAGCCTGGTGGGAGCGGTGAAACCCGCCCACACCAACGTGCACAATACCCGCTTGAAGTGCCTGGCGGTTGTAGCCAGGCACAGAAATACTTGGGGGTAGAAAACTTAATGTGGCTTGAGAAAGTGGTTGAGCTTGCATATAAGGTTTCTCCCGAGTTTAAGCTGAAGCAAATTGCTTTTTGCGATGCATAGCCCAGTAGGCACTGGTGAAATAAATAACCGTGCAAGCAAAAGCGAAGTTAAAGAACGCAGAGCGATTGGCGTGGTACTCACTGATATCAGCCGAAAAGAACATCGTATTGACAGCAAAAGCGACCGTTATGCCAAGGCTCACCCAGGCGATTGCTGTCAGCGCCTTGGTAAACCCGCGTAAATCTGCTGCTGCAGGTGCCTCATTTGCCGCTTGTTCAGCATGAAATGCTTCAACTTTTTCATCATAGGCAGCAAGTTTCGCTTCTGCCTCTGGGTAACTTTCTGCTGCTCCATGGCGTTTTGCCAATTGTGTGTAGACCACAATGGTGAAGATCCAGGTTGGCAGGAACAAATAATAGAACGACATCACATCAAGAGCATTCAGAGTAAAACCGAATACCAGGCCCAATCCCCAGGACATGACAGCCGGTGAACTGTGTTTAAGTTTTTTATGCGCAGCCCAGTAGCGGGTTAGTCCCAACTTCGGGAACAGGAAATGCTCAGAAAACACGATTGCGCCCACGGGAACAACTAATAAACCCGCATAGGTTAAAAGTGGCAGAAGTTTGGTAAATACAAACGGGAAACAAGCGATGATAACCGTAACAATACCAACCAGAAAGGTTGTTCTATTGCGGGACTGATCGCTAAAAATAGCCTGAGCCGCTAAACCTGCGCGGTATAAATTAGCATTTGCCGTAGTCCAGCCGGCTACAATTACAATCACCAGGCCTGACAAGCCTAACGCGTGGAAGGCAACATCACCGGGATCCAGTTCGGTAATAGATTTCTTTACCAGTACCGCGGTGCCTGCACCCATAATGCCGGCAGAAATCCACGCAATATAATGCCCAAATAACATGCCAGCAGAGGTGCAAATACCATAGCTTTTCTTTTTGGCATAGCGCAATAAAGCCATGTCAATCAAACCAAAGTGGGTAATGGTGTTGGCTGCCCAAGAAAAGCCTATAACTTCAATAAGACCGATGCCAGGCTGACCATTTGTGTCGAGTCCCGTCCACACCGATACACTGCCGATGTGCATAAAGTCACCCCAGCTTCCTACCACTGTTTGGCCAATAACCGCATTCGCTAATTCGGGCATGAGCACCAAAGGGCCGCTGATGAACATAACAAATAACCAGGGCGCACAGATACCCGAAAAGCGCGACACGGCATTAAAGCCATACATAGCAACCAGCACAACTATTATACCTACGGCAAGCACTACCAGCACAAACCAAGGGTTAGTCGGATACCAATTTAACTGAGCAGGAATGTTCAATGCGAATCGCACTGCTGTTGCTGAAACAGTAATCATGGCCGCAGAAATCACGGTAAAGATTATTACATTGGCCCAGTTGTATAGCCTGGTCATTGAGTCGCCCGCAATCTTTTGCAGATAGGTATACAGGCTCAAGCGCGTTTCTACAGCGATTGGGGTGGTAATAAATGTCCAGCTTAAAACGGCAAGAATATTACCTATAAGCAAACCGAGCAGGATGTCGGTCATGGTGGCACCGAGTGCGACAAATGTTGCCCCAAACACAAATTCAGTGGCAGCTACGTGTTCGCCTGCGTAAAGCCCTAAAAAGTGCTTCCATCCCTTCAACTTGTGGCGTGCTACGGGGAGTTGCTCTTCTTCTATATGCTTCAGTTCGACCTGATCATTACTCATAAGTCTCAATCCTAAATATTTGCTATTAGTAAAGTCACCAATTCTATATTTACAACCTGGAAACCCTACCACATGAGCAATAGCTAGCAATCTGGGCATATTCTCAACAGGCGGATATAATGTCAACACTAAGTTAACAACTTTAGTTCTATACACCGTGCAACTGAATAAAAATCTCCTCATGTATCAATGTGTTTGCTGGTTCAAACCGCCAATCAAAAAAAATGTCACTATTTTTCCAACCACTTTACGAGCAAGTGCCCTGAAAACGAACTTAAATTTAACAGCTTCAGTTTTACCCCGTGTGAGCAGCCAAAATGAATACTCGCCAAAATAATCACAACTCACTGTTTATTATAAACAATATTTACCGACTTAAATTTTTTTAACCTTAAATAAACATTTTCCTGTTGACAAATAATTAACATTTATTGGATTATGCTCACAAGATGGTCACATGCCCAAGTCAAGAGTTAGTAAAAATAGCGTGAAAAGTCGGATAACAATCAGCTTGATAACTGCATATAAAAACACAAGTGGAGGAAGTTCAGTCATGCACAACACACCAAAAGACCAGAGTTATCGAACAGCATTGGTTCAACGAAGTAAAAAGAACGCAAGTGTAATCGGCTCAACCATTATGTTAATGCTAATGCAGCCATTCAGCAGTCGGGCCGCTGGTGAATTTGATGCTGAGCAATATCTAACCGGAGATTGGGGAGGCGTGAGGGCTGAGCTTGCCGAAAAAGGCGTCAATGTTCGCCTTGGTCACTTTAGTCAGACTGCCTATAACCTCCAGGGTGGAGATAGTAGTGAAGTGGCTTATGCTGACCAGTATTTTGTCGGTGGATACTTCGATTTAGATAGGCTGTTCGGCTGGTCAGGTGCTGAGTTTAAAATTGAAATTTCTAATCGAAATGGCGAGCTTATAAACAACAAAGCCGATATGCCATTTTTACTCCAGTCTCAGCAGATATTCGGTCGCGGCAATGTCACGCGCCTGACCCAGTTTTCACTTACGCAACGCCTTCTGGATGATCAGTTAAGTATTAAGGTTGGCCGTATATATCCCAGTGCTGACTTTTTCGCCATGAGTTGTACTTTTCAACACCTGACGTTTTGTAGTGGTGGTTCATCAAACTATATAAGCAGCAGTTGGTATGGCGATCCGCTCAGTTCACTGGGGGCTCAGGTTACCTATAACCTGTCAGATAATCTCATCTTAAAAGCGGGTGCTTATGATGCGAACCCGGAAACCCTATCTCTAAACCAAGGGCTGAAACTTGGCACTTCTGGCGACTTGAGTGGTACAACAGCGGTGGCAGAAATTGAATACAAGGTCGATTACGGCAATGGGTTAGACGGCGATTACCGTTTTGGTGTTGTTCGTAGCAGTTTAGACAAGCCTAAGTTAGTTAACAAAGCCGGATTCCCGTCAGGCACAACCGATGATGCCACTGCAATTCAGGATACAGACAACGCCTTTTACATCAACCTTGAACAGCAGGTTACTCGCAACGCAACCGGTGGTGGATTGCGCTTATTTGCCAGCATGATCCGGTCAGATAACGCCATCAGCGGCGTTGGAGAAGTATTGGCTTTGGGCGGTTTTATTAATGGCCCGTTCGTTAGCCGCCCTCATGATCGTTTTGGATTGGCGATTGGTCGTAACAGCGTAAGCAGTGAATTAACCCGCGCTCAGCGTCTATACAACACAGCTTATGCCGATAGCGAAGTGGCAGTACGTGACCATGAGTATCCCATAGAGCTGAACTACAACTATGTGATCACGCCAGCCATCGCAGTGATGCCCAGCATACAGTATGTCATTAATCCTTTTGGTGACAGTGATACAGATAATGCAACCATTCTTGGCCTTCAGCTGAGCTTAAACTTCTAAACCCTATAGCGCCGGCTGTCACTGGCCGGTCTGTAAGAAATACGACAAGTGAGATAAGGAAAATAATATGATTAGACGACTTACCACAAGTATCTGCTCTGCTTTGCTACTGAGCATGCCGGTCGCGGCAGAAACTGTCACTATCGCCACGGTTAATAATGGTGACATGGTCACCATGAAGAACTTAAGCAAAGCCTTTACCGACGCCAACCCGGATATTAGCTTAGAGTGGGTGACACTGGAAGAAAACATTTTACGTCAACGTGTTACTACAGACATCGCGACTGGCAGTGGTCAGTATGACGTAGTCACAATTGGGACTTATGAAGTGCCAATCTGGGCCAGGCAAGGCTGGCTTGAGCCGCTAAACAACCTGGGCGAAGACTACGATCTCGACGATATCCTGCCTTCCATTCGTGGCGGTCTGTCTTATCAGGATAACCTTTACGCTGTGCCTTTCTATGCTGAAAGTTCGATGGTTATCTATCGCACTGACTTAATGGAAAAGGCAGGCCTTGCTATGCCTGAGAAGCCCACATGGGACTTTATTGAGCAAGCGGCGAAAGCCATGACCAATAAAGACCAAGGGGTATATGGGATCTGTTTGCGCGGTAAAGCCGGTTGGGGTGAAAACACCGCGTTGATTACTTCAATCGCGAACTCTTTCGGCGCTCGTTGGTTCGACGAGCAATGGAAGCCTCAGTTCAATACACCTGAGTGGCAAAAAACCCTCGAAGTGTATACAAACCTAATGCTGAAGTACGGTCCGCCGGGCGCATCGTCAAACGGCTTCAATGAGAACCTGGCGTTATTTCAAACCGGGAAATGCGGTATTTGGATTGATGCAACGGTTGCGGGTTCATTTGTCACTAATCCTGAAGAATCCACGGTTGCAGATAAGGTCGGTTTCGCACTTGCGCCTGATGCCGGTCTGGGTAAGCGGGCAAACTGGCTATGGGCCTGGAATCTGGCCATTCCTAGTAGCACAAACAGTAAAGCTGCCGCTGAAAAGTTTGTCAGTTGGGCAACGTCCAAAGGCTACTTAGATCTGGTTGCTCAGGAAAAGGGCTTAGCCAATGTGCCGCCGGGAACCCGCGCGTCTCTTTATGCCAATGAAGCCTATCTGAAAGCGGCGCCTTTTGCACAAATGACTTTGGATTCAATCAAGCTGGCCAATCCGAATAACCCCACGGTAAAACCAGTACCTTACGTTGGCGTTCAATTTGTGGCCATTCCTGAATTTCAGGGCCTTGGCACCGCAGTTGGGCAGCAATTCTCAGCCGCGGTAGCCGGTAACGTCACGCCGGCTCAGGCACTGAAAACGGCGCAGCGTTTAGCAGAACGAACCATGCGTAAAGCTGGTTACCCTAAAAACTGATGAGTTGCCCGGCCAGTGAAGCGCTGGCCGGGTTCTTTTCATCTTAACAGGTATCGATTGGAGCGCTCTTATGGCAACTACCAGTTCCCGGTTCCTCGGCCGCATCATGATCAGTCCGGCAGTCGCTTTACTGCTCGTCTGGATGCTTGTGCCGTTAGCGATGACCATTTACTTCTCGTTTCAAAACTACAACCTGCTTATGCCAGGTATGCAGGAATTTATTGGCTGGATGAACTATGAATTCTTCCTGACCGACCCTGCGTTTACAGAATCATTCTTCAATACGTTGCAATTGGTTTGCGGCGTACTGTTCATCACGATCATTGGCGGTACAGCTATCGCAGTGCTGCTCGACCAGGCCATTGTTGGTCGCAATATAGTCCGAATTCTGGTGCTTGCACCGTTCTTTGTTATGCCAACAGTGTCGGCTCTGGTGTGGAAGAACATGTTTATGAATCCGGTAAACGGCTTGTTTGCCCATATGTTTACAGCACTGGGGCTTGAGCCTTTTGACTTTCTATCACAAGCGCCGCTTGCGTCGATTATTCTTATAGTGTCGTGGCAATGGCTACCCTTTGCTGCACTTATTTTACTAACGGCTATTCAATCATTGGATCAGGAACAGCTTGAAGCGGCGGAATTGGACGGTGCTGGTCCAATGGCGCGATTTTACTACATTGTGGTGCCGCATTTGTCTCGCGCGATTACAGCGGTAGTACTGATAGAAACTATCTTCCTGTTGTCGGTATTTGCTGAAATTCTGGTTACCACGAATGGCGGGCCGGGCTATGCCTCAACCAACATTACCTATCTCATTTATTCACAATCCTTACTCGACTTTGATGTTGGTGCAGGATCGGCTGGCGGTATCATTGCGGTCATTATTGCCAATGTGGTGGCGGTGTTTTTAATGCGCATGATCGGCAAAAACCTGGAGAAATAAGCGATGAGACAGTCACAATTATTACGACAAAAAATGGTTTACTCCTTGCTTGCCTGGACTGTGGGTATTGCCATCTTCTTTCCAATTTTATGGACCGTGATCACCAGCTTCAAAACCGAACTAGAGGCCGTTGCCACTGAACCGTCATTCCTGATGTTCGACTGGACACTGGAAAACTATTCAACGGTGTTCATTGAGAGTCGGTATTTTACGCACTTTTGGAATTCTGTGGTTATTTCAATTGGCTCCAGTTTACTGGGTTTGCTTATTGCAATACCAGCGGCATGGGCCATGGCATTTGTACCTAATAAGCGTACCAAAGATGTGTTGATGTGGATGCTATCGACCAAAATGTTGCCGCCGGTTGGGGTTTTGGTGCCTATTTATTTACTGTTTCGTGATTTTGACTTGCTCGACACGAAACTGGGGCTGGTGATTGTAATGACACTCATCAACCTGCCTATCATGATTTGGATGCTGTACACCTATTTCCGTGAGATCCCGTCTGAAGTACTTGAGGCTGCGCGGATGGATGGGGCCACCATTGGCTCGGAAATTGTACATGTGCTGTTACCTATTGCGTTGCCCGGTATCGCATCTACCTTATTGCTCAACATCATCTTATCGTGGAACGAAGCATTCTGGACGCTTATTTTAACGGCTGCGAAAGCGGCGCCATTAACGGCCTTTATTGCCAGTTATTCAAGCCCTGAAGGCTTGTTCTACGCAAAACTCTCTGCCGCTTCCACGCTGGCAATTGCCCCTATTTTAATCATCGGTTGGTTTAGCCAGAAGCAGCTTGTGCGCGGCTTAACCTTCGGCGCGGTGAAGTAAGGAATTAGTTATGGGAAATATTACTTTAAAGCAAGTTACTAAGAATTTTGACGGTCACGAAGTGATTAAACCGTTGGACTTGTCTATCGATAACGGTGAATTCGTGGTTTTCGTCGGGCCGTCGGGCTGCGGTAAATCAACCATGCTAAGAATGATTGCTGGTCTGGAAGATGTCAGTAGCGGCACCATCGAAATCGATGGGCAAGACGCAACAGAAACGCCACCAGCCAAACGTGGTTTGGCCATGGTATTCCAGTCCTATGCCTTGTATCCGCATATGAGCGTGCGCAGCAATATCGCTTTTCCGCTTAAGCGAGCCAGGATGGACGAGAGTCTGATTCAGGAAAAAGTCACCAAAGTGGCTGAGACGCTGAACTTAACACCTTACTTAGATCGTCGCCCCGGACAACTATCAGGTGGACAGCGTCAACGTGTTGCGATTGGCCGTGCGATTGTTCGTGAGCCCGCCGCGTTTCTGTTTGACGAACCCTTGTCTAACCTAGACGCCGCTTTGCGGGTAAACATGCGTCTGGAAATATCACAACTGCATAAAGACCTCGGCACAACCATGATTTACGTTACCCATGATCAGGTGGAAGCTATGACCATGGCAGACAAAATCGTGGTATTTAATGCCGGCCACATTGAGCAGGTGGGCTCGCCTATGGAGCTGTATCGCAACCCGGTAAATAAGTTTGTTGCCGGCTTTATTGGCTCGCCCAAAATGAACTTTATTGCAGTGAATGAAAGTGTAAATGGCACGCAGGTTGATTGCCTGGGCGTGCGCCCTGAGCACCTGGAATTATCAGATACAGAAGGTAACTGGAAAGGCAAAGTTGGCGTGCTGGAACACCTGGGCTCAGACACCTTCCTTCATGTAGATATTCCCGGCGTTGCCAAGTTAACTGTGCGCGCTGATGGTAACTGTGCCTATGAGTATGGCGATGATGTGTTTGTGTCACCGGTAACCGAACATGTGCACTATTTCGACAATTCCGGTCGGGCAGTGAAAACGGCTTAGTCTCTTTTTACAGGTGCTGCAGGGCAGTACCTGTGCTTAGTTTTTTGGAGTATTCTCGTGACTATTCAACTGAACCAAACGGCACTGGCCTCGTTACCACAAGCCGTGCGCACGCCA
Source organism: Alteromonas sp. 4NH20-0104 (assembly GCF_057547795.1). Taxonomy (NCBI): domain Bacteria; kingdom Pseudomonadati; phylum Pseudomonadota; class Gammaproteobacteria; order Alteromonadales; family Alteromonadaceae; genus Alteromonas; species Alteromonas sp. 4NH20-0104. Next base: position 163,779 of record NZ_BAAJLP010000006.1, on the reverse strand, counting down.
TCATACGATCGTGCAGCGCTCACGCCTGGCATATTGCATATAGGCATTGGTAATTTCCACCGTTCTCATCAGGCTATGTATTTACATAAATTGTTCGAGCAAGGTAAAGACCATGATTGGGGCATTATTGGCTGTGGTGTAAAGTCCTTCGACGCGACTATGCGTAACAAGCTCGAGCAACAGGATTGGCTCACCACCGTAGTCGAACTCGATGAAGGCGCGTTGAGTGCAGACGTGTGTGGGTCAATGATTGACTTTCTGGATGTTGATGCCAACGCTGTAGTGAGCGCACTCAGCCGGCCGGAAATTCGTATTGTGTCTTTGACCATCACCGAAGGTGGGTATTTTATTGATGCCAAAACCGGTGGCTTCCAACAGGATCATCCGGATATTCAATCGGATATTGCTACGCCAGACTCCCCGAGGACGGTGTTCGGTATTTTGCTTAAAGGCTTAAAAAGTCGTCGTGAAGCCGGGTTACCCCCCTTTACCATAATGACCTGTGACAACGTGCCTCACAATGGCGATGTGACCCGTCAAACACTCACAAGTTTAGCCAAATTGATAGATCCCGATATGGCCGATTGGATTACTGCATCGGTTGCTTTCCCCAACTCGATGGTCGACTGTATTACCCCCGCGACTACTCAGCGTGAAATAAACCGCCTTGCCGATGAGTTTGGTATTGAAGACGCGTCTCCGGTATTTTGTGAGCCGTTTCGTCAATGGGTAATCGAAGACAATTTCCCGCTAGGGCGTCCTGCGTTGGAAGAGGTTGGCGTAGAATTCGTTGACGATGTTACTGCCCATGAATTTATGAAGCTGCGTATATTGAACGGTGGGCATGCTGCATTGGCTTTCCCTTCAGCGTTGCTGTCATTGGAGTTTGTGCATGAGGGGATGTTGCATCCGTTGGTGAGAGATTATGTGCGCAAGGTGATCACTGAAGAAGCTATTCCGACACTTTCACCTGTGCCGGGCACAGACTTTGATGATTACCTTAATCTGATTGAGCGCAGGTTTGCGAATCCGGAAATTGGCGACACGATCGCACGGCTTTGTACTGATTCGTCAAACCGTCTGCCTAAATTTATTTTACCCATTACCCAAGCAAACCTGGACAATGGCGGTTCGGTAGAAGGTACCGCTCTTGTGATTGCGCTTTGGTGTCGGTACTGCGCATTTACTGCCGATAACACAAATACAGTTGAATTAAATGACGAGCAGGCAGTACGTTTGCAGCAACTGGCTATAGAGGCAGAAAATGCGCCTGAATCCTTTCTCGATATGGAAGACATTCTTGGCGAGCTGGGTAAAAATGAGCGCTTTGCAGAAGCCTTTAGTCGCTGGTTAGGGAGCTTATACCAGCAAGGAACCGGCGCCTGCTTAGAGGCATATGTTAAAGGTCAAAGCTAAGTAATATGTGCAGGCGCTGCACCGCCGGCAACATGAAGTACTGCAAATTTCATCGACAATACGCGACAATTCCATTACCGTTTCAGGCCGCTTTTGGAGAGCGAAGCATGGAAACCGCAGTGGCGACTCCGCTGGTCAGTGCGAATGTCGTAAGTAGATACTAAAACCTATGCGTAAGCGAGAACATCAACATGGCTGAATATAACCAGGACATTGCCTTTGTCATTTTTGATTGCGATGGCGTATTGATCGACAGTGAAGTGCTCAGTATGAAGGTCTGGGCCGGGTTGCTACAAGAGCATGGTGTGCACATTGACCAGAAGTACTTTTTCGAACATTTTTTAGGCCGTAGCTTCGAACATGTACAATCTGTTATTTTAAAAGATTTCAATCTTGCTGTGGACACGGCAATGGCAAATCGGTTTGCCGATGAACTGAAAACGACTTTTGAGCAACAACTATCACCAACCGACGGTATCAATGAAGTACTGTCATCACTAAAGGTGCCATATTGCCTGGCAACCAGCAGCAGCCGGGAGCGCACTCGGATAGCACTGAATGCAACCGGCCTCAATCGCTATTTCAGCGAGGCGCAAATATTTACAGCTGCTGATGTTACCCACGGTAAGCCTGCTCCGGATTTATTTCTGTATGCTGCGAAACAACAGGGTATATCACCTTCGCATTGCCTGGTTATTGAAGACTCTGCGCCAGGGCTGCAAGCAGCGAAAGCCGCAGAAATGCATTGCCTGCACTATGTGGGAGGGGCGCACATGTCGCAAACTGCTGGAAAACGCGAAAATGCACTGGCACACTGGCGTGTTTTCAACACGCATTATCCGTATTTAATTGATTAGCAGGGCAAGAAAATGGCTTCAACTCCTACCAATGAGAACCAAAAGTTAGAGGACGCTGCTCGGGCTGGCTGGCTTTACTATGTGGCAGGTAAAACCCAGGATGAGATCGCAAAGCAGCTAAATACGTCACGTCAGTCTGCACAAAGATTGGTTGCGTTGGCTGTATCCCAAGGCTTGATTAAAGTGCGTCTGGAACACCCGATTCGCCATTGTATGGAGCTTGCTGATGCACTGCAGCGTCAATATGGTCTTGCCCAATGTGAGGTCGTCCCCAGTGTGTCTGATGATCCGAATTCCACAATCGGATTGGCACAAGCGGGAGCGGCCGAAATTGAACGGCATTTAAAACATCGTCAGTCGAAAATCATAGCCTTTGGTACCGGCCGGGTATTGCGTGCCTGCGCCGATGAATTGCCTGCATTGCAGTGTCCGCAACATCGCATCGTCTCACTGGTCGGGAATATCGCTCAGGATGGATCAGCGAGCCGTTACGATGTAGCTATACATGTTGCCGAACGCATTGGCGCAAGACACTTTCCTATGCCGGTCCCTGTTATCGCTGGCAGTGAAGCTGACAAAGCGCAGTGGCAACAACTTACTCACGTTAACAATGTGAAGAACCTGGCTGATCAGGCTGATGTGGCATTTGTGGGCATTGGTAATCTGGGCACGAAATCCCCGCTGCATATTGACGGATTTATTGCCCAGCATGAGTTGGCAGCGCTGGATGCAATGGGCGCCGCAGGAGAAGTAATAAGCTGGATTTATGACAGTGATGGCAAATTGATAGACTCTGAAATTAATCGCCGCGTTACCAGTGCATCACTAGCACCAAAAGACGGCAAAGTTGTAATTGGTATTGCCGCCGGCCAGGAAAAAGTGTCAGCCATTTCGGGAGCGCTGGAGTCAGCGATGATTAATGGCCTGATCACTAACGAATTTACCGCTGAAGCACTGTTGAAGCGCTGAATACTATGCCCCGATTAGTTAAAGCCCTGCTCTGGGATGGTCTAGCATTTTAAACGGCAGAGAACTCAGTTGAGCAGAATTCTGAGACCTTTACATAGCCAGCGCTTAGTATCGTTTTGCTCAATTTGTATGGCGTCTCTTTCAAACTTTAAGCCTCTGCTTTTAGTATTTAAATAAACGCAAAATGTCTAAACTCCGACGCCTTCGCGCGCCAGACCACTATTTTGTATTGATCTGCACACCATGGGTTTCAGACCAAACCCTCAGTTCGTCTAAAATGTGTAATGCTGTTCGGCCGAATTCCGTCAGCTCATAAGTAACCGCAACTGGCCTGTCGCTGATAACCTTGCGTAACACCATACCTTCGTCTTCGAGCTCTTTGAGGCGCTGATCAACCATCTTTTTACTTGCGCCACCGAGCATTCGTGCAAGATCATTAAATCTCACAGGCTCATCTTTCAGGTGGTAAATAATCGAACCTTTCCATTTTCCGCCAATTAATCGCATACCCTTTTCAATAGCACAGGGCTCCATGCAAGCGTCATAAACTTTTTTTCGCCCTTTACTATCTGTTTTTATTGAACTTTCCAACTTAGCTCCTCACATTTAAACCAGGTTACTAAAAGTATACTAATTGATTTAAGTTTAAAGGTAACTAAAATATACCACATAACATAAAGCGAGAAAACACACTTGCTTTCATTAACCCGAATATGAGCAACCTTAGGAGTTATTCAATGAGCACCACAAGTTCAGGCAGTGTACTAATTATTAATGCCCACCAGTATTACCCCTTCTCAGAGGGAAAGTTAAATGCAGCCTTTGTTGATAAAGCCATCACCCTGCTTGAGGGCAAAGGCTATAACACTCGCGTAGTAACGATGGCAGAAAAATACGATGTGGATGAGCAGCTTGCACTTCACCAGTGGGCAGACTTTGTCATTCTTCAATCGCCTATTAACTGGATGGGCGTGCCATGGTCATTTAAAAAATACATGGATGAAGTTTATACCGCAGGTATGGGCGGTGCTATGTGTGCAGGCGACGGACGTGTAGCAGAAGCACCTAAGAAAAACTACGGTACTGGCGGCACGCTTTCTGAAGTGAAGTACATGATGTCCTTGACTCTGAATGCACCAGAAGAGTCATTCGATGATAATGAAGAGTTTTTCGACGGCAAGTCTATTGACGATTTAATGTTCCCAATGCACATGAACTTCAAGTTTTTTGGCATGACACCAATGGCAACCTTTGCCAGCTTCGACGTAATGAAAAACGCAGACGTCGAGAACGACTTTAAACGCTTTGAAGCCCACATTAACAAACACTTTTAACCAGTTTTAAAGCGGCGTCTTTGAAAAGTGCCTGAGGAGTTTTTATGTCTTTTTTACGTCCCGTATGGAAGTCCGGACTGTGCTTTTTATTTGCAGCATCTGCCAACACTCACGCTCACGAGCAGCATTAACCAGGGCATATTGCTTCACCCCAATTGTATGAAATATTGCTGGAAAACGAACGTGCCCTTGTTTTGAAAATGGTGTTGAAGCCAGGCGAAAGCGATGCGTTTCATCGTCACAACAACGAAACAGTTTATTTTGAAAAAGGCAGCAAGTTAAAAATTGAAACGCTTGGCGGCGAGCCGATTATTGCTGATGTTCCCGACGGGCACATCATGTGGCATGAGGCATGGACCCACAGAGTAACAAATCTCGGTGAGCAGACGGCTATCGCCATTATTGTAGAAGAAAAATGATTGAGAGGTTTTCAATGCTATTTGCTGATTATTCCGAAGCGTTGTTTTGGCACGTTATTGCTTACTGATATGCGAAGGAGAATACGACGATGAGTTCACAAAAAGATATACACCTGTACACAGCATCTACCATGAATGGCTGGAAACCTGTTGTTTTTCTTGAAGAAGCGGGTATCGAATACGATTTAACACACATCGATTTTGCCAAGAACGAGCAAAAAGCGCCGGACTACGTGAATCTCAATCCAAATGGGCGTATTCCTACCATAGTAGATCGCTCCAACAACGACTTTGTTGTTTTCGAGTCAGGGGCCATTCTTTGGTACCTGGCTGAGAAGTACGGGAAGTTTCTTCCATCTGCTCCTGATGAGAAATCGAGAGCACTACAGTGGCTGATGTTCCAGATGGGCGGTGTCGGACCAATGATGGGCCAGGCAATGTATTTCCAGCGTATTGCGGCTAAAAACGGCAACGAAGATCCGTTCGCTATTAAACGTTACGTTGACGAAAGTCGCCGACTGATGGAAGTCCTGAATACACATCTTAAGGGTAAAGACTTTCTGGTAAACAACGAGTACACCATCGCAGATATGGCTACCTACACGTGGGCAAGAGCTTATTATTGGGCGAATGTCAGCATTGATGGTCTGCCTCACTTGCAAGCGTGGTTCGATAGAATTGATGAGAGACCCGCCACACAACGCGCGCTTGAAATTCCCAAGCCGTTCTGGGCTTTCTTTGGTAAAGGCGACGTTGAAGCGCAGGAACGTGAAAACGCTGAACGCTTCAAGAATGATGTGAACAAATAACGATTAACAATCACCAGAGTCATCGCCGTCTGAACTCATTTAAGGGTAGCGTTCTGTTCGACATAATTATCTTGCTCGCCATGTGCCCGGATGACTTATGGCCGAGGACTTTGTAATCCTGGCCCGGCAAAACTCGCTGGGCTGACGTCTTGCTTGCACCGGGTGACGCATCAAAGAATCAGCCTGGGCTGAATAAAGTCTAAAAAGGCTGAAATACGTGACGAAACAGCGCTGTTTTTATAGTACACAGCATTTACCGACTCCCGGCGGTTGGGACTAACAATGTAATCAGTGAACACCGGAATTAACCTGCCTTTCTCGATGTCTTTATGCACCATAAAGTTTGAAAGTAGTGCTAACCCCTGCCCTGCGATGCAGAACTGCCTGATTGTTTCACCGCTTGATGCACGAAGACTGTAACGTAAACCTATCTCTTGCCTGAGTGGCCATTTATTTAGACCTGGTGAGTCACTAAAGCCTATGAGTTTGTGGTTGTTTAATGTATCGGCTTCACCTGAAACCGGGTATTTTTTGAGGTACTGAGGGCTTGCCACGATGTGTAGCCTACTTTTGCCAAGGTATCGTGCGTGTAAATTGGAGTCGCTTAAATCACCAATCCTAATAGCAATATCGGTTTTATGCTCCAGTAGATCAATAATACTGTCATGGCTCGTGATATCGAGGGTGATGTCAGGAAATGCCTCGCTAAACTCTGCAACTAAGGGGGCAAGCTGATGGAAAACAAACGGACTGGCCGCATCAACCCGCAGTCTCCCTGCTGGTGCTCGTTTTAACAGGCGCAGGGCTTCCTCTCCTTTTTCCAGCACGTTTAATCCGTCTCTGGCATACTGCAGAAACAACTCCCCCTCTTCAGTAAGTTCGAGCCTGCGGGTGGTACGATTTAACAGCGTCACATCCAGCGAAGCTTCCAGGCGCGTAACCGCCCGGCTTACCTTTGCCACCTGTTGATTCAAAAGCGTAGCCGCATTCGAAAAGCTCCCCGTATCGACAACGGTAAGAAACGCTTCCAAATCTTCTGTTTTAGATGATACTGGCATCACACACCTTATATTTTCATTTTATACAAAAGTATTTTGTCATTAATGCTATTTTTCGCAAACAACAATATCGTCAGACTGTGCGCACTTTAATCGCGGCGCTTGCGAGCTAGGTTTCTGCTCTTTGGGCCAGGTGTGGGCGCTGATCCCGACGCCCGCAGCGTTATTTATTTTTACGAGGATGAACGATATGCCTATTGCGTTATTTGCTTTAACGTTAAGTGCGTTTGCTATTGGCACGACTGAGTTTGTTATTGTTGGCTTAGTCCCCACCATTGCAACCGATCTTAGTGTTACTTTACCCAGTGCAGGTTTATTAGTGAGCCTATATGCCGTTGGTGTGGCAGTGGGAGCACCGGTATTAACAGCCTTAACCGGAAAGTGGAACAGGAAACACGTTCTGCTTAGCCTTATGACATTGTTTGTTGCCGGCAACCTGCTGGCATGGCAAGCCCCAAGTTATGAAAGTTTAATACTGGCGCGTATTCTCACTGGTCTGGCACACGGCGTGTTTTTTTCTATTGGTTCTACTATTGCCACTGGTTTAGTGGCGAAGGAAAAAGAAGCCAGCGCTATTGCCATCATGTTTACCGGCCTCACTGTTGCGCTGGTAACAGGTGTTCCTTTGGGTACCTGGATCGGCCAAAACTTCGGCTGGCGCGCTACTTTCCTGGTGGTATCGGCCCTCGGAACGATTGCGCTTATAGGCAGCGCGCTGCTGGTACCGAACAACTTGAAACAAAGTAAGCCAGCAACCCTTAGTGAGCAAGTGCAGGTATTGATTCAGCCTCGCTTGGTGCTGGTGTACCTCATGACCATCCTTGGCTATGGCGGTACGTTTACTGCGTTTACCTATCTTGCCCCCATCTTACAGCAAGAAGCTGGGCTCGCGCCTTCCGCAATTAGTTTGATCATGCTGGTTTATGGCGCTTCGGTTGCCGTGGGAAATATTTATGGCGGCAAACTGGCTGACAAAAAAGGCCCTATTCGAGCACTCAGTATTATCTTTTCAGCGCTGTCACTCATTTTATTTGCACTGACATTTACAATGGGAAATAAAGTGGCGGCGGTGATCACCGTACTGGTTTGGGGTGCATTCGCATTTGGTAACGTGCCAGGGCTACAAGTTTATGTGGTGCAGCTTGCCGAAAAATTTACGCCGAATGCAGTGGATGTTGCTTCCGGTCTGAATATCGCAGCATTTAACATTGGAATTGCCGTGGGCTCAATAGTCGGCGGCGCCATTGTCGATGGCATGCAGTTATCTGATACCGCCTGGATTGGCGCACTGATTTCAGTTGCTGCATTAATGGTGACACGCTTTAGCGGCCACCTTGATACCCGCGCAATAAATGATGAAGCGAAACCCGCAAGCGCCTGAAGAGAGACCGATTCAGGCTTGAAACAGGCGTTAATGGCCTCATCGATAAACTCAAGGCAATGAAAAAAGCCGCTAGCGACAATAACGGGTTTCACTGCAAACATTATACACAGCAGGTAGAACACGCAATGATTAGTAGGGGTTGTTCTATCAATATTTTACAAGTAAACAAAATCAATCTGGAGACATTATGACGAATGCAAATCAGTCCGGCTCTAACATTCCCGCGTTGGGTGTAGGGACCTTTCGTTTAAAAGACGATGAGGCGTATAACAGCGTAAGCATGGCGCTGGAAGTTGGTTTCAGGCATATCGATACGGCGCAAATTTATGGCAACGAAGAAGCCGTAGGTCGCGCGATTAAAGATAGCGCGGTAGCGCGCGAAGAAATATTCGTTACCACTAAAGTGTGGAACGATAAGCTGAACAAAGCGAAATTTGTTAATAGCGTTAAAGAAAGTCTGACTAAGCTTCAACTGTCGTATGTCGACCTTTTGCTTATTCACTGGCCGTCACCAGAAAACGGTGAAAGCATGGAAGAATACCTAGGCGAGTTGCTACGCGTAAAACAAATGGGACTGACTAAAGAGATCGGCATTTCTAACTTTACGATCGCTCAGATTGAACAAGCAGTAAGCATTTTGGGTAACGGCGTTATTGCCACCAACCAGATAGAAGTCCATCCTTATCTGACCAATGAAAAAGTTCGCGCAGTGTGTAACACGCACGGCATTAAGGTAACAGGCTATATGCCATTTGCTGTCGGCAAGGTCTTAAAGGATGACACCATTCTCAACATCGCAGACAAGCACGGTGTCAGTGCAGCCGAAGTGGTGGTGGCATGGGAACTCGCACACGATCTGGTGACGATTCCATCATCAACCAAACGCAAAAACCTTGAAACCAATTTTACAGCACAACAGCTGCGGCTCGATGCAGACGACATCGCTAAAATTGACGCACTAGACCGCGGCGATCGTCAGGCGGCCCCGGATTTTTCACCGGCCTGGGACTAACTAACTGATAAAAGCCATGCGCTGCAAAGCACTGGCTTCCCTAAGGCGTGTTAAAGCAGAAAGAGTGAGTATCTACTGTGCCTTTACAGGCTGCACTATTGCTTGCTGCTGCGCAATTAACGTTAATCCGGTCGACGGGAAGTATATCGACGGTTTCCGGGCACTTCAGAGACTATTTCTGACCTAAGAAAGAGTTGAGCGTGCTAATCAGTTTGGTACTGTCAATGGGCTTGGTTAGTACCGCATCCAGCCCTTTTTCCCGCAAGGATTCGGCATTGGTGATAACGTCTGCGGTAAGCGCAACAACGGGCACCGAGGGCTTTAATGCTTTTATGTGCACAGTTGCTTCGTCTCCCTGAATACCGGGTAAGTTTAAGTCCATCAAAACTAAATCCACAGGATTCAATTTAACGTACTCAACCCCTTCTTCACCGGTACTAACCAAGGCTACGGGAATGCCTAACTTTTCGAATAAGGCTTTTACAACTATTTGATTTATTTCGTGGTCTTCCACCACCAGCACATTTACGGCTTTATGTAATACAACCTGCGCAACGAAGCTAGTCGGCTTATCTTCAACAAACTGATTGGCTTTGACCTCATCGGCAGGTATCGAAACACTGACTCTGGTTCCTACACCAAGCTTACTGCTTAATTTGATACTGCCGTCCATTAACTCAAGCAGACGCTGTGAAATATTCAAACCAAGTCCAGTGCCTTTAATTTGATACGCATTGTTCATGCGTTCAAATGGCATAAAGACTCTTTGTTGATCTTTTTCACTTATACCAATGCCCTCGTCAACCACATTAAAGAGTAACTTGTTGTTTTTGTATAAAACCTGTGCCTTCACACTGTTATTTTTTGGCGTGAATTTAATCGCATTTGATAACAGGTTCAGTACCACTTGGCCGAGTTTAGTATCGTCGAAATAAAGATAGTCAGGGACGGTCTCTTCTATGGTTGCTAAAAATGCAACATTACTGTCTTCCGCACGAATTTTAGTCAGTGAAAACAGGTGAATAAAAAAATCTCTTGTATTCACCGAACGCGGCATTATATGCATTTTGCCAGCTTCGATTTGTTTAATGTCCAGTACTGAGTCAACGATTTCAAGTAAACGCTCTCCGCTTTTGTTCACATGCGAAAGCGGCGTAGTAAAGCTTTGCGGTAAATTGAGCTTTTTTGCTTCGACTTCCAGCAAATGACTAAAGGTGTTAATGGCATTAAGAGGCGTGCGTATCTCGTGACTAACGTAAGATAAAAAGTCTGACTTAAACTGACTCGTTCGTTCCAGCTCTCGGTTTTTACGTTTGAGTTCAAGGTGAGCAACTACAGAGTGACTGAGCGTTTGTAACGAAGCTCGTTGGTCATCTGTTAGCTCCCGCGGCTTTCGGTCAATCGCACACAAGGTACCGATAGCATGCCCCGAAGGAGTAATGAGCGGTGCTCCGGCGTAGAAGCGAATATCGGGCGCCCCTGTCACCAAAGGATTATCATAAAAACGAGGATCTTCTAACGCATTGGATACCTCAAATACTTCTTTTTGCAAAATGGCATGGGAGCAAAATGCGATTTCCCGTGAAGTTTCCTCAGCATCCAGCCCCACACGAGATTTAAACCACTGTCTATCCGGGTCAACCAGGCTAATAAGCGCAATTGGCGTCTGACATATCCGTGACGCTAACTCGGTTAACTCATCAAACAGCTGTTCTGCTTCAGTATCTAACACATCGTAACTCAACAGCTCAGCTAAGCGTTCGCTTTCATTTTCCGATATGGGGGCCGATTTCATGACGTTCTCTTTCCACCTTTTAAACAGTTAAGGCAATTGGTTCCACTGCCCCCATTTAACATTCTGGTACGATGTTTACCGTAACTCAGTATTATCACATCACTGTTTAAGTATAGCGTAATCAAATTTTGTCGTTATTTTTATCGTATTTGATTTATTACGCTGCTGACCTGACGTTGCGTAGTTTGATTACTACACCGAATTGAACGCAACCTGGAGTGCAAATTTATTCAGACCTCTCAGGTAACGATGGTATTGGATTGTTGCCCGGCCAAAGTAATTCCGAACCGCCTGAGTGATTGAAAAGAGTCTGTTGAAGGACACCGCTAAAAATGCCTAGCGAATACAAGCTGGTGAAGCTTCGGGAACAGCAGCCCGACAACCTATAAAAAGAAGGCCTGTAAGATTACAGGCCTGAGATAAAACAGGTTATGCAGGATTATCTGGCGTGTTGGTCCGTAATCCTGGTGACATTTGCATTCCCGTTTTCTACACGTTTGAGGAGACGTTTAGCTTCCTCGACATATTCTGCTGGTACCGGTTTGGAAGTGGCCTCATCTTTGACGACAGTTGTCATTTCATTCCACTCCTCAATTCTTGAATCATCAGCATCCGCAGCGCCAATGATAATCGGGCCCCAGCCGGTCAGATTCATTTTTAAGTAATAAGTTTTACCCGCTTTCAAATCACCTTGTGCAACGGCCCAGTGACCTTGCAAGCTCATCATAAACGTATGCTCGCCTGGCTCAGCCTGATATTGCAGCAAACGCCCTGACTCGAGTGTTCCCACAAGGTTTTCACTGTCCCACACTTCACCTTTTACGCCATCACCCATGAAAACCGAGCGACGCACAAAGTTTACCGTTGCCTTGTTTTCTTGCGGCGCATTCTGGAACTGGACCTCTTTCATATTTGCCAAACCAGCGCAACCGCCTAAATTAAACGCAAGCAACAAAAACGAAACCATTCCGATGTTTTTAAACATGTCTATCCTTATTATAATTCATTGATATTAATATATTTTAACTTCATAACTTTAAAGTCATTGTTGACTCAGTTACGTACCAGCGAAATATAAACGCAATGCTCTTAGCGTGCAATAGTCGGGAGTTACCTGCCAGTTTACCACCTTGCAGAGAAGCCTCGATTGCAACACTTTTCTGGGTGAGAGGTAGTGAGTATGAAAACCTTCCCGGCCAAACCTCGCAAATAGGTTCAGCATTCGTTTACCGTCCAGGTTACTCAGATAGCTCTGATCTCGCCCGACATTACCGATTGCTTGCGACGTGATGCCAATGGATTTGTTAATTCAAAATGCACCGGTTCTTCTGCATTTAATGGCAATAGAGAGGTATTCAGGGTTACCGTTGAAGGCAGCAATACCGGGCGATTAAACTGACTGGTAATCGCCATCGGCGCTAATGGTAATTGCCAGTTATGATTCAATTTGGATAAAGCCATTGCCAGAACGTGCGTGCCATGGGCCATAACATCTTTAAAACCGGCTAATCTCGCACTCCATTTGGCCAGATGAATTGGGTTGTAGTCGCCACTAATTTTCGCATACCGCCGCCCTACTCCGGGGTTAAACTGCAATTGAGAATGCTCAGGCAAAGGAGATAACGTCGCATAGCTTGCCGCTGAATCTGATGTTGTTCTGCTACTCAGCATATCAACGGAAGGCAGTCTGTAAAGGTAGGTGCTGCGCACGATCTGACATTGCTTACCGCCCTGGCTAACCTCAATATTGACATCAACCTGAATGCCATATTGATGTGGCGTTATCTTGTTAAAGTAACAGCGTAAACCCAGATCTTCATTGCTGAGTGGTTGATACTGCCTGATTTCATTACCCACGTGAACTAAGCCAATTAATGAAAAAGGAGAATTAGCATGCGATAAAGCGGCAATATGCTGTGATAACCCCAACAACTGTGGGAAGCATGGATGCAGGTAGTGGTTATGCCAATCGTGGAGCTGGTTAAAAGCTTTCAACCTGGAGCAGTAGTCAGCGGGAGTAAAGTAACGGGTAGATGCAACATCAGGTAACTGCATACTCTGGTGCTTAGCGAACCACTGTTCAAGTTGCGGTTTATCCGCTTTTTTTGTCGCCGCTTTGACTAACTGAAATATCTGCCTCACCACAAACTCCTTCTGAGCGGCGATCCATTTTGAAACTCAATTTATACTACTTTCAGATATTTAGCATGTAAAAATAGTGAAATGATTAACTGCACCAACCTGTTTGCTTAAAGCTGAGTTGCCGTTTGATAACGGTCATAGGGTCTTTACTGTCAGAAACTCCCAAAGCCAGGGCTACGCTGTACGAAGCATCTACAAACTGATGCGTAAAGAACCAGTTGGATGCTGCATCAGGCGCGGAGTCAGTAAGTTCAATGCAGGGGGTAGATGTGTCAATATGAGTAAAATAAAAACTGTCACCCGGTATCGCCATGCCTTTTCCATCGGCTTTGATAAAGGCTTCCTTTAAGGTCCACACTTTATAAAACTGCCGCAAGGCGCCCAGGTTATCACCGGCATCAAGTGCTTGAGTAATCACCTGCGACTCCTGTGAGTGGAAGTAATGCTGAGCGATATCAGCCATCCGGGGGCGCGCTTTCATAGACTCAATATCAACGCCAACTGTCTGGCCTCTGGTTACCCCTATGACAATGGCATCATGGGAGTGAGAAAGATTAAATTGTAATGGGCAGGCATCGTCTTCCAGCATGGGCTTACCCTGCGCACCGGTGGTAAACCTGATGGACTGAGGCGGTATACCTGCCATCAGCGCACTGAGAATTATACGCAAGCCCGCTCGACCAATAATGAATAATTGCCGCCGACTGTCAGAGCGATAAGCTGCAGCCCTGCTTTTTTCATTCTCACTGAGCAAATTGCATAAAGTACTGATGCTTTGCGTGCGTAATATATCCTTGATACAGAGGTGCCACAGGTGAGCTTCACCGGAAGTCAAAGTATCAACAGGCGCTGAGTAAACGAAACCGGGGAACATACAATCCGTTGAAATAGTTTTTACTGTAACATTAGTTTAAACTACCGTTTTTTCATATTAAAGCGTTCATAGTAAGGACAGTATCAACTATGGCTACACAGACAGAATCAGAATTAAAAATGGCTCAGCTTATGGTGGAAGCCTTGAATCTTGAAGACATGGAAGCGGACGAGATCGATCCGGAAGAACAATTGTTCGGTGACGGGCTGGGACTGGACTCCATCGACGCACTGGAAATTTCACTGGCGATTTCAAAAGAGTACGGGGTTCAAATTAAAGCAGAAGACGAGGGCACGCGAGAAGCGTTTGCCACACTGAGAAGCTTAACTGCGTACGTAGAAAACAAAAAATGAGAAGAAGGCCTGTAAAAGGTCAAGGTTAATCCCCTCTGCCACCGCAGGCCCCCGAGCAAATGAAAATAGATATCATCGATTACGAAACCTGCTCAGCAGCCGGTTTAAACCTCAAGGCGTTAAGAACTTCTCTTAAACATCACGACAGCGGGCTCATTAAAAACAATCTGCCGGGTTCAGATCTGGATACCTGGATAGGCATTGTAGAACAGCTCAGCGACGTGAATGATTTAGGTCGTTGGCAAAGCCGCAACAATGCACTGGCAGCGCTCGGCTATGAACAAGGCAGTATCCGTCAGACAGTCTCAGCGGTAATCACCCAATATGGTGCAGCCAGAGTGGGGCTGATTATGGGGTCAAGCACCTCCAGCATTGATCGCACAGAAACGGCCTACACCAAACTGGATGAGTCAGGACAGTTAACTGAAGAGTTTAAGCAGCCGTTAGTGCACAACCCTCATGCACCCAGCTTGTTTATGGCACACCTGACTGGCATAACTGGTCCATCACTCACCATCAATACAGCTTGCTCCTCGTCAGCCAAGGTCTTTGCCACGGGTGCCCGATGGCTCGAATCCGGCATTGTTGATGCCGTGCTGGTAGGCGGCGTGGATACATTGTGCTTGAGTGTATTGCATGGCTTTAATTCTTTACAGTTGTTATCTCCAAACCCGTGCAAGCCTTTCGACCAGCATCGTGATGGTATTAACCTGGGGGAAGCATCCGGTTTTGCGGTACTGCAAAGGTCCGGCGAAAACAGCAACAGCAGTGGTATCAGCCTGACCGGTTATGGTGAAAGCTCAGACGCTTACCATATGTCACACCCTCACCCCGACGGTCTGGGAGCCCGGCTTTCAATGACTCAGGCGCTTGAACAGGCAAAGCGGCAAGCTGCCGAGATTGATTATATTAACCTGCATGGTACGTCAAGCCGCGCCAATGATCTTATTGAAGGGCAGTTAATTTCGGAGTTATTTCCCGCTACAACGCAATGCTCATCCACCAAAGCCTGGATGGGGCATACTCTGGGTGCGGCCGGAATAACCGAAGCAATCATTGCTATGGATACCCTGAATACCAATATCATTCCGGGTTCAAAAAACCTGGAGACCCTCGATGAGGCGTTGTCCCTTTCGATTAAAGCGACTGACCAACACAAAGTATGTCAGCACGTTATGACTAACTCCTTTGGATTTGGCGGCAACAACTGCACGCTCTTGTTTAGCAGGTCAGAATAAAATGCAGGCAAAAAAACTAACAGGCAAAATTGCAGGTATTGGCGCCTGGGGTAGCTACTTTGATAGTTGGGAAGCGCTACAGCAATTGCTTGGTGGCGAACCCTTACCCGAAACCAAAAACAAAGGCCCTAAACCCACTATCATCCCTGCCAATGAACGTCGCCGGGCACCATTGCCTGTGCGTCTGGCGGTAGAGAGCTCATGGCAGGCAACCCAGTCGGCCGGCCTTGAACCGGATACGCTGACATGCGTATTTGCATCCGGGTTAGGTGATACAGAACTCACCGACTACATGTGCAAAACCTTAGCTTCTGAACATAAGGAATTATCGCCAACCAAATTCCACAACTCTGTTCACAATGCACCGGCAGGCTACTGGACAATCAGCACCGGCACTATGAGTGCTGCTAACTCTGTAGCGGGATATGAAGAATCAGTCCCCTTAACGTTGCTCGAAGCCCTCATTCAGTGTGTTACTGAACACAAACCGATGCTTGTTACCTTCTACGATGCTCCGGTAGCAGACGTGCTTAAGCCAATTCTGAGTAATCAGGAGACATTCGCATTTTCGTTGGTTATTTTACCTGTGGACGCGGAGATAGAGGGCATTGAGGTTACCGCTGAGGTAACCGCAGCAGAGCAACCGAACTGGCCAGCACTACAAAGCAACAGTGATTACATCACTTCAATGTACGCAGACAACCCAAGCGCTAAAATCTTATGTCTGGCAGAGTTAATAGCAACTTCAAACGGCAGTAAGTCAGTGACCATGCCCCTGAGTCAGGGCACGTCAGTGTCTTTCACCCGTACGTAGGTAAGTTATGAAACACATTAATACGGATATTGTCATCGCAGGCGCCGGGCTGGCCGGAATGAGTCTGGCGCTGCAAATACTTAACCGCACGCCATCGTTAAGCATTACGATCGTCGAAAAGCATACTTTTCCGGTTCACGATACCACCGCAAAGGTCGGCGAATCGACCGTAGAGATTGGCGCCCATTACTTTACCGACGTGTTGGGACTCGACGCCCACTTTAAAGAAAAACACCTGCGCAAATATGGACTACGTCTGTTCTTTGGCAATGTGGACGGCGACTACAGCGAGTACGATGAGCTCGGGGTAAGTGAACTTTTCGGTATACCGGCTTATCAGATTGAGCGCGGTACATTAGAAAACTACCTGTATGAGCTGCTCACCAATAAAGGGGTAAATATCGTTGACGGTGCCATGCTGGGTGACATCACACTTGGTGATAAACAACACACCATTGAATGTACCCAGGGTAACGAAGCCTTTACTTTTACTGCACGATGGCTGGTAGATGCCGCCGGTCGTCAGGCCTTGCTGAGAAATAAGTTACAGTTGCAACGTCCCACCGGCCATCAGGGCAACGCGGTATTTTTCCGAATCGACAAGCGTGTCATCATTGATGAGTGGTCTGCGGATCCGGCTTGGCAGAGCCGGGTTACTGAGCCCGGCAAACGCTGGCTGAGTACCAACCACTTAATGGGGCCGGGTTATTGGATTTGGATAATTCCACTGGCCTCCGGTGCCACCAGCTTTGGCATTGTTATGGATGATCAGGCCCTTGCCGACAGTGGCATTGAGTCATTTGAAGACACTATGGCATGGCTCGAAAAAGAGCATCCACTGTGTGCCAAAGCGATTCAGGGCGCTGAACTG
This sequence comes from Alteromonas sp. 4NH20-0104, assembly GCF_057547795.1. NCBI lineage: Bacteria > Pseudomonadati > Pseudomonadota > Gammaproteobacteria > Alteromonadales > Alteromonadaceae > Alteromonas > Alteromonas sp. 4NH20-0104. The sequence continues at coordinate 146,434 of NZ_BAAJLP010000006.1, read as the reverse complement.
CTCGACTTTAAAGTGATGCAGGGTTATTCCTACGGCTGTAAACAGATGTTTAGTGATCAGGGCTGGGCAATGACCGGGGAAGCCGGCGCATTCGCCGATCCATTCTACTCACCGGGTAGCGACTTTATTGCGCTGAACAACACCTTTGTTACGCATCTGATCGAGCGCGATTTAAAAGGTCAGGACATCCGCTTCGAGAGTGTTTTGTTCCACAAATTTTACGACGCCTTTTTTACCAACACGCTGTCACTTTACAAAGACCAGTACGGTGGCTTTGGTGACCGTAAAATGATGTCGGTTAAGCTGGTTTGGGATTACACCTATTACTGGGGGGTTTTTGCCCTGCTCTTCTTTACCGATGCTATCGGCGATATTGAGACCATGCGCAAAATCACGCCGGATCTCATGAAAACGCAAATGCTGAACCAAAGAATGCAAAAGCTGCTTAGCGAACGCGCCAAAAAGCGGTTGGTTCTGCCGGCCAAGGGCGTATTTATGGACCAGTTCCTGGTGCCCTGTTTAGGCGAACTGAATGATATTCTGAAGGAACCGAATGTTGATATAGCCAAAACACTGGCTAAGAACATTGCCATAATGGAAAAAGTGGTGCCGTACTTTGAAGACATGCTAAGTGATAATGCATCAATGGATATCAATGAGGAAGAACGGGCTATTCTGGGTGATTACAGGTTAAGCGTGCTGGCCTGATGAGCAGTGGTGTACCGCGCAGCCCAAAGGATTTACTGCCAGTACTGATTTTTCTGGTCACCCTTGCTTATCCATTTTTGGTGTACTTAAACATCGATTCGATTGAGCCGGGTTGGTTTGGTGTGGTATTGCTCTTGCTGGCAGTATTTCGCCTTGTAGTAGCGGGAACAAAGCGCCAAAGCAGCGACTGGCTTATTACCGCGGTAATCGCCGTTTTCTGCAGCGTTATTATCATCCTCGAAAGTGAAATACTGCTGAAATGCTACCCTGTGATGATGAGCCTTGCCATGGGCCTGGTGTTTCTCTTTTCACTGAAGGACAAGCACAACCTTATTGAACGGTTTGCCGCTGCCGGAGGCAAACAGCCACCAGCACAAGCTCGCGGCTATTTGCACAAACTCTGCATAGCCTGGGGTGTACTGTTATTGTTAAATGGTGCAGTGGCGGCCTGGACGGTGTGGTTTGCCAGTCTGGCTGTATGGACCTTATATAATGGGTTACTATCCTACCTGCTCATTGGCGGATTCGTTGTGATTGAGCTGGTGTACCGAAATTACTATAAAAAGAAGCATAATATTGTCGATGAGTAACCAAGCGCAGGCTTTAAACGCCTTGTTTAAGCCCTCACAAGGGCCACAAATCCTCAGCGTTGATTCGGCTGATAACACTGTACTGATTACACTGCATGTTCCAAACCAATTAAGCTGGTTTGACGGCCACTTCCCTGAACAAAAAGTGCTGCCTGGCGTTGTACAGGTGGATTGGGCGGGTAAACTGGCCCGGGCACTGTTTGTTAAGGATGATGCCTTTCAACAACTGGCTAATATCAAATTTAAAACCATGGTGATGCCGGATACCGCCATGCAGCTTGAATTAAGTTTCAACGCGGCAAAACATAGCATCAAATTTACTTTTTTTAACGAAACTGACTCATTTTCTACGGGCAGTTTTAAGTTTATTCCATCATGAAATACTGCATCATCGTTCCGCATTATAAACACGAAGTGTTGTTTGAAAAATTTCTTCCGGCACTGGCATCTCTTAACCTGCCATGCATTGTTGTTGACGATGGCAGCGGCGAGCGCAGTGTTGAAACAGTAAAAAAGCTGCTGACTGATTATCCTGACTTTCATTTAGTTCAACACCAGACTAATCGCGGCAAAGGCGCTTCTGTGATCACGGGTTGTTATCATGCCAGTGCCATGGGTTTTAGCCACGTATTGCAACTCGATGCCGACGGTCAACACAATATCAATGACGCGCAAAAACTGCTTGATTACAGCAAGCAGCATCCTGATTCATTTATCTCGGGTCAGCCATACTTTGATGAAACCGCGCCGTTTGCCCGCAAATACGGGCGCAAAATCACCGATTTCTGGGTCGCCCTGGAGACGTTGTCGTTTAAAATTAAAGACGGGTTATGTGGATTTCGCGTGTATCCGATAAAACAGATTGAGCGCGTATTTGATAATTACTATCTCGGCCCGCGCATGGATTTTGACCCCGAATTACTGGTTAAGGCTGTGTGGGCCGGTATTGATCTGCACTTTATTCAGACCAAAGTCATTTATCACGAAAATACCGTGTCGCATTTTCACTATCTGAAAGACAACCTGATGCTTATCAGACTTCACGTCAGACTGATGTTTGGCATGCTGATTCGCCTGCCTAAGTTGCTTTATGTGCGCCTGAGTTCATTACTTGGTAAGTCATGACAGTGGTGGAAAGAAATAACGATATCCACCAGGATCACTGGTCGCAAACCAAAGAAGCGGGCACCCTGGCCGGCATGCGGTTTGTGTACTTCCTCTACCGGCTGTTTGGCCGCTGGATATTTACCCTGATCATGTATCCTGTTGCCCTGTACTTTGTACTCTGTCGGCCAGACCAGCGCAAAGCCTCGCTTAAATATCTCAGAGCCCATTACCGTTGCAAGCCGGCAGCGTGGCCGAAAAAGCCCGGCTACTGGCATGTGTTGTTACATTTTCACCACTTTGCAGAGGTTATCTTAGATAAGCTGCTCGGCTGGCTGGATGAAATTAAACAAAGTGACTTTGTTCTCGCCTCTCCAGAAGCCGTTGATAAACTTTTAGAGGATTCACGCGGACAACTGATTATAGGCTCACACTTTGGCAATCTGGAATTTTGCCGGGGCTTTATGCACCGCTATAACCACCACAATAAAATCATTAATATTCTGCTTTACGATAAACACGCAGGCAACTTTGTCAGGATGATGCAAAGTCAGAATGATGCGTCGCGTATGAATGTCTTTCAGGTTGATGAGTTTGATGTAACAACAATTATGATGCTCAAGGAGAAAGTCGACGCTGGCGAATGGGTATTTATTGCCGGTGACAGAATTCCGCTAAGTGGCGTAAACCGCACCGTCGATGTTAACTTTCTGGGCGCCCCCGCGCCGCTGCCAATTGGCCCTTATATGCTGGCCAAAGCGCTGGCCTGCCCGGTTAAACTGATGTTTGCTTATCGCAGTCCTAAAGTTAACCAAAAGGTCTTGTTCGATGTCTCTGAGCTGTGTGACACACTGGAGATTAACCGCAAAACAAGGCAGCAGGACCTTACCGGTTATGCCCAGCAGTTTGCCAACAAACTTGAGGAGCACTGCCTTGAGTCACCATACCAGTTTTTTAATTTTTATGACTTCTGGCAACCCGGCACAGATTATTCGCAGTTAACCGGCCACAAACAGGAAGGGGTTTAGTAGTGCTTGATTCACGCTTTGACAGTCGGTTATTTGAACTCATACCTCACCGACCGCCGATGTTGCTCATTAATAAAGTGCTGAAGGTCGATGAAAGATCCTCTTCCTCGTTAGTTCTGGTTGATGAGGATTCACCTTTTTTTGAACCTGGTTATGGTGTGCCTGCCTGGATAGGCCTTGAGTATATGGGCCAGACAGCGGCGTTGATTGCCGGTCATCAGTTGCAACAGGGGCTGGTATCGCCCCATTTGGGCTTTCTCCTGGGAACCCGCGCTTTTAAAGCTGAGTGCAGTTATTTTGAAAAAGGCGAATATTCGGTGCGTTGCGAAGAAAAAGCAATCGTCGGTGACGGACTTGCAACGTTTGACTGCTTCATTGAAAATTACGACAAAACTTCACAAACAATAAAATGTCTGGCGACAGCCAGTTTATCGGTATTTCGCCGTCAGATATAAAAAGGATGTACCTTGAGTAACCATAATTTCAGGCGTGTCGTCATTACTGGTGCAGGCGTTGTTTCTGCACTGGGCGATGACTGGGCACAAGTCAAAGCCACTATCGAGTCGAACAAGTCTGCCGTTTGTTTTATGCCAGACTGGCAAAAATACGAAGGACTGGGCACTTACCTCGCTGCGCCTGTGCACAATTTCGAGTTGCCCTCCCACTATACCAAGAAAAGAAAGCGTAGCATGGGCAGGGTTGCTCAATTGGGCGTACTGGCCACCGAACGGGCTCTCGCTGATGCCAACCTGCTTGATGATCCGGTCATTCGCTCAAAAGCCACAGGGGTTGCCTATGGCTCAGCGACAGGCAGCAGCCAGGCGGCATTAGAATTCGCCCCAATGCTTGAAAATATGTCAACGTCGCGCATTAACAGCAGTACTTATTTGCGTATGATGACGCACACTGCAGCGGTCAATATCAGCGTGTACTTCGGCACCCAGGGGCGTATGCATACCACATCGAGTGCCTGTACGGCGGGCAGCCAGGCTATTGGATACGCTTATGAAGCAATTCGTTTTGGCAAACAGGATGTGATGATCGCCGGTGGCGCTGAGGAATTGTGCCCTTCACAAGCCGCCGTTTTTGATACGCTGTTTGCAGCAAGTACCAAAAATGACACACCGGAGGCCACCCCCCGCCCCTATGACAGAGACCGTGACGGCCTGGTTTTGGGCGAAGGTGCCTGTACTCTGATCCTTGAATCCTACGAGCACGCGAAAGCCAGAGGCGCAAACATTCTGGCTGAAGTGAGCGGTTATGCCACTAACACCGACGGCACCTTCCTGGTAAAACCAAACCTGGAAACGGTTACCCGGGTAATGACCGAAGCCATGGAAGATGCTGAGGTAACGCCGGAACAAATAGGCTACGTGTCTGCACATGGCACAGCCACGCAACACGGCGACATTGTTGAGAGTCAGGCAACCTATCAGGTTGTAGGGGCAAAGCCGGTAAGTTCGCTTAAGAGTTTCACCGGACACACTCTGGGCGCTTGTGGCTCTTTTGAAGTATGGGCAACAATCAATATGATGAAGGACAAGTGTTTTGCGCCAACGCTGAACCTGGATAATATTGATCCGGAATGCGCTCCGCTGGACTACATTCAGCACGAGTGCAGAGAGATAACCACGGATTACTTTATGAGTAACAATCTGGCCTTTGGTGGCATTAACACTTCACTCATTATAAAGCGCGTATAACTTTGCTTGAGCTTAACAGGGAGAACGAGTCTTCCTGTTAAGCTCAATTAATATTGCTTCAACTGCGCGGCTTTCTTAACGATGCATGGAGCGCATCAATGTTTTTCCTTAACAATTTGCCGTTGGGCTCCCGCGGTAAAGCATCCACCACATAAACCGGGCGCGGCACAAACGCGCTATCCAGATGTTGCTTTAAGAAAGCCAGCAAGTCGGCTTTTTGAACACCGTCTTTCAACGCCACAATGGCAACCAGTCGTGTTACCTGATTGGCGTCTTGTGGATAAAAGACAATGCCATCTTCCAGCCCTTTAAAGCGTAATAGTGTCTGGTTAATAGTAAATAACGAGCCGCGTTTTCCGGCAATTTTCACCAGATCTGACGCCCTGCCGGCAAGCACAAAGCGATTATCCGCCTGAAACTCTATAACATCCTGTAAAACAGTCGCTTCCGGCAGGTGTTCTGCAGTGACTGTTGTGGTGCCAGCCTGCTGACCAAAGTGTATCCCGGCGAACTTCAGCCAGCTATTTTCAACGGCGGTTTGACGCACCGCCATCGAGCCGACTTCACTGCATCCATACACTTCTCTTAGCGGTGCCGAAAAGGCTTCTTCAATCTCTTTAGCAAGCTCAACCGTGAGTGGCGAAGTGGCACATAATACCGAATGTAAAGGCTCCGCAGACTCAATACTGGCATACAATGCCCGCAAATGTACCGGCGTTGAGACCAACATTCGTGGTGCAGGCAGCATATCAAGCGCGGCCAGAATATCCTGAGGAAAAAGCGGTTTTGCATCGCTCATACAAATATCACTGAACATGGCCAGCAATACCGACGTCTCAAGTCCCCACATATGTTGCGCTGGCATGGTCGCCAACTGATAAACCGTAGCCGGACTATCCGGCACCATAAATTCATAATTAATAGCGCTGCTGCGATGCAGGGTATGCCAGTACTTAAAATTAGGCTTGGACTTTCCGGTAGAGCCCGATGTAAAACTAATACAGGCCAGCTGATCATCTCCAATCATTGGTACAGAGGGTTGAGTATGGCCGTCTGAAGCGAAAGAAACACTCAGAATATTCATGGCAGGTATGCCCGCCATTACATCGCTGCCATCATGAATGATGTAGCACCCGGCATAATCTTCACTGAGTTCTTTTTGCGTAGCAGTATTTTTATTCGGGGGCAGCAAATTAACATCGCCGCGCAGGATTGCCGCGCAAAATCCCACTAAAAAAAGATAGCGATTCTCACAAAGGTTAATAGCGTACTTACCGGCAGGCAGACTCTCAGCCACACGGCACACGTGGGCAACAAACTGATTTGTATCGATAACACCGCGGCCCAGCCCGAGCGCTTCTATCGGTTGAGTTAAATAAGCAATGTGGTCGCTTGGCTTGCGTGATACCAGGGGAAATGTATTTGACATGAAACTTATAATTTTAATTGTGACCTGAATACCGACCGGCCTAGCGTCCTTGCCCGTATTCGCTTTATTTTCGATATTCGCTAGTTTAAACTACTGCAAAATTAAAAACTAACATTGTATCAAGGAATGATTGCACAATAATCGCAACATTGCTGATCTTCGACACCGGACCAATCTTCGACAATACCAGGATGGTTCTTCACATTTACCGGCAGAAAATCTGCTCTTTTTCAGAGTATCATCACATTTAGTTTTATCATGCTAAAACAACAGTTCATTTCCACACCAGTAAAAGAAGTACTTGCGGACGATTACACTTTAGCGGTTATTCCGTTAGCTAAGCAGTGTGAACCCTTTGAAGCCGGAATGATTACCACTGGCCTGGAAGGCATAGCCGCACGGTCAGCCAGTGAAGTGTGGACAGTTTCGCTGCCCACAGAGAGAGGACAGACAGGCAACACTTACTGGTCGAAAACCAGTGAGCTAATCTGCCTCGCCCACTGGCTTAGTAAAGATGAATGCGAAAATATTGAGTACTCTACGCAAAAAGCGTATGAGTCAGTGTTATCAGTAATGACTGAGCATGGGTTTTCTTATCCGTTTCGCTTTTGGAATTATCTGCCTGCCATTAACGCAGGGACCGGCGATGACGAACTGTATAAAAAGTTCTGTACCGGGCGCCTCAAAGCCTTTGAGAATGCAGGCCTGACACCCGCCAGTTTTCCTGCTGCATCAGCACTTGGCCACCATTCTGATGGGGCGGTTATTTATCTGTTTGCCAGCAACCAGGTACCGCAGCATTTTAAAAATAATCATCAGGTCAATGCATATGAATATCCCCGTCAGTACGGGGTCAGCAGTCCGTCATTTGCCCGTGCGACCGCAGTCAGCCTGAACGCAGTTAACTATCTGTTTATTTCGGGCACTGCGAGTATTACCGGCCATCAGACGCTGGGCGAAAACGATCTCGAAAAGCAGTTAGAAGTAACCCAAAGCAATATAGAGCACCTGCTTACTACGGCGAATCCTGAAAGCCTGTCATTATCAACGTTCAAAGTGTATGTACGCCACCCCGATGATGTGGCATTTACACGCAACTGGCTGGAAGCCCGCTACCCGGGCGTTGAAATGCTATTTACCATTGCAGACATATGCCGCAAAGAATTACTGGTCGAAATAGAATGTTTCTGTATTTAGCAATTCGCCAGCGTTGTAACGGCAGGGCCTGATGATGCAACTGACCCGCTTGCGTAAAGTGTGGCAAATTAGTTCCGCCGCATTCTGTTATTTTCTGTTTGGACTCGGCGCCCTGATTGTGGGCATTTTTTTCCGTTTGCTAAGCCCGTTGCCTTTTATCCCGGCCGCCAAAAGGCAACATATGATTCGTTGGAGCGTGCATAAAGGTTGCTTAACTTTTATCAGGATCATGCGCTTTTTTGGCTTGATCCGATACACCTTTGACGTGGACTCAATGAAGCAGGCTCGCACCGGGCATATAGTGATTGCCAATCACCCGTCTCTTATTGACGTTGTGTTGTTGCTGGCGGTGAATGAACAGATGTGCTGCTTTGTGAAAAGTGCGGTGTGGGAGAGCATTTTTACCGGTGCCGTGGTGCGTCAGGCAGGCTACATCCCCAACAACGCTGAGCAAGTGTTGCCCATGGCAGCCGCTAAGCTGGAAGCCGGTGAGAATATTTTAATTTTCCCGGAAGGCACTCGCACCAAGGAAGACAGTGTTATTCGGTTTAAACGCGGTGCTGCTAATATGGCCGTCGCTGTTAATGCGGCTATTATGCCCATAGTGATTGAATGCCACCCCAGGGCGCTTAAGAAAGGCGATAAGTGGTACGATATCCCCCCTGGCGGTCCGAAATTTAAGTTAACCTCGAAAAATCTGATTACCCTTGAAGATTGTATTGACACAAGCCTGCCAAGGCCGAAACAATACAGACAACTCACAAGTTATCTGGAAAGTTATTACGAACGTCAGCTTATTGCGGTTTCAGATACAAACATACCCTCTGAAAAATAAGAATTAGTGAAATAATATGAACACAGAAAAAGAAAATATCCTTACACAAGTACGTGAAACCCTGGTGGAACTATTCGATCTTGAGCCGTCTGAAGTGGTACCAGAAGCAAAGCTTTACGAAGATTTGGATATCGATAGTATCGATGCCGTAGACTTGTTAATTGATCTGAAAAAGTCTACCAAAGTGGATCTTACCCCTGCACAGTTTAAACAGGTTCGCACCATTCAGGACGTTGTTGACGTATTAGCCGAACTATCAGTTAAGGCGTAACAGGCCATGAAAAAAGTAAGCCTGGATATTGATATTCCTTTTTTTGACGTTGATGCGTACCGGGTTGTCTGGCATGGCAATTACCCCAAGTACATTGAAATGTCCCGCTGTGCATTATTGTCGGAGATTGGTTGTCCTTATAGCGTGATGGAAGAACATGGTTTTTTCTTTCCTATCGTTGATATTCAGGTGAAATACGTTAAGCCATTATTATTTGAGCAAAAAGTGGTTATCGAATCATGGCTGACTGAGTGGGAAAATCGCCTGAAAATCAGTTATGTCATTAAAGACAAAGCAAGTGGTGAAATATACACTAAAGCCAAAACCACCCAGTTTGCGGTAGCGATGCCAGACCAGATCACCCAGTTTGAATCGCCGCCTTTTCTGGTTGAAACGATCAATGCATGGCTAAACAAGCATGACTAAATCTTGGCCGGGGGTTATTTTCTGTGTGCTGCTATGTGGCTTAGTACCACGTCATGTACAGGCCTCCCCTCGTCAGCCGGATGAAGCAGCACTACTGGCGGAGATCTTTCCGTCTGGCTGCCATTTTTCGGGGCATTTTTCGCAACAGAAGACCATTCAGGGCGTACCGGTACCTCTCTCATCAACCGGCGACTTTTACTATTCCTGTGATCTTGGTTTGGTCTGGCACACCCAAACGCCTTTTAATGAAGCCATTCTCTACGTAAACAGTAGCAATAACTTCAGGGCTGATGCCGACGGCGCACTGACGCCGTTAACCGGCACCACCCGATACATTATGTCGAATATTTTTGTGCGTTTACTCAAGGGTGATACCGGCTATTTTATTGACGAATTTGCCATTTCACCGGGCGAGCAGAGCGGGAGGGTGACATTACGCCCCGAAAGTGAATACATTCGTAAAGGACTCGATACCATTATGGTAAGCAAAACGACCGACCAGGACAAAGGCGTGTCACTGAATATCGAGGTGATCGATGCTACCGGCCAGCTCACCAATGTAGTGATTAGTGCAGTTGAGCAATATACAATCAACGGTAAACGAGCAGCTTACGAACAATGCGAGAGCCTTTATTCAGACACTACATGGTGTCAGGTGTTACGATCTCCCTCGCGCTACTGACCGGTAATTGTTACTCATGAAAACCCTGCTGTTGCCGCTCACGTTTATCCTGGTTGTCATCCTTAGTGCTGCTTTATTTGTACTGAATATCCAGCACCTTCAGATAGATACAAATCTCAATGATTTAAACCCGACGCAAATTAGCGAACCGGGCTTAAAGAAGGCTATCGACTCCTTAACCAACGATATTAGTCAGCGCTTTATGGTGGTGATTAAAGGCGAAGATAAAACCGCAGTACTCAACAGCAAAGCAGCCCTGCAAGACAAACTCAATGCACTGCCAGAATTAACCGTTATTGAGGATACCGCCCTGCAAAATGAGTATCTCGACGTATTATCTGCTTATCGGTTTCACCTGTTGTCAGACGACCAGCGCCGGTCACTTGAAGTAAACAGTCACCAGCAAATCGCAGACCGTGCATTGCGCAAACTTTATCAGATTGGTGATGGTGTCAGGCTTATCCCTTTCGAACAGGATCCGCTGGGTTGGTTTTCAGATTATCTGCTGACCAATTTTGACAACCAGGATATGCCCTTTCAGTCGTCGAATTCAGAAACACTAAACCAAATCACGTCTTTTTCCGTGATGTTCAGCACCTTTCCAAGCGGTATGTCGGCGCAACAGTCTGTGTATAGCCGGATCCAGGTCCTTGAGAAGCAAATCAGCGAGCAATATAACGTTACTGTTTTACGCTCGGGAATGTTCTTCTTTGCCGTAGACTCAGCGCAATCGGCAAAAGCCGATATTCAGCTTATTGCGATAGGCTCCGTGGCTGGCATATTGCTATTAATGATGTTGGTGTTTCGCTCATTGCTCCCACTATTTTTGTCGCTAAGTTCCATCGCCATTGGAGTAGGCTTTGGAGTGATTACCAGTACTGTGGTTTTCGGTTCCATTCACGTCCTGACCATCGTCTTTGGTGCCAGCCTCATCGGGATTGTGGTCGATTACTCATTACATTACTTTTACCATTATCTGGCTCACCGGCACGTGTCAAACACAGCTCACTCAAATGTGTTGTTTCGGGCTATGCTGCTGAGTGTCATCACGTCGTTGGTGGGATACGGTGCATTGGGTCTGTCTGATCTGCTGATCCTGAAGAAAGTTGCCTTATTTTCCTGTTCGGGCCTGGCGATGGCCTGGTTAAGCGTTATGTTATTGGGCCCGCTGGTTATTCGCCGACCTATCGAAGCGCGTCAGTCACTATTAAAAAGCATTATTCATGGATGTCAGAAAGTCCTGGCACAGCGCCCTCGCCTATTGGTGCTTACCGGGCTCATTCTAAGCTGTGCCTGCGCTGGCTATATTTATTCTGGTAACCCCAAAACCAATGACGATCCGAGGCGCTTTTTTCACGTTTCCGAGTCCTTATTGAGCCAGGAGCAGGAAGTCGCTAATTTAACTCAGATTTATGAACCTGGACGCTATTTGCTGATCCGGGGCAATACCCCTGAGGCGATATTTACCGCTCTGGACGCTATCAATGCCGCTCACGGTGTTGAGCCCCATACCATAACCAGCGTGGCAGACTATCTGCAATCCCCGCAACAACAACTCAATAACTATGCACTGCAAGCGAAGCTGTACGAGGATGGCGGCGCCCTCGATACGTTCGCCGCTACCATTGGCATTGCCCCAAAAGTCAGCGAGCAGGTAAAGCAGGATTATAAACTCGCTGCCGGCAACCCTCTTCGCTTTAATGAATTACTCAGGCACTTGCCCTCTTTACCACCTTTGTGGTTTGAGCATGAAAACACCATTTACAGCTTCGCCCTGATTAAAAAAGGCAGTGATCTGGCAGCCATCGAAACGGCCAGCACCACTATTGATGGCGTGGAATATGTCAATACACTGGCCAATGCCAGCAAAGCATTAAAAGCCCAGCGAGAAACCGGCACAACACTGCTATTTTTAGCTTATGCGCTGATTGCCCTGTTGGTTGGTGCTTACTATCGAAAAATGTCAGCCGTGTTACTGTTACTTATCCCTGCTTCAGCCAGCCTCATAGCCATCGCACTGGTTAGCGCACTGGGACACTCCATCAATGTGTTCCATGTCATGGCGTTATTTTTAGTACTTGGTCTGGGCATGGATTACATTATATTTGCCAAAGAAATGGCCAGCCACCCGGACACCACTCAACAGGCTATTTTGCTGTCAGCCGTTACCAGCCTGTTATCGTTTGGACTCCTCGCATTCAGTTCAATGCCGATTGTTCAGGCCTTTGGTAGCATTATCCTCATTGGCAATACGATTAATTTTATAGCAGCAATCAGCCTGTTTAATACCAGTCAGACTACACACGAGAAAGGAAATTATGGCCGATAAAAATCGAATTCTGGTCACCGGAGCCAGCAGTGGTATTGGTAAAGCAACCGCTTATAAGCTTGCCGAGCAAGGGTACGCCATCGCTGTACACTACCGCAGTGGCAAAGCTTCAGCCGAACAGGTAGCCTCGGATATTATTCAAAGTGGTGGCACAGCCGTTACAGTGCAGTTTGATATTGCTGACCGGGAAGGCACGAAAGCGGCGATCGAAAATGATATTGAACAAAACGGTGCTTACTATGGCGTGGTTTGTAATGCCGGTGTCACCAGGGATACCGCGTTTCCGGCGATGACCGGCGAGGAGTGGGATGGCGTTGTACATACCAACCTCGACGGCTTTTACAACGTTCTGCAACCTACCATTATGCCTATGATCCGCTTGCGTAAGGGCGGCCGAATTGTCACGCTATCATCGGTATCCGGGCTAATGGGTAACCGGGGCCAAACTAACTACAGCGCCTCTAAAGCAGGGATTGTAGGTGCCACTAAAGCATTAGCTATCGAACTTGGTAAACGTAAAATCACGGTCAACTGTGTTGCCCCCGGTGTCATCGAAACCGGTATGATCGAAGGCGCAGTGGCAGACGAAGCTAAAAAAATGATCCCACTGGGGACATTTGGTCACGTCGATGATGTGGCAAATACCATCAGCTTTTTAGTGTCAGACCAGGCAAAATACATCACCCGACAAGTTATCAGTGTTAATGGTGGGATGTACTAGGCGAAGTCGCCTGCCCCACCTATTTTAAAAATAGTGATCTCATAAAAAGGAGTTTCCAATGAGACGAATCAGCGCTGCCTTTATGGCTTTTACGCTCTCTTTCAGCACGATGGCCGAATTGGCTGGCGACCAGCGAGACATAGCAAACCAGTTGCTATCAGGTGATTTAGGGCAGTTAAAAGCCGCCTCCCAACGTATCTTTAAAGAAGAAATCAACAATCCGGAATTGTTAGACATTGCCGCCGAAATTCTGCTTAACAAATATCCGGAAGCCTATTCCAGCGAGGTTGACACCCTGGCATGGCTTGCGCGTGCCATTGGCTCTTCAGAAAATGGCCGCTATTACGGTGTGCTGTCAGAAGTGGTTAGCAAAACGAAAATCAACAAACTGGAGCGCCACGCGGATAAAGCACTGGATAACTTACCCGGCGCATCCGGTGAGCAGTATGTGGCGGGCATGTACACGCTGCCAGAAGGCGCTTTCGAAAAAGAAGAATCGTCAGAACTGGTGGCCCGTTTAAAAGAATTGATGCTGGCAGGCGATCTCGCTTCGTTAAAGCAAGCAGCCAAAGAGATTGTTAGCACCAGAACCGTTGATCAGGAGCTCACTGATATTGCCGCAGAGGCTTTACTGCGCAATTACCCTTCGGCAACCAAGGCTCATATTGATACCCTGGCATGGCTAACCAATGCCATTGGCAGCACAGGCCTCGCGCGCTATAAGCAGGTGTTGCAGGAAGTCGAGGACAACAGCGATTTCAGAAAACTGCGTAAATACGCAGAAAAGAACAAAGACAAACTGGCCGAAGATAACGTTGTGCAATATCAGGCTGGTATGTTTGACCAGCCCATGCCCGATTACACTTACTAACATGATGATGGTTGGCCAGAGAAAGGTGACTTTGTCTGGCCATCATGCTTTATTGCCCTTCGAAAATTGTTTGCTTTCTTCTGGGGTAGCGACCCAACACTTCCTCACCTGGCTCCCAGAAGGGTAACTGGCCACTGAGCACAGCAGTGCGATAGTAGTGAATTGGCCACATATGCGCAGTCCCCTGATACTTTTTGTCTGCTAGTCTTAGCGCACTAACGTCAAAGGTATGGGTATGCTCTACCGGGACATTACTGCCAGGAACGTTATCATGAATATCAATATAAGCGTCGCTAACGTCTGCGCAGGACCCAAAGTGTTGTGTCCCGTAATGCCACTGAAACCCACTGTATGGCCCTAACGGATCAAGGTAAGTGGTTTGCACAAACACATCAGGGTTGAGTTGCTTTAGCGTTTCACAGTAACCATAGGCCATAAACGCGCCAGCGCTGTGGGCAATCAGGTGGACCTTTTTTAGCTGGCTATATTCAGCAAGGTCTTCTCCGAGTTGATGGCCTATTCGGCGGGCATTATTGGCAACCCGAAAAAGGTTAGTTGAATAGTCATACCAATCGATTGTTGCCACCTGCTGTTTATCCGTTAATACCGATGTTTCAAGCGCCTTTGCAAAAGCCGTTGGCCAGGTATCCGGGGAATCGTCTTTACCGTGAATTAAAATGATCAGTTCATCTTTCTGCTCACTGACAACTGGCGCTTCAACGTCGAACGTCAAAGGCCAGGGAAAATAAGAAAAGACCACAAAGCCCAGAGTAACCACAAAAAAAGGGATGGCCGGCCAGACGAACAGGATCACCAGCCAGGATTTTACAGTGCGTTTATAGATTACGTTGTTTAAAAATGTCCACTTCGCCATACGTCAGGTTCCAATGGGATATCAACCCAAAATACGCTTTGTCTGTTACGCAAAGGCTCACTATAGCACTTGTATCGCCGGGATTTCCGAATAATAGCTTATCGCCATCACTTGCTTGCTGATACGAAAAATAAATAGTTAAGAATGAGTAAAAGTAACATAGTACAACAATGTACAAAGCGTATTTCAATCACTTCAGATATATTTCAAGACCACCTTTACTGACGAAAGGGGCACTTTTAGCTGCTGTATATTTGGCGCCAATCTGGTATAACAAATAAAACTATAATAATAATAAAATCAAAGTTGCCTATAAAAATAACAACAAGAATGCGCTTATGAAGTCTATGTCTCTGCAACATAAATTTATGCTTATTGTTGGTGGCGCCATGTCACTGGTATTGTTAATTGCGGCTACGATCCTGCTGAACTTTGTCAGCGAACGAGCCCGGACCACAATCGAAAATGATGTACTTAGCCTGGTAAATACAGAAGCCCAGGCCATTGAAGGCTTTTTTTGCACCTATGGTGGTGTGGCCCGCAGTTTTTTAAGCAACCCGTTTATTCAGACCTTTTTTGCTGAGCACGAGGCGCGTGGTGCCAGCGAATCCTCATTACCCGACTCCGATAAGATCTACAAAACCTTTCAGCAAATTAGCAGCGCTGATGACAATATAAAATCGGCGTTTTTCGGCTCAGCCAATACCGGAGAGTATTTTTACGAAGAAGGCCGGGTTGGTGTGGATACTGAAGGAGCGGATGCCGGCGATCCTACAAAAGGCTACTTTGCCACGGCCCGCCCCTGGTTTAAAACTGCGGTCAGTCAGGGCGGGCTGTATGTCACACCGCCGGCCGTTGACTCCCAGGATGGCAGCATTTCTGCCGTGGTGCAGTCGCCCGTTTATCGCAATGGCACCTTGCTGGGTGTAGGCAGCGTAGATATCCTTATCAGTACCATCGCGGGTGTGCTCGACGATATTCGCTATGAAGGTCAGGGGGTCGCCTTTTTGGTTGATGAAAACCAAAATGTGGTGTACTTCCCCAAGACCGGCGATACGCTGGATATCAGCTCTCCTCTGGCTTTATTCGATACCGCATTCAATGATTCAGAAGGCTTTGCGGCGCTGGCCACTGCCATGACGGCCAACACAGAAGGGACAGTCGATGTCCGTTGGCAGGGTAAGGATTATTACGCAACGTATCGCCACGCCCGGCTCAGCACGCCTGAAATGAACTGGACGCTGGGATTTATACTGCCACAAAGTGTGATAGCAGAACCCATTCAGCATGCCATCCTCGTTGCCGGGATCCTGGCGTTAGTTATTATCGGTATTCTGGTTTCGATAACCTATGTGGCAAGCACCCGTGTTACCCGTCCTATTTTGCAAATGAAAGAAGCCATGGCTGATATTGCCTCGGGTGAAGGGGACCTGACCAAACGTCTGACAATCACCAGTCGGGACGAGGTCGGTCAACTGGCCGAACAGTTCAACCTGTTCACCGATAAACTGCATCATTTACTGATAGAAGCGGCCCAGAGTACCCAGGCGGTAGCGGACGCGGCAGAGAATTTAAAGGAGCTATCTCAAAGTACCAGTGATGAAGTACGCCAGGAGCAGCGCCAGGTTGACTCGGTTTCCAGTGCAGTAACGCAAATGGCGACTATGGTTCAGGAAATTTCCGCCAATGCGTCGCAGTCCAGTGATGCCGCTACCACAGCAGAGCAACAGGCTAATGATGGGATGCAGCTGGCCAATAGCGCCCGCGGCGAACTTCAGCAACTGGCAGAATCCATTAATGAAGCGGTACAGGTTGTAGGTGGATTGTCGCAGGAGTCGGAAAACATCGGAGCTGTAATTGATGTTATCAACGGTATTGCTGAACAAACGAACCTGCTGGCGTTAAACGCGGCAATCGAGGCTGCCCGGGCTGGCGAACAAGGGCGCGGCTTTGCAGTGGTCGCCGACGAAGTGCGCTCACTGGCCTCTCGCACGCAGGATTCCACCGATGATATTCGTAAAATGGTTGAGCGTTTACAACATATGACCTCGCAAACCCAGACGGCCATGCAGGAAGGTCAGAAGAAATCGGAGCAGGGTGTGGAACAGGCGCAAGAAGTGGCCACATCACTAAGTCATATCAGTGAGTCAATCAGCACTGTGCAGTCGCAGAGTACGCAAATAGCACAGGCAACCAGCCAGCAAACCAGCGTTGCTGAAGAAATTAACCGCTCGTTGGTGGCCATCAGCAATGTCAGTGATAAAGCCAGTGACAACGCCGGCCAGTTAGCAGCCGATGCCACTCGCTTAAGTCAGGTGGCGGGTGAACTGCGTGAAGTTATTAACCAGTTTAAGTTGTAGCAAACCGATACACTTTGAGCAGTTGCAAGTTGTGTGGGGCGGGTAATTGAATCCCGTTGCTTGCCCCGCCGGCTTCAACCACAACAGGCATTCTTATGACTTGCTTTAAGTCAGTGACTTGAGCTGCACGGTAATGTCTGTGGCACTTAACGGCTTCGACCAGTGATAACCCTGCCCTAAATTACACCCCATGTTCAACAGCATCTGTCTGGTGGCCTCATCTTCTATGCCCTCTGCGATGGTGTTCATCCCCAGACTGCTGGCCATAGTGATCATGGCTTGAACTAACGGTACATCGTTGTCATCACTGGTTAGTGGATGAATAAACGAGCGGTCTATCTTTAAAGTAGAGGCATTAAACCTGCGTAAGTAAGCCAGGTTTGAATATCCCGAGCCAAAGTCATCGATAGCAATGGTAATGCCTAGATCGGTAAGTGCTGTAAGTTGCGCCACAATCCCCGAAGATTCATTGAGAAAAAGTGACTCTGTTAACTCAATTTCCAACGCTTCAGGTGGCAAGTTGGCCCGTTGTAACGCGCGCTCTACATGGCTTTGTAATAAACCGTCGTTGAATTGTAAGGCCGAGATATTCACCGCCACTCGCAGGTCAGACAAACCGCTCAGGCGTTGCTCAGCACAAAATAAGCATGCCTGCTCTAACACCCAGCTGCCTAGCGTATTGATCACTCCGGCGGTCTCCGCCAGAGGAATAAAAATGTCAGGCCCAATCATTCCACCATCAGGCTGAGGCCACCGTAACAATGCTTCTACGACCAGAGGCTGCTGTGAATTCAGGTCAACGATAGGCTGATAGTATAATTCAAACGCATTGGCACTGACCGCACTGCGCAATTTTTGCAACAGTTTAAAACGCTCTTCGCTAAGCTCGTCCTGCTCAGGGGAGTAATAGCGGTACGTATTACGGCCATCGCTTTTTGCCTGATACATAGCAATATCAGCTTTGCGACAAAGCTCTTTGAAGTGTTCGCCATCTTTGGGCGCAACAGCAATGCCAATTGAAGACGAAATCACCACCCGGTTTTGCAACAACTCAAACTCTTTGGCACATTCCAGGAGCAAGCTGTTCACAAACGCCTGCAGCGCATCATTGTTCTCACAATCGCCGGCGCAGGGTGTCAGCACTAAAAACTCATCGCCACCAAACCGGATAAGGTGCTGCCTTTCGCCAAGGTGGTCGCCGAGACGCTGAGCAAGCTCTTCCAGCAACACATCGCCGGCCACATGGCCAAGTGCATCGTTAACCGGTTTAAAGTTATCCAGATCCAGAAACAACATAGCCAGCTGGGTATTATTGGTTTTACTCTGCTCCAACAAATGTTGAAATAACAGTTCACCGTGTAATCGGTTAGGCAATTGCGTGAGAGGATCGTGATGTGCCAGATGCTGAATTTGCGCGCGACTGAGCTGAACTTTCTCATTTTCACTTTGTAGAGAGTTCATTAACTGTTTGATATCGCGAACCAATACATAAACGCTGAAGCCAGTAATAATAAAAATAACCTGCACAAAAATCAGGTGCTCCCAGCTGACCTTTGGCGTACTGGGAGTAACATAGCCACCCAGATTAAGCCACACCAGCACCGAGCATTGCACAATCGTTAGTGTAAGCAACGTGCTGAACAGCCCCACGCCGCCGAGAATGGCGGCAAAGATCAGTAGGCATGGGTAGCCAATTATGGCGATATCAAACAGCCCTGCGCCCACTAAGGCCAGGGCGAATAACATGGCCGACATAGAACTCAGCAGTACAAAGGAAGAGGCTTGTGACTTGTGCTTGTAGGCCAGTAAAAAGGCCAGTACCAGAGAAAGCAGACCAGCGGAAAAAATGGTTAAGGCGACGCCTCGGGCAACCAATACCGATGCCACCAGGCCTAACGCACTCACGCCACAGATTTGTAATAACCGGTGTCTGCGCACCCGAGCCAAAGCACCAATAGAATTGGTATCGACGACAGTCTGTACGACAGTGTCTGGTGTATTGGGGTTATCCATTTCAGTGGCCTGTGAATGCTCACGATCTACTATAGCACCAGGAACCCCTGGGCTCTATACTCTGCGAGCAAGTGAAGTTATTAATGGTTGTTATCAAACGCCAGCGCCAGCGCCTCAGCGACCCGAATACCATCAATACCTGCCGACCAGATGCCACCGGCATAGCCTGCGCCCTCGCCCGCCGGATACAACCCTTTCACATTAATGCTCTGGTAGTCTTTATCACGTTTTATGCACACCGGCGATGAGGTGCGGGTTTCAACGCCGGTCAGGGTGCCATCGGCTTTAGCAAACCCTTTAATCTGGCGGTCGAA
Organism: Alteromonas sp. 4NH20-0104; assembly: GCF_057547795.1. Classification (NCBI taxonomy): domain Bacteria; kingdom Pseudomonadati; phylum Pseudomonadota; class Gammaproteobacteria; order Alteromonadales; family Alteromonadaceae; genus Alteromonas; species Alteromonas sp. 4NH20-0104. The sequence goes on along the minus strand of NZ_BAAJLP010000006.1, from coordinate 126,979 downwards.
TGCCGGAATGGCTTCACGAATGGCCTGAGTCACATAGTCGGGCACCACTTTGCTTAGATCGGTTAACGTAACGCCCGGCGTGTAGGACGGGGTGACTTCCCCCAATTCGGCACTTGGTTTATCTGCCAGAAAGTCGCCAATTAACTGTCCCGGTGCGTTGTAATTCTCACCGCCGGCTTTAAATGCCAGTTCCTCAAGGCGACGCTGTAATTCGATACCCGCCAGTGGATGACCTGGATAGTCCTGTTCCGGCGTAATCCCCACTACAATGGCGCTGTTCGCGTTACGCTCGTGCCGGGAATACTGACTCATGCCATTGGTGACCACGCGGCCGGGCTCAGATGCAGCGGCTACTACTGTACCGCCCGGACACATACAAAAACTGTAAACCGTGCGGCCATTTTTACAATGATGGACCAGTTTATAATCTGCAGCGCCCAAAATGGGATTCCCGGCGTTATCCCCAAACCGGCAATGGTCAATCATGCTTTGTTCATGCTCTATCCGAAAGCCAATCGAAAACGGTTTAGCTTCCATGTAAACGCCCTGGTCATACAGGTTTTGAAAGGTGTCGCGAGCACTGTGGCCAAGGGCCATTATCACCTGTTTACATGCCAGATAACTGCCGTCTGACAAATGCAGCCCTTTTACGCTGTATTGCCCCTCTTCTTCATCGAGATCCAGTTTTTCTACCCGACTGGAAAAGCGGATTTCGCCGCCCAGATCAATAATCTGCTGGCGCATTTTCTCGACCATGCTAACCAGTTTAAAGGTCCCTATATGCGGCTTACTGACATAAAGAATTTCTTCCGGAGCGCCGGCTTCAACGAACTCGTGTAACACCTTACGCCCGTAATGCTTGCGGTCTTTCACCTGGCTGTATAGCTTGCCGTCGGAAAACGTCCCGGCACCGCCTTCGCCAAATTGTACGTTGGATTCCGGATTGAGCGGCTGCTTACGCCAGAAGCCAAAGGTATCTTTGGTGCGCTCACGCACCGCCTTACCCCGTTCCAGCACTATGGGTTTAAACCCCATCTGCGCCAGGATCAACGCCGCAAAAATCCCGCACGGGCCCAGCCCTACCACTACCGGGCGGTGAGTCAGGTTTTCCGGTGCCTGAGCAACAAACTTATAGGTCATGTCCGGGGTAACCCGAACCTGAGTATCCTTGGCAAACTTCGCAAGTAAGTCAGCCTCACCTTTCACCTCAACATCCACCGTATAAATCAGCTGAATATCCCTGTTGTTCCGCGCATCGTACCCGCGTTTAAACACGTTAACGTGTAACAGGTCTTCAGCGGAAATTGCCAGCTTTCTGACAATCGCTTCAGCGAGTGCTGAGTCGTTATGATCAAGAGGAAGTTTTATATCGGTTAAACGCAACATGAGGGAGGATCCTGGTTCGCCGGACAGCCTGTCTGTCAGAGCGGCTATAGTTTAATGCAGTTGTCACCAATCCGGTAGCCATTGTGTGGCATTTGGCTTTAGATCAGGCTACATAACCCTTATAATCGGCCCAAACTGATCCAATATCCATTTCATCATGACCTTTGTAGTGACCGACAACTGCGTAAAGTGTAAGTATACCGACTGTGTAGCGGTGTGCCCGGTAGACGCTTTTTTTGAAGGGCCCAACTTTCTGGCCATCGATCCGGCTATCTGTATTGATTGTGCGTTGTGCGTACCGGAGTGCCCTGCGGAGGCCATTGTTCAGGATACGGAACTGACCGAAGCGCAAGAGCCCTATCTGGCCATTAATGCTGAGCTTAGTCAGCAGTGGCCAAACATTACTGAAGTGATTGCGCCGCCTGAGGATGCAGACAGCTGGAATGGCGTACCGGATAAGCTGCCGTTACTGGAACGCTGAGATAGCAACAGGGCTGATTATCAGCCCTTGAATCCGGTAGCTACCAGATACACTTCCCGTGAACGGGGGCGCGAAGCGGCGGGCTTTCGGACCACCACTTTACTAAACGAGGAGCGAACGTCTTTGACGTAGTCATCGTAGCCCACGCCCTGAAATACTTTTGCACAGAAACTGCCACCGGGCTGCAACACATTTCTGGCCATGTCCAGCGCCAGCTCCACCAGATACATGGAAGCATACTGGTCGGTGGTTTTTACACCACTTTGATTAGGCGCCATGTCCGAAACCACAACATCCACCTGATCATCGCCAAGCACCTGCAGAATCTGGTCGTATACCGCTTCATCGGTGAAATCACCCTGAATAAAGTCTACCCCGATAATACTGTCCATAGGCAGAATATCTGAGGCAATCACCCGCCCGTTTTCACCCACTACGGGAGCGACGATCTGCGACCAGCCCCCCGGCGCTGAACCTAAGTCCATCACCACGCTACCTGAACGGAACAGATTATCCTTTTCGTTGATCTCGATAAGTTTGTAACTGGCCCGGGAACGATAACCGTCGGCCTGCGCCTTTTTTACATACGGATCGTTAACGTGTTCTTCCATCCATTTTTTACTGGTTTTTGAGCGGGCCATATCTACTCTGCTGTGACTGGTGGGAAATCGGCGTACATTGTAATCATGCCTAAGTTATTTGCAAATTAACAAGCGCTAACAAACTTTGCCAGCCAGCCTGACTTCACGGCTATTACAGGCTACAATACGCCTCTATCTTAACACGCGTCTCTGTGAGCGCCTATTGCCCCTTTTGTACCCGGAACCGCCTGCACCATGAAACTAGACGACGTAAAAAAACTGCATCAGAAAAAATACCGTTCGCAGTTTGGTTATTATTTAGTGGAGGGGGAACATCTGATTCAGGAACTGCAACGCTCACCGTTGATGTCGCAGTCGGTTACGCTATATGTCACCGATGCCTGGCAGGCTCGGGGGCTCCCTCTGGATGAACGCTTTGATGTAGTGTCGGTTACCGAACGGCAAATGGCCGCACTCAGCGACACCAAAACGCCTCAGGGCGTCATTGCCAGAGTACCTCTGCCAGCGAGCCAGGGGAGCCCGGTCACCGCTGTGGGCAATGAGCGTTGTATTTATCTGCATGAGATTCAGGACCCTGGCAATCTGGGGACTGTATTGCGTTCGTTAGCCTGGTTTGGTCGCTTCCGGCTGTTATTGAGTCCTAACAGTGTCGACCCGTTTAATTCCAAGGCCGTGCGGGCCAGTATGGGGGCTATTTTTCATCTGCCTGTCGAGTTGGATATCACGCTCACGCAATTACAAAGTCGGTTTGAAAAGTTTGCTTACCTCGACTTAACCGGCACTGCCATAACCGACAAGCGTTTTGCTGACTACCCTTGCTACCTGTTTGGCAACGAGGCGCGAGGCGTACCGCAAGAGGCGCTATCGCAGATGAACGCCGACGCTTTTACCATTGCAGGTAACGGCACTATTGAGTCATTGAATCTGGCCAGTGCCGTGGGTATTTGCGCTTTTCAACTGGCACAATCTTAAGGCTGGCCACCAATTCAATGGGTAGTGATCAGCGGCGACCCTGTTTCATTCTGCGGCTCTGTTCCTGGCGCTTTTCATTGCGCTTTTCTTTACGAGCCACTTTATCGGGGGTTAGCGAGCCGTCTTTAAACTTCTGTTTACGTTTGGCTTTTTCGGCTGCTTTTTTCTCGGCAGCCGCGGCCATCTCAACTTTTTCCTGCTCAATCATTTGCGGCGTTTCCAGCGTTAAACGCCCAAGCTTTCCGGCCTGAAGTTCGGTTAATAAGATTTCACAAATCTTATGCAGGTTAACCCGACCACCGGCCATAATGGCTCCCCGGCTTTTCGCGGCGGCTTCTAAAAACTCAAGCTCTGTATCGGGCAACTCTTCGAGCTTGTAACGCTCTTTCATTGCCTCAGGGTAAGCTTTAATTAAATAGTCAGCGGCATAAAACCCCACATCATCGTACTCCATCGCAGTATTTTTTACTGCACCGGAAGACGCCAGTCGATAAATGGAATTGGGGTTTTCCAGTTTTGGCCAAAGCACGCCCGGTGTGTCGAACAGCACGATCCCGCCACCTAAGTTAATCCGCTGCTGAGACTTGGTTACCGCCGGTTCATTACCGGTTTTAGCGATAACCCTTTCAGCCAGAATGTTAATCAGGGTCGATTTACCCACATTCGGAATCCCGGTGATCATGGCATTGATCGACTTCACAGACGCGTGTTTCTGGGCACAAATCGTTTGCACTAATTTGATAATTTGCTTGCTGTTTGCCGGATTGTCGGTGGTAGTCGTAATGGTTTTTACACCACGCTCACTTTCCAGATAAGCCTGCCACTGTGCGGTGAGTTCGGGATCGGCCAGATCATATTTATTGAGAATTTTCAGGACCGGCTTATCGCCCCTGATTTTAGCAATTTCCGGGTTTTCACTGGAATAAGGGATCCGCGCATCAAGCACTTCTATAAGGATATCAACCTGACTTATCGATTCTTTTATTTCTTTAAGGGCTTTGTGCATATGCCCCGGAAACCATTGTAAGGCCACTGAAATCATCCTGTAATGACTAAGTTGAGCGCAAGTTTACTGCATTTAAGCCGGGATTGGGATGAATTGCGGACACAGGACACACTTTAAATGCCCTTTTAGCACCATCGCAGGATCACACTGCCCTGTTTTACGACTAATTACCCGGTAAGACAGGCGGAGTGGACACTTACTGATAACTAAGCGTCGCTTTGTCTTTCCAGCTCTATGGCATACTCCACCAGCTCCGCGTTAGACAAATTGGCATCGCAACTGTCCTTATCCTGAGCGAGGATTTTATCGATAAACTTTTCAACAATGGTCTGGTGACCCTCATCAAGCAGGCGGTATTTTTTGAGGAGCCTTGTCTCTGTATTATTCATATCCAAGTCGTTCTTCCTCTCTGGTTATTGTATCCATCGAACGCTACAAGTATCACTGTGTATAGTAGACAGCGGGAACAATAATTGCCAATCAGTGGCGTTTACCCAGGGAAAGAGTTATGGATTGCTTTGGTTTAACGGGGATCTGGCGCGATTACAAAATGATACAGAGAAAGGGTTTCCGGACCTGGGGAGTTTGCGTACTATTGGCCTTAATTTAATAACAACGAGCAGATTACCAGGCATGATAAAACCAATACTCGCATTGAGCACGGCCGCCCTGTTGAGCTTTCAGGCTGCAGCAACCGTGGTGGAAATTCGCACCAATATGGGCACCATTAGCGTAAACCTTTTTGATGAAGAAACCCCGGAGACAGTAGAAAACTTTCTGGAGTATGTAAACTCGGGGGCTTATGCCAACAATGTGGTGCATCGTCTGGAACCTGACTTTGTCGTTCAGGCGGGGGGCTTTACCTACAACAATACTCTGCCTCTGGACAACGTGGCTACCGGTGTAGCCGTGGTCAATGAACCGGAACTGTCTAATGTACGCGGCACCATCGCCATGGCCAAACAAGCCGGCGATCCTAACAGTGCCACCTCTCAGTGGTTTATTAATTTATCTGACAACAGCCAGAATCTGGATGTACAGAATGGCGGGTTTACCGTATTTGGTCAGGTAATTGATAACGGTATGGACGTGGCGGACGCAATTGGCGAACTCTCACGGTTTAACTTAGGCGGAGCGGCAAACTCCATCCCACTGCAAAACTATACCAACGATGATGCAGCCAATGGTCGGGAACCGGATGGTGACAACTTTGTGTTGATTACCGATATTGTGGTAACCGATGCGGCAACCGTGACTAACCCGGATTTAAATCCAGTGCCCAATACGCTAATCGACAGCAGTGGGGAACCTACGCCCCCATCGGGTGGCGGTTCTTCAGGTGGGGCGATGCATCCGCTGGCATTACTTATGATTGGCTTAACTACCATTTTCTTCCGACGCCGAGTTAAGCGCTAAGCGGTTGATAAGTGGCTAAAACGGGGGCTTCAGCCCAGTACCGGCCAAGTATAAAAACACTAAAGCCGCTCAGTTGAGCGGCTTTAGTGGGTTTAGCAAAGCGCTTACGCTAACTTAATCACCGCGGCCTGCCAGGGCTCGAGGGTATAACCTGAGTCATCCTTTTGTAGCCCAGCGTAGTTATTTATCAGCACATTATCACCTATTAATGCCGGCGCCATCGCACAGTGATGCTGGCTGCTCGAGTAGTTAAGCAGTACCAGTATCACTTCATCGTCGAGCTTACGGGTGTAGGCATAAATATGCTCATCATCCGGTAATAGCAGCTCATAGGCACCGTACACCAGCGTTAGATTATCTTTGCGTAAACGGGTGAGTTTGCGAAAGTAATTTAACGGTGAATCCGGATCATCTTCCTGTGCAGCAACGTTGATCTGCGGGTAATTACCAGTAACTTTTAACCATGGCTTTCCGGTAGTAAAGCCGGCATTCGCCGAATCATCCCACTGGATGGGCGTTCTGGCATTGTCCCGACCACTTAACTTATGCGATTCAAGCAGCATCTCGGCATCGCCCCCCTCATTTTTAGTGAGGTTATACCAATTAATGGTCATCAGGTCGTTGTAATCGTCAATGCTCTCGAATTTGGCGTTAGTCATGCCAATTTCGTCGCCCATGTAGTAATAAGGCGTGCCTCGCATGGTCAGCAAAAAGGTACTTAACAGCTTGGATGACTGCACACGATGGGCTGAGGAATCATCGCCAAACCACGACACCTGACGCGGAAAGTCATGATTGGTATGCCACTGGGTGCCCCAGCCTTTTTCATCAAAGGTAGTGGCCCAGGCACTCATGATCTCTTTGTACTTCACCAGGTTCTGAAAGTCAGCATTAACAATCTTACGTTGATCCACACCTAATTCCACATGCTCAAAATGGTAATTCATATTGAGCTCATGGCGGTCTTCATCAACCAGATCATGAATATTGTCTAAGTTTGTACCCGGTCCTTCAGCAACGGTCATAATGTCGTAATGCTGCAATACCTCGCGGTTCATTTCATTCAGGTACTGATGCAAGCGAGGCCCCTCGGCATAGACATCAATCATGGCATCGCCATGCACCCCCTCAAACACCGGATAATCATCGTGCTTGGAAATAAAGGTGATCACATCCATCCGGAAACCGTCGATGCCTTTTTTAAACCAAAAATGCATCATGTCGAAGATTTCTTCGCGCAGTTTGGGGTTTTCCCAGTTTAAATCTGGCTGGGTTTTATCAAAATAATGCAAATAATAGGCATCTGTGGGCTCATGATAAGCCCAGGCGCTGCCTTCTTCATCGAAAAATGACCAACGCTCCGGCGGCGTGCCTTTTTCAGCCGGCCACCAGTGATAGTAATCGCGGTATGGGTTGTCTCGCGATGAGCAGGCCTGTTTAAACCATTCATGTTCGCTGCTGGAGTGGTTAACCACCAGGTCCATCACCACTTTAATGCCTCGGGCATGAAAGCCAGCCAGCAATTCATCAAAGTCGGCCATGGTGCCGAACTCATCCATAATGTCACGATAATCAGAGATATCGTAGCCATTGTCGTTATTGGGCGATTTGTAGATGGGATTTAGCCACACAATATCCACGCCGAGCGAAGCAATATAATCCAACCGGTTGATTATGCCTTGCAGATCGCCAACACCATCACCGTTGGAGTCCTGGAAGCTTCGCGGATATATTTGATAAACAACGCCTTCTTTCCACCACTGACGGTTCATCTGGGTTAATTGCATGATTGTTTCTCCTGATTAGCCAGGTGATCAGGTTTGGTATTAATGCGCAGAGCCAGGCCTGCACCAACAATAAATAAAATACCGGCCAGCGCCAAGGCGTTACGAGGATCCCCGCCAAGCAGAGAATCGTAAAAATAGCCAACGGAAAGCATTTCCATGATCTGTGGCAGACAAATCATAGCATTCAGTAATCCCATATAAACCCCAACCCGGGCCGCTGGCGTAACGTCCGCAGCAATAATAAAGGGGACAGTAATCACCGCAGACCAGCCAATGCCAACCAAGGCCATACAAGCAAAGGTCATATATAAGTCGGTAGTAAGCTGCATTGACAGATAGCCCACACCACCCACTAATAAAAATAGTGCATAAGTTTTGGCATCACCAATCCTGGTGACCACTTTGGCAATAACCAGTGCCATAATCAATGTGGTGACATTCATGATAGTAAAAGCCATCCCTACCTGAGCCGTCCCTTCAACAAAACCGGGACTGTCGGGATTGGGGGCGTCATAAACGTGGCGGGCAATCGACAATGCCAGATACTGCCACATCATTGGCAACCCAAACCAGGTAACCAGCTTCACCCACCACACTGCGCGCAGGGATTTGGGCATATCAACCAGTGCACTCCACAACTCGGTAAATACATGACCGATGCTTTTGTGTTCGCGGTTAGCATGAAAGGCTTCCAGATCTTCCGGTGGGTATTCTTCAGTTTTTACAAATGACCACGCCATGGAAACCAGGATAACCACTACGCCAATGGCAAAAGAGTATTTGACGATTTCAGGAATTTGCTTGCCATCGGTTTCCGCAGACACACCAACAGAAATCATAATCAACGGCATCAAACCAGCCAGCATTTGACCAGCCGCTATCATAAACGACTGCAAGGCATAACCGGTGGGACGCTGTTGGTGATTAAGCTTGTCGCCTACCAGCGCACGGTAGGGTTCCATTGCGGTATTCATTGCCGCATCGAGGATCCAGAACAGACCCACCACCATCCAGAGTTCAGGCACATAAGGCATAAACATCACGGCAATCGAGCCTACCAGAGCACCGATCATAAAAAAGGGTTTACGACGTCCGAAGCGGGTCCAGGTACCGTCGCTTAACGCCCCGATCAGTGGTTGAATTAATAACCCGGTTACCGGCCCTGCTAACCACAGAATAGGCAATTCATGTTCTGCAGCGCCATGATAACGAAAAATCGGACTCAGGTTAGCCTGCTGCAACCCAAAGCCATACTGGATGCCGAAAAAGCCAAAGCACATGTTCCATATTTGCCAGAAGCTTAAGTTTGGTTTTAGTGAATCTTTCATATCAAGATCTCTGTTTATCATCTACTTCAGCGTAACAAACATGCTCCTAATCCTCACAAACTGAAAACACAAAACATGTAACACGCTGATACTAATACAATGATTGATTTAGTGAGCCACTGCGGCAAACACAAAGCCCGCAACATAATACGCACAAAAAATTAACCTCACCGCCAAATCTTAAACGATTAAGAAGATTACGCAAGTTTTCTGGTCATTTTCTTAAAATTAAGTGTATGCATTCTTTATATGCAGGCTCGATACTATGATCCGGTCATAGGTCGTTTCTACGCGAATGATCCGGTTGATGCGCTTTCACATATTGGAAGCCAAAATGGGATTCACGGTTTCAATAGATATGCTTATGCCAACAATAATCCATACAAGTATATTGATCCTGACGGTAAAACATCTACTCCGTATTCTCAGATGGTGAATGCGAGAAAAGTACGTGAATATGATGCTGATGTGCCAAGAGGAGAGATTTTAAAAAGGCACGCTAAAATGTCTTTGGGAATGGTTGAAATGATAGGTGGTGTCATCACTGCTAATCCTCCCGCTGTGTCCATGGGGGTTACGACCTTTCTCGATGGAGCGATGGGCGGCTCAGCAGTTTCCGAATTGCTGCAAACTTATGGTGATGTTAATCCAGCAACTGCCGATGGGATTGGGGCTATTTTAGATGTTGGCACTGGCGTAAAAGGCATAATTGATAATGTTGGTGACCTCGGCAAAGCATTTCTGAAGTCGGATGGTGTCGGAGATTTAATAGGCACCAGCGTCAAATCAACAGCAGAGGTATCTTTGATGCAATTAGAGACTAATGAAAACATAGACAATATTAGTAAAGCGATAAATCCAGATGAAGGGTAAAAGTAAAATTGCGAAAGCTATAGAATTCTCGTTCTTGCTGATTGTATCTTTATGTCTTGTTTTAATGCTTTTGAAAAAATTGTCTACAGAAACAACTGAAGTGACAGGAATTTTGACAAAGTATGAGTGTGGTTTTTGGAAAAACAGTAAAATTATTCATACTCATAGTGTTTCATTGAAGTCAGGACAAAGTTACTTCGTAAGAACAAAAAAAATCCCTTGCTCAGAAGTAAAAGCTCCAAAAATTAACCGGTTGGTTACTTTAACTGTAGAAGGAAAAAGGCTTCTCGGCCTTAATCAATTTAATAACGAATTGATAAGCAATAAATTTCTAGCGGAGGAATCTGAACAAGGCGCTTCTATTATTTGGTTATTAGCAGTTGTATTCTGTTCTTGCACCTGTTGGAGCGGCTATCAATTCTATTCACGTCTAAAAATTTAAAGCGAGAAGTTAATAATAAATAGGACTGTCACTTTATCTGAACACTCAGCCTCGCACTTGCGGGGCTTTTTTTTGAGCACAATACGTGTAGACTTCATTAGTTTAGCTATACTGCTAAGATACTGTATCAATTATGATTTATTGACTATCTACTATGGCTCGTAGTGTCGTTGAATGTATATGCAGGCACGATACTATGATCCCGTTATCGGGCGCTTTTACAGCAATGACCCCATTGGATTTCGAGATGTGCATAGCTTTAATCGGTATGCTTATGCGAATAACAATCCTTATAAATATGTTGATCCTGACGGCCGTGAGGTCAAATTTTTTGGCCCTCAAAGCGAAGTTGCTGTTAACAAAGTTACTTATGATAAAGTGAAAAATTCCTCACCAGCATTTAAAGCGAGAGCTGCGCAACTTGAATCATCCAAGAATACTCACATGATTGTGGCAACTCTTGGCAATAGCAATCCTGGTATAAATGCACTCGGCAATGTTGCAGATTCATCAAATGGAAAAGGGAGTGGTTCGGTTACATCAATTAATCCAGGTGCTGAATTATCCACGACTAATAAAGATGGAGCGACTGTAATAAACAGCCCCGAAGCAATAATGGCTCACGAGGTGTTTGGTCATGCTGTAGATATGGATAGCGGCAAATTTGATGAATCGATAGCCCCAAATGGCGAACCTGTTCACGAAAATAATGCCCTTAAAGTTGAGTCGGAATATAAGGCGATTGTGCATGAAAAACTACGTGATTGCGTTACTACTTGTTAGTACGGGCTTATTTGCATTTGCAAGCGAAACTGAAGATACAATTTTTAATTGGAAGATTGGGCAATTAGATAAAGTGAATTTGGTTGAATTGGATATGAAGCTGTTAGACGAGAGCATGTTGAGTAGAATTAAGAAGGATTATTCTAAAAAGCCTCTGACTATAAAATTTAACTCAGCTAACTTGGAACAGAAGATGGAAGATATTACACCTGTGCGCGTTTGGGAAAATAAAAAGGAAAATACCCAAAAGTATTTTCTTTTTTCTGTTGATGGCTCAACATATTTCGTTGTATTTGCAACTAGAAATAATGAAATCTTCGATAAGTTTATGTTGTCATCTTGGAATATGTAAGATTGTACTTTCCTACCTGAACGGACATTAACATAAACTCAACATTGAGATCACTCTCGGTGATGTAGAAAGCATTTAACTTTTGCCATCCTAGGTCAATCGCCTCGCGATAATCGCGGGGCTTTTTTTTGAGCACAATTCGTGCAGACTGCACTGTCCTAGCTATACTGCTAAGGTGCTGTATCAATGATGATTTATTGATTATCTTTTATGAATCGTAGTGTCGTTAAATGTATATGCAGGCACGATACTATGATCCAACGAACGGATTCTTGCTGATGATTGCAGGTTCAAAAGTTTGTCATATCAAAAGGGTAGATTTACAGAGTCTTTAATTTTACGCGCTCGCGAGAAACTGTATTAATGAAATCATCGATTTCGAGTCGTTCGTTTTATCTGGTGATCATTACTTTCATTCTGCTGTCCGTTCTTGGTCAGGTTTCTACGGGGATCTACACGCCTTTCTTTCAGGAACTCGCGACTTTGCACAGTAGCGGGATCGGAATGATAGAAAAAAGTGTCGCCATCTTTCTTATTGCATTTTCTGTTTCGCAATTGTTGTCCGGCGTCGCCTGCGACTATCTGAATAAAACGCGACTGCTCCAGGCAGGCTTGCTGTTATTTATGCTGGGCACCCTTTTGGTTGCCCTGGCTAATACCCCACAAGTCTTTTTGGCGGGACGGATAATTCAAGGGCTTGGAGGCGGAGTTGGCGTGTCGGTTACTCGGGCATTATCAAAACAGCTATTTAGCCCGCAGCAGCTCAATGTGTCTCTATCCCTGACCAATATAGCCTTTGCGATTGCTCCTGCGGTAGCGCCTCTGATAGGCACCCTGGTAGGTCACTATGCCGGTATTACAGCAATATTTGGTGTAGTGCTGTGCCTGGCGTTACTAGCTTTCTGGTTGCTTTTTTATATTGCACCGCAGTTAGACTCACAGCATAAGCCGCGTTCTTTACACGTCATCAGCGAGACCCTGGCGCTGATGAGAACCTGTCTGCCGCGAATTTTATTAGTCGGTGTGGCAAGCGGACTACTCTATGGCATTGTTTTTGGTTTCGTCACCGTCAGCCCGTCACTGCTGATGGATGAACACCGTTTCAGTAAAACTGCCTTTTCACTTTTTTCACTGCTGGCCACGCTTTGTTTTGTGCTTGGCAGTTACCTTAATATCAGATTACCGACCGTCTCCGCTGTCTATAAATTTAAGCTTTCAGGGCTGATTATTCTGGGGTTGTCATGCTGTACCTTACTCTGGCTAACCACAATGAGCTCAAACACACTCTGGGGAACTTTGCTGCTTGGCTACCTGGCTTTCTTTTTTGCTGGTATTGCCATGCCTTGTAGTGTGTCTCTGATGCTTAGCTTTTCTAACACATCGGCTGGCTTTCTGGCCGCCTTGGTTGGCTTTTTCCACCTCAGTGGGGCGTCGATTGGCGCTTATCTGGTGGCCACCATTAATATGCCCCCTGCTCTCACTTTTGTGATGGTGACCACGCTGCTAAGTTTTTGTAGTGTAATGGCCTGCGCTGTTGTTCATCCCGCCCATAACGAGCAGGACTGAGTTTAGCTACAAGCTTTAGCCATCATGCCCAAAAGTAATTGGCGCCTGCTTATAAAATACATTTAATAAATCGTTAAAAGCTGCTATCTCTTCAACCGCTAAATACCGGGAAGGTAGAGATAAAGTGGTAGTAACATGCAGGATATCCAGCTCTTCACCTTGTTCAAAACGGTACGACCGGGTGAGTGCGCCATATTTATGTTCGAGGCTTAGCTTAGCGGGAAAGCGGTTTAGTTGCCAATTATGGGGGAGCTGAATCTTATACTCCGACTCCACTCGGAACCCCGGATAATAATGGCCATACACTTCATTGTTCAGCCACGAAGAAGACAGCTCTCCGCGTAGCCAGGAGTCATTTTCCGCCAGAGACACGCCCTGCTGAGGATCAAAATAGCTGTCGTAAATCGTTTCTGAATGGGTGGTTAACCTGCTCGACATGGTATCCACACCCGAGATCTCAAAGACCGGTTCAGCCTCTTCGTTGGCGACATCGTGATAGACATCAACCATATACTCCAGACGCTTCGGCTGCGATAAGCCAGCCATATTCTGGCGCATTAACGACGCATATTCATTCAGGAAGGTGAGCGTAACGAGCTCTTTTTGGCCGCCCTCCTGCGTAATAGTGATATCTGACTGCGCTTGCAATTGCCAGCGATATTGTGGCCTTGGAATGGTAGACAGCGATTCGTCATTGGACAGGTTTAACGCTACCCGCCCCTGGATCCAGTCCGACGTACTTTGCCACTGAGTGTAAGGATCGGTTGGGTCTAAACAGTACTGCAGGCCCTCATACGTAAAGCAAACCACAACATGATCAAACAAACCAACCGACGCGGCACCAGCCATCGACGGGCGCTCCCTTTTAGTTGCCACCAGCACCGGCTCAGCATCGATGTTGATAGCATGAAGCATGGCTATCAGCAGTGACGATTTATCCTTGCAGTCACCAAACCGGTTGGCAAGGGTTTCGTCAACATTATGGGGGACAATGTCATAGCCCGCTTCGGAGCGGGATACATATCGAATGTCGCGTGCCACAAACTCAAATATAGCCTGGATAAGCGCTGTTTTACCATCAGCACTGGCGGCTAATTTTTCCACCAATGGTCGTACCCCCTCGTTGTGCTCAATCGCTTTTACAAACCCGGGGCGGACTTCAGCTTTGACTGCCTGCCAGTCAGGCTCAGTGGAAAGGGTTATCTGACCAAGTTGGTCTCCCCAGTTCACCACACTGTCAGACTCCGCAGCCACCAGGTTTTCGCCAGAACAAACAACGCTTTGCGACTGCTGCTCACAGGCAACAAACTCACTGGTATTTTCAAAATACAACGCCGCACTGTCGTCCCATTGGGCCTCGAAACTGTAATGTTGCATATCTGCAGTTTGCTGCGGGTAAGAACGAACACTCCAGTAGGAGCGCTCCGGCGTGAGAGTTTCTTCAATTTTATAGGCAACGAGGGTCACGCCACCCACTTCCACTGCCGGGAAGGAAACAATCATCTTTTCGGTTTCAGTAAACGTATTATAGGTATCTTCCGCGATGACCTTCTGATGTGATTCATTCACATAATTAACGTTGCCCGAGGGCGAAATGCTGGCTGCCGTCAATACGGTGAGCGTCTCATTGAGCTGATTAAAGTAAATGCTTTCATAAGCATTGTTTTGCACCGATGCGGTTGTGGGATAGAACCAGATTTTGTGACCATACACTGTCACCTTATTGTTCTTCAGCTCAACTCTGTAGGTACGCTCTAAACCGGTTAAGGCGCTGTGCGCCGCAGGCTCAATGTCACTGGCGAGCTGTTTGGCCCGGGCAATCAGCGCATCGCCCTGCAGAAACTCGGCCGCGGCGGGCTGCATAACCATCACACTTAACAAAAACAGCAATAGCTTACTTTTCATCTGCAGTCAGCCCCTCTATATCCTGAATAAATTGCGGCCGATACTGAGCATATTTACGGGGTTCAACCCACATGTATCCCACCAGCTCTGCCATGCCTTTTTCCTGTTGCATAAGGTGTGAGATATACAGCTGCTTGTCGCCGTCTTCGGTATTTTCACAGGTCACCACAGAGCGCAGTAAGTCTGTGCCTTGTTGCAGTGAGCGAACCGCGGTGCAGGTTGCGCCTGGCATCACTTCCAGGTAGGTTGCATAGCGGTTCTGCGCTATTTCGTTAAAATCATCGTGCTCAGTATAGGTAAATACTGCATACCACATGGTATTGAGTGAAGCAGGACCTCTTAATTCGTACTCGGCTGACCCGTCGGTAACGGTACCAATTGGCACAGTCTCCCAGCCTTCCTGATTCACGGTAAAGCGCACCTTGGCTTCCGGCACGACGATTTCAGTACCGGGTTCTACACTGGTTGTATCCACATTTAGCAGTTTTAACTGGCTTAACGCCCAGATGAGAAATCCCCACAAGGCGACAAACAACAAGCCAACCACCCATTCCAGCGCGTTATAACCGCCAAAACGGTGCATCATGGGCTCACTGTCGAAGGCTTGCCGGATACCATTTAGCCGACGGTGGAGCAGCAAAAACAAAACAAATGCCACTCCCCACAGCACAAACTGCCAGGCCTGCTCTTCCACCAGCTCGCCAGCTACATAGGCGCCGATATAAGTCCCGCTAAACACTGCGTTCCAAACCATGTTCTGCATCTTCGTCCAGCCCGGCAATTGCCGCTCTGTTTCAATGTCACTAAAAGTTTTCAGCAGAATGTGCGAAGCAAATGGCAGAGGCAAACAAACAATCGGGGCAAAAAACCACAGAATGGGCGTAAAGGATCTGCCGGTAATTCGCTTACAGTCGCGAGCGGCCAGGGCAAACCACACAAACAGGTAGCAACCCATAGTAACCAGAGTCAGTATGCCTTCCAGCCAAACTGAACGATACGGCGCGACTTTCTGATAAGAAGGGGGGGAATCGGTCACATCCTTGTCCTCTACTGCTTGGGTAGTCCTCTACCCGATTAAGACGGTGGCGTTTTAACTCGCCATTAATTTAGGGTTATTTTTATGGCAATCCTTATATTCGCAGGCACTCTCACACAGAACTGATTTTTCTGGAGAAACAGTAAATTATCAGCAGCAGGGTGGATTACAGATTGCTGTTAAGCCAGTTTACTCAAGGAGTGATATCCTCGCAATTAAAAGGTGAGTGCGGTATCTTGCCTGCTCCTCTCTGAGTCAGTATTCTACTTAAATATCAACACCCATTTTTTAAATGGTTGTGCTAAATCTCTGCGTATCACGGCAAAGGAAACCTAAGGAATGGACTACTACTACCCTCGATCTCGGTTCATCGTTCCGGGACTGTTATTTTTCACTTTAGTGATTGGATGCAGCGACGATAATAGTCCCCCACAGAGACCAGTAAGCTCGCAACCAGTGCTGACTGCTGCTGAAACTGGTGTAAACGCTCCCCAACCCGTTTCCTATCACGATGTCACGATAGTCATTCGTGATGTAGCAACACTGCCAACACGCCCGGGTAAACGCTCTGGTGCCAGAATAACCACCCTCGCCTATGCCAATGACAATTCGAAGCGCTTCTATGCGGTCGATTTGGATGGCTATGTGTATACCATCGACAACGAAAAGCTCATTAACGACCCCTTTTTAGATGTTAACGCTGCCCTTGGCGATGTGTTTGTCAGGAACGACACCGAGAAAGGATTAACGTCGATGGCGTTTCACCCGGATTTTGCGCAGCCGGGAACGCCTGGTTTCGGTAAACTCTATACCGCTACCACAGAGAGTTATGGCTCAGGAAAGCCGGATTTTAAAGAAGTCAGCACAGGCAAAACACCGTCACACCTCGATGTCATCAGAGAATGGCAGGTGTCGATATCGGGTGATCATGTCGATACAACATCCAGCCGGGTAGTACTGCGAATTTCTCATCCATTCCGCGATCACACCATAGGCCAGATAGCGTTTAATAGCAGTGCAAAATCGGGCGAATCTGACTATGGCATGCTCTATATTGGCGTGGGCGATGGTGGCAATACAGTGGGCTATAAACAGGAAATTAATGCTTATCATACCGCCCAGGATCCACAATTGCCTTTAGGTAAAATTTTACGTATTAATCCTCTTGCCAGGGGTGCAGAGTCTTACACCGTACCGACAGATAATCCGTTTGTGAATAAACCGCCTTTTTTACCTGAAATCTGGGCTTACGGGCTGCGTAATCCTCAGCGTTTTACCTGGGACGATAAAGGCGATCACCGCATGGTGTTAATCGATATTGGTCAGGCCCTTGCAGAGGAAGTGAATGTGGGGGTTGTTGGCAGTAACTATGGCTGGAGCCAGCGTGAAGGATTTCTGAATGTCGACCGCAGAAACAATAAGACCTATCATCCGCTGCCAGCTAACGACTCACAACTCAATTATACATACCCAGCGTTGCAGTATGAACATGATTTAGGCAGGGCAATCACCGGCGGGTACGTATATCACGGAGCCTTGCTAAGTAAATTGGATGGTATGTACATCTATGGCGACATGGCAAGCGGCCGGATTTTTTATACCCAGGCTGCAGCCCTTATTAATGGCAAAAAGGCGCAGTTTGGCGAGATAAAACTGAAGCACAACGCCAGAGTAAAAACCCTTACGGCAATACAAAATGACACCAACCATGCCCAGATGCGATTTGGAACAGATGGTGCCGGCGAGTTGTATCTACTCACCAGAGGCGATGGCACTATACGAAAAATGGTGATGGTGTCAGGGTGAAGAGGTGAAGATAAAATAGCCTCTGCTCCCCGCCGGAGAGCAGAGTTTGTGCAGTCTTTACTGTTCTAAAAACTCATCGCTGAGGTACAGCTCATCGTTACTATTAATACCGACCTTACGATTCAGTACGTTTTGCGCGATTTCCTGCGCTTCTTTAAGTGAATGCATTTTATAAGTACCGCACTGATATTCGTTAAGCTCAGGAATATCTGACTCAGTTTGAACATTCAGTACATCATTCATTGCCGCCAGCCACGCTTTAGCTACACGCTCTTCATTCGGTGTACCAATCAGGCTCATGTAAAAACCGGTTCGGCATCCCATCGGGGAAATATCGATAATCTCCACGTCGTCGGCATTCAGGTGTTCACGCATAAAACCAGCAAATAAATGCTCCAGCGTATGAATGCCCTTTTCTGACAACGCTTCCTGATTCGGTACAGTAAAACGCAGATCATAAACAGTGATCGGGTCGCCCTTTGGCGTGGTCATTTTTTTCGCAATACGTACCGCCGGGGCATGCATACGGGTGTGATCAACACGGAAACTGTCGAGTAATGGCATGAATAAATTCCTTGATTGATAACTATAATGCGACCTTTGGTACGCGCGTTACAGTAAATAAGTTTAATGCGGCCTATTGTACATCAACTATCGGGGATAAACATACCGAACCCGCGCCGATAGGTGTACCCTGTAGTCAAACCAGCCATTGTTAAAAGGAATCTTATGAAAAAGCTGATAGCCACAATAGCAGGCGTATTACTGTTATCTGCCTGCGACCGTAACGAAGTAGGCGATGTCTCATTGGGCTTGTTTACCACCAAAGACATAAAAATAGACATGTTTACTGACCCGTTAATTCCGGGCGTAACCTGCCATGTGGCCAGTATCGAGGCCGATTTGAGTCTGGCCGATCCGTCAGACAGTTCCATAGCCTGCCGTCAGACCGGCGAAATCACTGCTAACATGATAGCCGCAATCGACAAATCAAAATCCGGTGACGTGGTGTTTAAAAAGTCGAAAAGTGTGTTGTTCAAGAATATGAAAATTCGACGTATCTTCGACCCACAAAACCAAACGCTGATGTACCTCGCCTACTCCACTAAAGAAACCTCAGGGAGTTTTAAACACAGTTTATCGACCGTTCCCCTGTGGGGCACCGACGCCTACCAGGAACCGGTAGCCACCAGCGACTAATCTCAAAGGGGCCGGATAGCCCCTTTTGTTCATTAAGGCGTAGTATTTTTGAGTGAAATAGCGTCTTCGTTGATAACCCGCACTTCACGCTGCGGGAACGGAATTTCAATGCCATGCTCGCGCAGGGTTTCAAATACAATTAACAACAAATCACCGCCAACCCGGTTTTTACCGTCATCAACACCTTCCATCCAGAATTCAACAAACATATTCACACCGGAGTCACCAAAGCTGTCGATTTCGCAGTCAGGCCGCTCTTCAAACGGGATCTCCGGCCCGCTGATCACTTGAGGATGTTCACTGACTGCTTCTTTAATAAGTTCGACCATAGCGCGAATATCGGTTTTATAGGCCACAGAGAAGTCGATGCGATAACGTTGCTTTGGATCCTTGTGGGTCCAATTTATTAACAGCGAACTGATAAACTTTTCATTGGGGACGAGAATATCTTTACCGTCATAGGTTTCAAGCACGGCATAACGCATCTTAAACTCGCGAACAAAGCCCTTGCTGCCGTCGTCCAGTTCAACAAAATCACCAACCGTTAACGAGCGATCGAGCAGAATGATAATACCCGAAATAAAGTTTGAGGCTATCGACTGCAATCCCAGACCAAGTCCTACACCCAGCGCACCACCAAACACCGCAAGCGCAGTCAGGTTGATGCCCATAATATTCAGTAGTAACAGGAAAATCACGCAAAATAAGACCACCTCGAAGAGTTTAGAGAACACCTCTTTGGTAGTGACATCGAGTTTTTCGTGATTGCGGATAATATCCTTGCCCATTACGCTGGAAGCCCGGCCAAGCCAGAACAGCAATACACCAAAAATAGTAACCCTGGCCACCCCATAAGCCGACACACTGACGTTACCAATATTGATTGATATTGCCTCCAGGGCGGCGATGACCGAAGGAAGGACATCAATCATGTGCAGAAAAACAATGGGCAAGCCCACCCAGCGCAGGAAGTTCGCTATTCCCTTGCTTTCAACGAAAGCCCGGATGAAAGAATTAAGGAAAATCATGATGGCCACGACCACAGCAACTTCCAGCAGCCAGGCATCAAGCTGATACTGCTTGCCCAGTATCGACGTGAGCTTAAGTAGGGTGATAGTAAAAATTGGGAATAACGTCCCGCCCAGGCGGTACATTTTTAGTCTGATAATATGAGCACCGTCCTCCGGTATTTCACGCGTCCAGCTAAACTGCTTACGCAAACTGGAAGACACCAGCCAGGCAACCACGTAAATCGAAACGATGACAATGACCTGGTACAGGAAGGTCGGACTTAAAACGGCTTCCTGAGCTCCCAGAAGTGCTTTTTTCAGCTCGGCGATAAAGGCTTCCATAATATACCCTGCAGAGGATGATGTTCGGGGCAAGTTGTATCGCTAATTACCCCGCGGGTAAAGTAATATATTTATCACCGACAGATCAGGGTTCTATAGTTTGCCATGCCAGTGAGCGGGTTCTTTGTTATTAAATGTGGCCTGTTTAAATTTCCTCATATCTCATTGATTCTTCGGTTGCGTAGAGTCGGTCCCGCCAGTGGGCCTGGAAATTCTGTTCGGAGCTATATGCCAACAACTGTGCACGATTAGTAAATGGAAGTTCAATGTGCTCTTTCTTAATTTGGATTATTTTTTCTATAACACTTCTTTCGTCTAACGAGTCTAATACGTAACCCACTTTGAAGTGTTCAACCATGTATTTAAACCAGTGGTAGTTCGGCACTAATACAGGCGTCTTCGTTTTGACTGCTCTTAGCACAATGCCTGATGGGCTATAATGATGAGCATAAAGGGCACAGACCAAATTCACACAACTGGTCACATCCATTAGTTCCTGATCGCTCAGGAAGCGGTTAATAACGTGAAACTTTTCCTTTTGTGCAGCGTCAAGACTATCTATAAACGCCTGTATTTCATCGGAAAGCTTGCCAGCCAGTACTAGCTTAACCTTATGGCGTGCGGATATTGCTGCAACGGATTTAATAAGCATCATCGCATTCTTCCGAGGATGAGTATCCATAGCACCACATGCCAGTAGATAAAAATAACCCTCCTTCAGTCCAAAGTAATCAAAAGCTGTTTGCTTAGTCGAGGGCTCTTGCTTATCAATAGGGTCAGGGATAAGTTTAAAACGACTCCGAATGAACCGCCCTAACCAGCCAGGATGATCGTAAGAAGCGTTATCAATTGTGCTCAGGGTATTTTTCCGATGCAGGCATAACAGAATTAATTTAATTAGCTTTTCGGCATAAGAACCATTTGAACAAAGCGCGGGGCTTAGCATCAGGAAGTGATAATCCCACCGATTGAACCAATTAAAGAAGGGCCATAACCACGTTGCCGTCGTCCCTGTTGGCGCAATAACTTTTTTAATCTGACGCTGACGGAGGTGTTCTGCAATAGCTTTGCATTCAAAATAACTCTGCACAAAACTATTCGCTCTGAATACTTTTTCATAAAGAACCACTTCCCCTACATTATTGGTAATTGCCTCAAAAGCTTCACTGGTCGCTGGCGTCAGGATTATTACCTTTTCATTCTTATCCAGAGACTTCAGTATTTTATCCAGGTAGGTAAGATGATGGCCCGTTATTGAAGGCAAATAAATACTCAGATATTCAGACTTTGTTTGTTGCATCGAATTGACTCATTATTATTATTTTTTTTGACACCTTACTTGCGCTTAGCGTCTGCCTTTGATTTTTCGGTTTAAAAACATAGAGGGTATCTCACTGTTTGCCTTAGCGTAATTGTTATTTTAACTATAGTTGAAAAATAAATATCTATTCCATTTTGCTCTACACGGATATTAATAATGTCTGAGGGTTAACTTTCTCTGGTTCATAGTGTTGAGCCAGCGGGGTGAACCTCACATAAGAAACAAACCCAATTTTTACCAGACGGTCTGTACTTACTCAGGACTCCCCGCCCTGATATCAGATAAATGCTTATAGAATTCGAATTCCCTGATTATCTAATAGCTGTAAACTGCTCCCGAAAAGATCTGATTGGTTTTAAGCAATACGTGACCTTTGGGCTGCTCGCGAATCGTCTTGTGAATGGGCACTTTTGCCTTGACTGGTAAATAGCTAAATGCACTGTCTTGATTAACAGGCGCTTAGTTTGATTGAGCTAACCCCGCAACACTCTGCTCAATAACCTTTTCTATGGTTCGCTGTTGCAACCTGATTGGCCAGTTTGTGGAACTCGCAGTGGTGGTTTCGCCAAGGAGCACTTTTAGCACTTCATCGCCTAATGCGGGTCGGTAATGCGCTGGCTCCCAGTACCAGGTCATTAATTGTTTGTCCTGCTCATAATTGAGTGGCTCAAGTGTATGTTCGCCGGGCAAACTGAAATCATAAATCGCATATTCAGGAAAGTTATCTCCCAAGTCGGCCAGATCCCGTTTCCACTGTAAATAGCTCCCCCAATGGCCGGACTTATCAATAACCTGCCAGTACGAGTGGTGATAAGGATTAATAAAGAGGTGAAGGTTGATCGCCGGATGCTTGCTTTTCATTTCATCCATAAACCTTGTCAGTAGCGCAATGGAATAAACTCGTCCATCCGCCTGATAAGTTAAATGCTGGCGGCCGAACCGCATAAAGAGCCCATCGAACTGGTGCTTATAGAAACGCCTCTTCCCTTCAGCTTTAATTGCATCCACATAATATCCACCAGTATTACTGCCAAGCCGGGTAATATTATTGTACGTTCCCCCTTGCTGAGCAATAGTTCTTACGGAGTCGAACAGGGTATCAAGTGAAAACACTGCGGGGTAAATTCGCATGAATTTTTGTGTGATGGTCTCTGGCTCTTGGGTGAGAGAATTGAGCAATTCGTTCTGCAACCATGGCCCGGGACTTTGCGAGTAGTTATGCAGAAAATAACGGTAATCCAGAGCAATAATCATTGTCCTCAGATTCGCATTATAGCGGGCCTGGCTCAGACCATGGCGTAATGTTTCCCCAAGACCGGCACCGGGCAGCGACAAATTATAGGCCTGACGTCCATCAAGCACCGCTGATTCGGCTGCTATGCCGAGCTGAACCCGTGAATTTCCAATTAACACGGTATCCGGTTGCAGAGCCATTGCGCGATACGGTGTCACTTCCCGGACTCTTTCATCAGCCTGGGTTTTCTGTTGGTTAATTCCTTCCAGCACTGGCCCCCAGTAAAAACCATACGGGTCCACCAAAAAATTAAAACCGCCTACCAGAGCGAAAACGAAAACGATTGATAAGGCTAAACGAGTCAGATAATTCATAGTCTAAAACTGAAAATACAGGAATTCACTCACCTGTGACAAAGTGAGTACCCCGGCCACAAAAAGTACCGCTGAAATAACTGCCCAGCGCGTGTTCGCTTTCCAGCCAGTCCCCGTTACCCATTTAAACCCGGGCCAGAAAGTGTCACGCCGATCATAAGATAGCTTACTCAATGAGCCTGCCACACGACTAAAAATATCCTGGGTGTTAGGCATTATTAAAACCACCGCTAATAAAAACACATTCCATAGCCACACTTCTACAAAGGCGCTGCTTCCGGCTGCAGATTCGGTGATCCCCAACTGTGAAAGTACGCCGGTAACGGCGTCTCCTAACCTCGCCCAAATGCCTTGAGGAATAGAAACACCATAACTCCCGAACATCCCTTTTAACATAGTAATAGCACCGTCAAAGGTGACTGCCCGGAAAAATACCCATCCCACAATTACGCCTACAAAGGTAACCGCCCAGCCAATCATTTTGGCCCAAAACGACTGTATGGCATGAAGACCAGGCGCCAGATAACGCCAGGCGTGAAAGATAATCAGATAAGCACCATGAAGGGCTCCCCAGATAAGAAAATTCCAGCCCGCGCCATGCCAAATACCACCTATAACCATGGTTAAAAACAAGTTACGGTAACGATTTATGTTGCCGGCACGGTTACCCCCCAACGCAATGTATAAGTAGTCCCTAAGGAAACGCGAAAGTGTCATATGCCAGCGGCGCCAAAATTCAGAAATATTGACTGACTTGTAAGGCGAATAAAAATTTAAAGGCAGAATAATGCCGAACATCCTGGCCAGTCCGATAGCCATATCGGAATAACCGGAGAAGTCGAAATAAAGCTGAAAAGTGTAGGCCAGTGCGCCCGCCCAGGCCGCAAAGAAATCCAGCGTAACGCCGTTATCAACGTTGGCGAAGGCGACATTAGCGTAACCTGCCACCCCGTCGGCAAGTACCGCTTTTTTAAACAACCCCATGGCAAAAATCGATAAACCCAGGCCAAGATTTTTTGCCGTAATCGAAGCATGGCCGTTGGCAAACTGAGGAAGCATTTCTTTATGATGAACAATAGGACCTGCAATCAATTGCGGGAAAAAGGTCACAAACAACGCATAATCCAGCGGATGCTTTTCTACGGTCTCGCCGCGATAGGAGTCCACCAGATAGGCAATTTGCTGAAACGTAAAAAATGAAATTGCCAGCGGCAATACCACATGTGGAAGAGGTAACGGTGCATCAAGCAGTAAATTGACATTCTCCAGTACAAAGTCTGTGTACTTGAAATAACCCAGCGACAATAGGTTGAGGAAAACACCAATATACAGGGTAAGTTTATCCCGGGCTTTGCTTAGCCGTTTTCCCAGTTGGTAGTTGATGACCATTGAAACCAGGATAATGACCAGATAAGCCGGATTCCACCAGCCGTAGAAAAACAAAGAGGCCACAACCAGTACACACACAACAGCCTTAAACGATGAATACCGGCCAAACAACCACACCAACAAAATGGTCAGTGGTAAAAACGCAAAGATAAATTCGTAGGAGTTAAACAGCATGCAACGTCGCTTTTAGTTATGCTTTTCAAAGGTGACTGTTTTTAGTGACATTACCTTAACTCGGGTAGGAGTTGAAGCCTTAATTGTCTACTTTGCAAACACCTCACCTTTCTAAGCCATTGGCTTATTTAAGCTAATCCTAAGTCACGTTACACTACAGTCGCTAAAAAAGGATTTGCAGATGCATATTGTAATCATTGATGATCATGAGCTAGTCAGAGACGGTATTAGAAACCTTGTCGAGCAAGAGTTTGGCTGGCACGTAGCGTTTGCTGTTGCCGCCCTGGAACAACTACCCGACCTTGAGATCCTGGCGAATATCGATGTGGCGATTATCGACATTTCGCTGCAGGATGCGTCAGCTTTTGATATGCTGGCTGCCATTAAGGCAGACTTCCCGTATGTTCGCTGCCTGATGCTTAGCATGTACGAACACGTTGGCTATATAACGAAAGCCCTGGAACTCGGCGCCGATGGCTATGTCACCAAAACAGCAGCCACAAAAGAACTGATGAGTGCATTGGAAGCACTTGAAAACGGTGACAATTACCTCAGTACCGATTTAAGTAAAAAGCTTGCCTTTGGTCACAATGATGCCTTATCGGAACTCACCGAGCGGGAACGAGAAGTGTTTCTGTTGCTAGCCCGGGGCATGCCGCCCAAGCGAATTTCCAGCCAGCTCAATACCATGCCCAAAACGATAATGGTGCACCGGACTAACATTTACCATAAACTGAATGCGGTATCGCAGTTTGAGCTACTGCGGATCGCTCTGAATGAAGGCATTCTGAGTCTGGATGACTTTATCCATGCGCCCAGCCCGTAACCTCATTACAAGGATTTGTTTGTAACCTGCCTCTTCTACCCAACTTGCGCAACTTTTACTATTAATACAGAGTATGCTGAACCTGCGCTACCTGCTGATGGGGCTGGTCTACACTTTCGTGTTTCACGCTTTATGGCTGGTGAGTAGCGAATTTGAAACCGTGACAGCAACGGTTAGCTGGTATCTGCCCGCCGGGATCAGGCTGGCCGCTTTTCTGGTTTGTCCCTACCGGGCATGGCCAGCATTACTGGTTTGTGAAAAGCTGACATTCTTTGTTCTGTTTTCCCCTGGCGCCGCGCTCGATGAGAGTGCCTTTATGAGCGGCAGTGCTGGCTGGCTGGTTGTTCACTCCCTGCTTACCCCCGCGGTCATGGTGATTGGTGTGTGGCTGTTCAGGAAATACAACCGGCAGCCGTATTTCGATAGTGTTAGCTCAGTAATGAGTTTTTTATTGATCAGCGTGGTCGTGAGCGCTCTGCTGGGCCTGATATTTCTGGGTCGGCGAGCATTGGAGAGCACTGAGTTCAGTGACATATTCTGGCCTACCTGGTTTGATTTCATTCTCGGTGATTTCGTTGGGATTCTGGTACTGACTCCCGCTGTGACGACGTTATTTTACGGCAACCTTGCCGGCATTCAGGCCAGGTCGTTAATAGCACTGGCCATGGCATGGACCTTTAGCCTGATCTCGATAGTGTTATTTTTTCGCTCCGGTCTCGACTTTACCTATCAGCTTAAATACATCGCCATTTTGCCAGCATTGTTACTCTCCTATCGATTTGGTATGCACGGCGGCACCCTCGCCACACTGTTGATTGGTCTGACCGCGTTTGTGGCCTCACTCAGTTCAGGCGAATCACCGTTGGAGCACCAGTTTTATATTGTCGCAATGTCCATCACCGTTTTAATTTTGGGCGCAGCTGTCGAACAGTCTCAACAGATGACCGATAAATTACTTGCTGCGAATAAAACCATGGAAGACAAAAATAGACAGCTAAAAAACGCCATCAGCGATATACAGGCGCTGTCAAATCAACTGGTCGTTACTCAGGAGGCTGAACGAAAACGACTCTCGCGGGATCTTCACGATGATTTCGGGCACCGGATAGTAGATTTACAGCTTCAATTGAGAGGCCTTGCTACACAGCTTCCAGACCACAGCAACGCAGCAACTAAAATCACCATCAAGCTCGATGAACTTTATAATGCTATGAAGCGCAGTATCGGGCGCCTTCGCCCTGCTGGTATCGACAGCTTGCCTTTGGAAAGTGTGCTTCGTAACAGTGAAACACTTAAAACCATGCAGCGTGCTGGCATACAATGTCAGCTTAACAGCCAGGGAACGCCGCTCCCACTGGATGATGAAGTTCGGATTAATATATATCGAATCATTCAGGAAGCCCTCACCAACATCGCCAAACACGCAGATGCGACAGCAGTTACGGTCGATATTATTTATGCACCCCGGCTTATCCGTATTGCAGTAACCGACAACGGCATTGGCTTGCAACAGTCTGCTGCTCCCCCTTCATCCCTCGGTTTAATATCGATGCGTGCAAGAGCTCGCTTTATTGGTGCTCAACTGACAATCGATGCACACCAGCATCAGGGAACCCGGGTCGAACTCACACTACCTGTCGCTACTCAGGCTAAGTCTCTGGCTTAGAGGCAGTAAGAGCAATACCAATGGCGGCCTGAGCAGAAACGGTTAATAACTATCTTCGAGGTATAAACTAAGGAGGTAGTATGAAACATCACACCATTTTATCCGGCTTAGCATTGTCAGCCACGTTATTAGCCGGTTGCTGCGCCACTGACCATGCGCAAACCCAACCCCCACACCAGCACAGTGCAAGCTCAGATGCCTATGCTGCAGTACCCGGTCTACCCATGACAACCGTCAAAACAGAACAAACTCAATCACCGCAGTCGCACCAACTGGCGCAGTTCCGCCCGCACCAGGATCGCCTGCAACCGGTTGACCCCTACATTCCCAGAGCCGCGCCCGTGTCTGGTTGGGCGCCACCTGCGCATACATACAGACCGGTGTTTACCCACAAATTACTGGGGGATTACGCCGAGCAAATGACCATGAAGTTAATTGAGAACATTCGCTATGTTTCCACCAACACGCCGGTTGCTGTCACATCACTGGTGGACCTGGATAGTTCACTCGCTCATACCAACATACTGGGCAACCAACTGGCCGAGAGTTTTATTACAGAACTCCAGGAGTTTGGCATTCCGGTTGTCGATTATAAGACCACCGGGGTTATTCATGTTGGTGGCAGTGGCGACTTTGTTTTTAGTCGCAACCTGGGAGAGCTGGAGCGTAACCCTTACATCAAATATATTCTGTCTGGCACCATGACCTATAACGACCGCGGCATTATTCTCAATATCCGCATGGTCGATATAAACTCAAAAGTGGTGGTTGCCTCTTCTAAAGGTTTTATCCCACAGTTTGTTGTTGACTCACTTTACCCTCGCAACTATGTCGACGGCATAGTGCTGGATACCACCAGCTAGCACCACCTGACGCTGGACCGATTCAGGCTCCGACTGCGGAGCCTGTTGTAGCTATTTTTACCCCGTTACAGGCTTATCCGCCGTGGGTTTACCAGCTCCGGCAAACACCATCCTCAGCCACGATCGTTTCACCACTAAATTATACAAAACAACACTAACAGCCAGCGTAATGAACGTAATACTGCCTAATTTAATGAGCCAGTGAAGCGGCAATTCAGCAAAAGCTACCTGCAACCACACTACTATGGGTAGGTGAATCAGGTACAACCAATAGGCACGTGACGAAACGTACCGGATAATGGCACTGGGTCGGCTGAACAACGTTTTACAGCCCGCCATCAGTAGCGCCATCAGCATCCACATCATGCCTGCATAACACACCACAAACCCGGCTTTAAACCAAAAGTAATACGGATGCCCTGGCACCATTTCATAGCCCGAAAGAGAAACCGCCCCCAACACGCAGGCCACCAGCCAGCCGACTTTACTCCAGGTAATCTGCATGAAGCTACACAGTAAAGTGTCCTGCTGATAGAAAATCCATCCCATCAAAAAGCTTCCCCCGTAAAGAAGCAGGAGCGGTAAATCGGGCCATAACGATTTATCCGGCGTATCCAGCCCCCAGTGTTCCATCCACCACAAGCAGCAGGCGACGGGCAGGGAAAGCAGGATAAATCCAACACGACTGCAGCATAGCCAGGTCATCACAGCCCTGCCCGCAGCCGTCAGTACTTTTTCCAGCAATGGCATTCGTTTCAGTACCGTGATCGCAACAACAGTTATGCCGGTAACCAACATCAGATAGTACAGGAACCATAAGTGCGTCCCGGTAAAAATGCCCGCGGGTAACTCCGTCAGGCTTTTCAGGCCCTGCCACAGTCCAGCCGTTATACTGGCATCCCCTCGCATACTCTGCGCGCCCATCACCCAGCCCGACACCAATAACGGCTTAAGTAAAAACCACCCGCCAATAAACGGTACTCCAAGGCGCAAAGCACGCGAGGTAATCAGCGTCCTGATGCCGTATTTTTGCAGTGACATATGAGTAAATAAACCGGCAATCAGAAAGAACAATGGCATTCGAAATGAGTGACTGATCAGGCTGAAAATCCCCATTGCCGGACTGGTATTAATATCCATGACCGCCCAGCCGATGAACACCGGCATAAATGACAACCCGGCATGAAATACCACGCCCAGTATCAGGGCAAAGGCTCGCAGCGCATCCAGGTAGTCAAGGCGTAAAGTTGCGGTTGTCATAATACTTCACTCACTAAGGACTAATAAAAACCGACTTCATCAACTACGAAATCATACGTCGACTGCTGCATGGCAAAAGCCACGATACTCAGGCTGTTAATGGTTGTGGCATTAAGAGGGGTCTGTTCAGACCAGGCGCGCTTCAGACGCTGAAAAGGAATTTTCACTTCGTGGAGCTGTCCGTCAGCCTTAACCAGCACCGGTGCAGCATGGTAATCAAAATTGGTCACGTCACTGCTGTTAGCCGAAACCGACATCATGCCCTGATTAATTTTTACTTTCAGGCGGATGCCCTCATAACCAGAAGCATCCCGGGGTTGGCCCTGTGCATCAAGCAGCAGAATGGTACTGGCCCAGGCCGGCTGGCCACGGGGCGGCACCAGATCGCCACTCAATTGTATCTTGCCATCCTTAACAGTCACTTCACTTTGACTGCCTCCTCCGGCAACCTGGTCATTCATAAATTGACGCTGCACACCCAGATTGTTCTGACTCTGATGGCTAAAGTCATCAACCAGTGCAGGGAGCCCGGCGCCAAACGAACTAACCGGAAGCAACAACGCTCCCAGCGCAAATAATCCAAACACGTGACGTAATAATTGATTGAGCATATTCATAATAGGTGTTCTCCGATTAAACCGTTAAAGTATTCCCTCCCTCTGGCAACAATGCGGTTGCAACCCGGGTTTGACGGATAAGAGCCAGGCAAAAAAGTAAAGGTGACAAAAAAAAGTGAAAAAATTCTTTTAGAATGCTGTCACCTTTTTTGCGCAGACCGGCACATACAAGCAACGTAATAACGAAATCACACTATGACTTTATTTAACAAGCGCCCCCCTGTAGCCGGGCAGGACGATGCCACACTGGTTATGCTGTCTCTCGGCGGCAATCGCGATGCCTACGGTGAAATTGTCGGTCGCTACCAGACCCTGCTTTGCTCACTGGCGTATTCTTCCACTGGCGATTTCCGGCACAGTGAAGACATTGCCCAGGAAGCCTTTGTAGAAGGCTGGCGAAAACTGGAAACCCTGCAAGACCCGGAAAAGCTCAAGTCCTGGTTATGCGGCATTTTGCGCTTTAAAGTCAGTCGGCACTATCGTAAAACCGCCAGGGATGCGCATCAGCAAAACATTTCCTTAACTGAAGATGAAGACTTTGCCGACGATACGGCCATAGAACAAAGCGCCATCAGTGAACAACATCAGGCGTTGCTATGGCGAGTGCTCGACGACATGGAACCGCTTTATCGTGAGCCGATGATTTTGTTTTACCGTGAGGAGCAATCTGTTCAGCGGGTCGCACGGGAACTGGACCTGACTGAAGACGCCGTAAAGCAACGTATTTCGCGAGGCCGAAAGCTATTAAAAGCAGCCATGTCGGTGTTTGTTGAAGAGACCCTCAAACACAGTAAACCGGGTGTCGCGTTTACCGCTGCGGTGATGACCATGATCAGCGGAATCTCGCCGCCGGCTAAAGCGGCGGTATTAAGTAGCAGCGCAATTAAAACCGGCTCGGCGTTTAAGTTCGCTTCCCTTGCCGCACTACTGGCCTCGACTTCGGGTCTGATTGGTTCCTGGTTTAGCCTGAAGGCCAGTCTCGCGCAATCACGCACAAAACGGGAACGTCATCTGGTCAAAAAATCAGTCACCCTGTTTTTTGCCTTCGCCGCGATTTATATTGTTGGCATGCTGGGACTAAAACAAGCCTGCTATATGTTTCCACAGCATTATGTTGCCCTGAGCCTGTTTTCTCAGGTCATTGTTGTTGGGTTAGTGATCAGCTACGTGATACTGGTGAAAAAGATGTTTGGTGCGATGAAAGATCTCAGGGCTCTTGAACGCATCGCCCACCCCGAAGCCTTTTTAGCCAGCGCCCACCAACCTCAGGCTAAACAGCGTGAGTATATTAGCCAGTTAAGGTTGTTTGGCGTGCCGCTCTGTCATTTTCAATTTGGCATGCCTGAACATACTGATTCACCGGCATACGGATGGATTGCCGCAGGCACCTATGCCCGGGGTCTTCTGTTTGCCTGGGGCGGCGTAGCCATTGCCCCGGTGAGTGTGGGGATTATCTCCTTTGGCCTGGTGTCCATTGGTGGAATTGGCTTTGGTCTGATTGGCACCGGCACTGTCGCCGTTGGTCTGCTGGCATTTGGCGCTTCAGCCATTGGCTACCAGGCATTTGCCTCGCTTTCAGCGGTTGGCTGGCATAGTGCCATCAGTGGCGGCTTTTCCATAGCAAGAGAGGCTGCACTGGGGTCCATTACCATCGCAAAACACGAAAACAATGAAGTGGCCGCCGGGCTTGCCGGACTCTCACAATTCCAATGGCATTCATCCTGGGTGCTCATAGCTATTGCGCTACTGGTTATTGCTCCGGCGTTCTGGCATGCCCGCGCGGTGACTAAACGGATGAAAGCAGACTAAATATGCGCCCCCATGTAGTAGGCATTTTTATTTTTATACATGTGGGCATCCGCAATATCCAACAGTTCATTGAGAGTTAGCGCGTTGTCGGGATAAACGGCCCAGCCTATGCTTACGCTAAGGTTAAGGTAACTGCCTTCAAACTCAAATTCAGACGCGAGGGATTGTTCAAATCGCCGGGATATACTTTTTATTGTGCCTTCGGAGTGAATATTTGTCATCAACACGCCAAACTCGTCACCACCGATACGGGCCACTTTGTCCGCTGGCCGAAATGCTTTTAGCAATCGCCTCGCCAGCTCACTGAGCATGCTATCCCCGGCTCTGTGACCCAGTTCATCATTAATGCTTTTCAGGCCATTCATATCAATGATAAGAATGCCGAATTTACGCCCCGGGTAAGACACGCCAAGGGAGTGTTCACGATTTAACTGCTCCATAAACGCAGAACGGTTAAACAAATTGGTCATTGAGTCATGGGTGGCCTGATACACCAGGTTATCCGCCACAAACCGGTGGCAATAGTAAAGCGTAGCGGCCAGTTGCTCGGAAACCAGCTTCAGGGCGGCCGTATCCCGTGATGTGAAGTGATGCTTTACGTGTGAAAATACTTTCAGTACCCCAACGGTATGATCATGATGATGAAGCGGGATCAGGAGCATCGAGGCAACACCTATTTCAGCGCAGGCGGCCTGGTTAGCCCGGCGGTTAACGGTGACATCGTTACACAACTGCACTTTTCCAGTTTGCAGACAAAAACCAGACAAACTGCTATCGACGGGAATACTATGACCTAAAAAAGGCTCTGCCACACCGGATGTCGCCCGGTACACCATGTCTTTGCCTTCCTTAAATTCAATTGCCGCGCCATCACATTGCACCAGCACCAGGCAGTGTTTGACAATTATTTGCATGACCGAAGTCAGGTCCATCCCCACCTTCGCTATGGAGGTTTGCATATCAACAATGGTCGTCAGCTTATGACAACGGTCCTGCCAGCTGTCGGCAATATATTCGATTTCGGCTAAAGGCATTTACCCTCCTGCGAGTGATTTGATAAACCGCTACCATGCCTCTGCTCCCTCAGACAACACTACCACTTGTTTATACAACCACTACGCAGATATCTATAATCTTTCTGTCTGGTAAATAAATTGCCAGTTTGACGCCCTCAAAGAATTCTCATAATGTGCAGTTTTTGTCACTTAAAAGTCACACTCACTATGCAAAAGTCCATTTCACTGTGTCTTATCGCAGTCTTGGTTTCATTCAGTTCCAGAGGCTTCGCGCAGACCCCTGAAGTGCCTGTTAAAGCGTTGTTTGACGCCATGCGGTCACATAATGGTGGGCAATTAACCGCCCAGTTTACCCGCGGAGCGCTATTACAGCGAGCTGAGGCTAACGGTGAAATTAAACAAAATGATATTGTGCGATTTGCGGAATTCGTGAGCCAAACCGACAAGTATCTGGATGAAAAACTGCTAGCGATTTCGGTCCACCAAAGCGGGAATCTCGCCGCGGTCTGGACGCCTTACGCGTTTTATCTGGATGGTCAGCTGAGCCATTGTGGGGTAAATAGCTTTCAGCTTGTCAAAATCGAGGAAAGCTGGAAGATTCAGTACTTAATTGATAACAGCCATGGGGGAGACTGCGAGTTGTTTATCCGGCAACACGGCAGCGACAATTAGCCACGGCGAATTGAGCGCCGCAGCTAATGTGGTGAAGGCTGTTAGTCTTCGCGGGTAAGCACTTCCAATAACTCAATTTCGAAGGTCAGATCGCTGTTGGGCGGAATCATTTCACCGACTTGGCGTGCGCCGTAAGCCAGTTCCGATGGCACCCAAAGGTTGCGTTTGCCCCCCACTTTCATGCCTTGTAAGCCCTCAAACCAACCTTGTATGACTTTGTTTTTCGACAATACCGTTTGAAATGGGCGGCCTTTTTTATACGACGAGTCAAACTCCTTGCCATCGTCCAGCCAGCCCCGGTAGTGAGCGGTAATTAACGCGCCTTTTTCAGCGGCTTTACCCTCGCCTGTTACCAGGTCTTCTATAGTGACTTCACGAGTCATATTCAGCGCAGCCTAGTGCTTGTCGGCGCGGCTTTGAAATTTGCGCTCTTCGGTATTGATTTTAACCCATTCACCGGTGCTGATATATTCAGGCACCTGCACAACCAGGCCTGTGGACAGGGTGGCTGGTTTGGTGCGCGAAGTAGCCGAGGCCCCTTTAATTGACGGATCGGTTTGAGTTACTTCAAGTTCCACACTCATTGGCAAATCCAAGGCTACCGGCACGTCACTAACAATCACAACCAGCAGTCCATCGGTATCTTCATTAATAAATAGCGCCTCGTCGGCAATGCTTTCTTTATTAAGGTGGTAAGGCGTGTAGTCCTCCTTATCCAGAAACACATATTCATCGCCATCGATATAAGAAAACATCGCAGGACGGCGAACCAGATCGGCCATTTCAAGCATATCGGAATCTTTAAATGTCTCGTCAAACTTGGCGCCGCTCACTACGTCGTACATCCGCATGCGATAAATACTGCCGCCTGCCCGTCCCTGAGGAACCGAGCGGTCAATATCCCGGACGATACAGGTTTTACCGTTAAATACGATGGTGTTGTTTTTTTTAATTTCACTCGCCTTTGGCATGATAACTTCCACGATGAATGGCCTGCCTGCTGGCATATGCCGGATTATAAAGACTGTATCTTCCGCGATTTTTGCTCCAAGGGAAAGCCTGAACAGCCTTAAAACCGTGCATTTATGTTCTGTTTGCGTTACCACAACAGCAAAGCTTTGTGGCTGGCAGTCACAAAACGGCATGAGCGAATTTACTTATGCTCATTTAGAATGCATATCACAAAAACTCATGTTGTAGACGTATTTAGGAGCCTGCTAATGCATCGCAATAGCCAAAAAAACGCCGCGTATTCGAACTTCCAGCTTTAATGATGATTGCACCAGCTACCCTGTTGGCTGCACTCAAAGCAACGGATGATGTTCGACCCGGTACCGTTTTATATAAAAAGCTGAGTGGAGCATCTGCCAGTGAGTTGAAGGGCCTGAATAGTTTACTGAACAGTAAGGGCCTGCTGGCAGAGAAAACACTGCCTAATTCCGGTATTACTATCGCAACCTTCAACGGTAAAGGCCGTGAAAAAGCGATTGCTAAAATCTTAAAACACAGTGGACTGGTAGAGTTCGCAGAAGCCGATCAGGCCATGGCCCCCTCAGCACAACCCAATGACCCAAGCTTTGGTGCTCAGTGGCATCACAATAATATCAATAGCCAACAGGCCTGGGATATTACCTCGGTGACAGATAATGCCGGAGCTTTAGCCAGCGGTAATTACGCTTACCGTGTTCAGGCTTATAAAGACGGTGAAGTATCGGCCTACAGTAATACCTTCGAACTGCGCTTAAAATAAGGCGGTTACTGCTCATAAAAAAAGCCTGGTAAGTATCACTTATCAGGCTTTTTCTTTTTCGGTTTATCCGCCTCGCTACACCCCATATTAAAGTGAACTCAGCACGGCTTATGAGCAACAAAAAAGCCCTGTCAGTGACGATCAGGGCTTTGGATTATCGCGGCGTTCAGGCTTCTACGGCTTTACGCTTTGCCTGGGGATTGACTCTGCGACGACGCGATGGACGCGACTGACCATCCTTACTCGCTGAGTTACCTGAGCGAGACTGGTTGTTACCGTTTCGCTGCGGTTTGCCAGCCGAATCCGCTTGTTGGTTTTTCGCTTTCTTCGGCTTTTTAATTTTCTTCGGCGGCAACAGCTTGGTTTCCGGTAAAACCTGGTTAGGTTCAAACCCTTCAAGGCTTTCACGGGGAATTAGCATCTGAATAAGCCGCTCAATATCCTGCAGTTGCTCAAGTTCATCAGCGCTTACCAATGACCAGGCCTGTCCGGCCGAACCGGCCCGGCCTGTGCGGCCAATACGGTGCACGTAATCGGCTGCCGTATTAGGCAGGTCGAGATTAATCACTACCGGGAGTTCGCTGATATCAATACCGCGAGCGGCGATATCGGTGGCCACCAGCACTTTAATGCTACCGTCTTTAAAGGCTTTCAGGGCCGACGTCCGCGCGCCCTGGCTTTTATTACCATGAATGGCGGCACTGGGCAGACCGGCGCCCTCAAGTTTAGCGGCAATACGGTTGGCACCATGCTTAGTGCGACTGAATACCAGTACCTGCTGCCACCCCTGGGCCTTAATCAGTTTGGTCAGTGCTGCAATCTTGCGCGACTTATCCACGGCCACTAATTGCTGCTCTATTTTATCTACCGTCGTGTTGGCCGGGGTAACGGCCAGCTTAATTGGATTACGAGTAATCGATTCTGCCAGCGCCATAACATTGTCGGCAAAGGTGGCCGAGAATAACAGTGACTGACGCTGCGCAGGTAATAGCTTCAGGATCCGTTTGATGTCATGGATAAAGCCCATATCGAGCATCCGATCGGCTTCATCCAACACCAGAATTTCCAGTTGCTCAAATTTCACCGCCTTTTGTTGATACAAATCCAACAGGCGACCCGGTGTTGCCACCAGCACATCAACGCCGGAACGAAGTATCTTCATTTGCGGATTAATCCCTACACCACCAAATACAACGGCACTTTTCAAACGTAAATGGGTTTTGTATTCACGCACATTCGCTTCAACCTGCGCGGCCAGTTCACGGGTAGGAGTCAGTATTAATGCTCTTACATTATTCGGGGCGGTTTTGGGTCCGGCAGCCAGCCGTTGTAGCACAGGTAAGGCAAAACCAGCTGTTTTACCTGTACCAGTTTGCGCGGCAGCGAGCACGTCGCGCCCGGTTAAAATAGCCGGAATCGCCTCTTGTTGAATAGGCGATGGCGAGCTGTAGCCCTTCTCTGTAATTGCTTTAAGAAGTGGCTCACACAGCCCTAGTTGACTAAAAGACATAATACCTCGGTGTATTAGTTAGTACGAATTAATGAGTCCATGCACGACTCTCTTTTGCACGAAAGGAAAAGGCTATCGGTTTTTACCAGGCTCATATCAGACGGTCTGAATGCGAATCTCAACGGGGACTAACTCGGACTAACGGAAGAAGCGTAAAGAAAACTGAAATAGTACCTTTCAAAGGCGAGCGTATACTACCATTCTTTACCTACCCTCGCTAGTTTATTTTTTAAACAATGGACGACGCTGCCTGATGGACAGGACAAAACAAAAAAGCGGCCCGCAGGCCGCTTTATTAATGAAAACCGGGTTAGCGGCGCGATTAAAAGCTAACCGTTACCCCCGCCCAGAAGTTTCTGGCTTTGTCTTTCACGTTGTAGTCATCGGTAAAGTTTACTTCACTAACCACACCACGTCCGGTGAGGTACTCAAACTGTCCGTCATTGTTCAGATCGTCGTAGGTCACGGAATAAGTAGTAAAGTCACGATCTAACAGGTTGTTCACCCGCAGATTAACCACCACGTACTCATTGACCTGCCAGCGCGCCCCAAGGTGCAGCATGGTGTAGTTTTTGAAGTAGAGCTCCCGTTCCAGAACATTGTCATACCCACGGTAGCGGTCGGAGCGGAACTCACCTTGCAAATACACATTCAGGTCGGCGGTCATATCCCACGAGATATTGGCATTCGCCATGTGCTCTGCGGTATTGGTTAACGGTAGCCCGGCCTCTGCACCACTCTTCTGCTCGCTGTCGGTCCAGGTATAGTTCATATACACTGACCACTCTTCGTTAAAAGCATAGCGGCCAGCCATCTCGATGCCCTGCAGTTCTACCTCATCAATATTGATGCGTTGACTGTAAGTATCGTAACCAAGTTCATCGTACTCACCTAAGTTTACACAAGGTCTTTCACCACCGGTGGTCACACAACTTTGTACCGTATTACCACTGGCAATCTTGTCTTTAAAATCGGTTTTGAAATAGGTGATGTTGAAGTTATGTGCATCTCGGCTCCAGTAAACCGCGATTTCTGAGTTTACACTGGTTTCCGGCGTTAACTCGGGGTTACCGGCAAACGGGCTGGTACCCTGACCACCAAATCCAATAATACCGTCATATAAATCGGTGGTTTGCGGCGTTTTATAACCAGTG
The DNA here is from genome assembly GCF_057547795.1 of Alteromonas sp. 4NH20-0104. Classification (NCBI taxonomy): domain Bacteria; kingdom Pseudomonadati; phylum Pseudomonadota; class Gammaproteobacteria; order Alteromonadales; family Alteromonadaceae; genus Alteromonas; species Alteromonas sp. 4NH20-0104. The sequence goes on along the minus strand of NZ_BAAJLP010000006.1, from coordinate 89,051 downwards.
CTGACACCACCTTTTACTGTCCAGTAGTCAGTTATGTTGTAAACCGCGTAAATTCGCGGTGAGGTCTGGCTACCGAATACATCGTGATCGTCATAACGTAAGCCGGCGGTCACTGTCATATTATCCAGTATGCCCCAGTTATCCTCCGCAAACAGTGAGTACATTTTTTGTTCCTGTACCGCACCAGGCTGGCCCGATTCCAGACCAAAAACACCGTCTTGTAGCTCACCATCTATAACCTGAGCGCCTAACACCACGTTATGATCGCCGGCGAAATCTTCTACCGGAATATCAAAACGTAAATCAAAGGTATACTGACTGCTGTCTAACGGACGGGCGGGACGCGGTAAAAACGTCTCTTCGGCCAGGTCGCGGCGCGCTTCTTCAGTCATGCCCTCATAGGCACCGGTGCCATCATACATTTCCTGTAATAACAAACGTTCAGACACGCTCAGTGGCAGCGTACGCCCATTGTTCTGGGTGTCTACATAGGCAAGCGATGCTGCAACAGTACCAAAGTGCCACTTACCATCGTAAGTTAATGACCACCACTGGCGATCAAACTCCTGCTCTGCTGCATAACCCGCGCGCGGATTCACCTGACCGCGACGGTCCTGCCACAGGCTTTCAATACTATCGCGGGTACCCAGCGGATAGATAATCTCACCGGTGTCCAGATTAAACTCTGGTGTGTTGTCATATTCCTGGTGAGAGTCATCAAAATCGAAACCAATTTCGTGCCCTTCAGCAGGCGTGTAATTCAGACTGAAACCGTAATGTTCGCTGTCGTTATCCACTGTACGGCCACCACCGCCAAACCCCAGAGAGCGCACATGCACTACACCATTAGGATCGATTGCCGGCGCCAGTTGCGGAGTGGAAGCCTGCTGCTCGTAAATACTGCCGCGAATGCCCAGGCTTAACAGGTTGTCGATCAACGGACCGGTAACTGAGAAATCGGTAGTGATATCGTTACCAAAGTCATCATTGCTTTGTACACTGCGACCAAATGTGATGTTACCGCCCCAGTTACTACGGTGTTTTTTAGTGATCACGTTAATAACACCGCCCAGCGCGTCTGCACCATACAGCGTTGAAGCCGGACCGCGAATAACTTCGATTCGTTCGATAGTGTCCAGCGGAGGCATATGATTGAATGCGTTACCGCCGAAGTTATTAGGGTAAATATCACCATGGTTATTTTGACGACGCCCATCGATTAGCAACAGCGTGTACTCTCCTGTCAGACCCCGCATACTAACACTGCCCTGGCCGGTTTTGTCGCGGGTAGAACCAATATCGATACCTTCCTGGAACTGCACAGCATCTAACAAGGAAGTAAAAGAGCGGGCTTTCAAATCTTCTGCGGTGATAACCGAGATACTTGCAGGGGCTTCGGTAATCTTTTGCTCGAAGCCTGTTGCGGTAACCACTAAATGCTCAATGTCGTCACTGTCAGGAACAGAATTAGCATAGGCCATTGATGCCAGACCAAACTGAATGGCTACCGCCAGACCAGAGTATGTGTATCGAGGTTTCATGTGCGTCCTATCGAAAGTAAAGATGTGTGTATTTATGTTGATTTCTGTAAAGAGTGCGCTGGCTATAATAATTTATGAAACAACAATGTCAACACAAATGAGAACAATTACTATTTAGATAAAGATTTAGACGAGTACCCGTATTGTAAAATGCAAGCAAGGCATTGCGTTTCAGACGCTGGATAAACAGGGATAAGAGACAGGAATAAAAGAATAGCAAAAGGCAGTCCCAGGACTGCCTTTTTACGTTAGCGAAGCTTACTGACCGGTAAGATTATGCTGCACAAACTCCCAGTTAACCAACTGCCAGAAGGCGCCCAGATAAGCCGGTCTGGCATTGCGATGGTCAATGTAATAGGCATGTTCCCACACGTCCACGGTAAGCAATGGTTTAAGGCCTTCATGGGCAACCGGCGTATCGGCATTGGCCGTGTTAACGATCACCATCTCACCGGCGGCGTTAAGTGCCAGCCAGGTCCAGCCGGAGCCAAAGTTATTAATCGCCTGCTGGGTAAATTCCGCTTTAAACGCCTCAACCGACGGCCAGTTTTCTTCGATAACGGCTTTAAGTGCTTCTGACGGTTCACCGCCTCCGGCTGGCGACAGGCACTGCCAAAAGAAGGAATGATTCCAAACCTGCGCCGCATTATTGAAAAGAGGCCCCGAGCTGGAGGCAATAATGTCTTCTAGAGACTGCCCGGCATAGTCGGTCCCGGCCACCAGATTATTGAGCTTACTAACGTAGGTGGCGTGGTGTTTACCGTAATGATATTCCAGCGTTTCCTGAGACATAGCAGGCGCCAGCGCATCGATAGCATAGGGAAGTTGCGGTAATTTAAATGTCATGAGTCTCTCCTTGCTCTGAATGAGCATTTTTAGTGTGTGTCATTGGTTGCGGGGATTGCTGCCAGCCACCGCCCAACGCTTTAAACAATGTGACCCGTTGTGCTGCCAGCTGTTGTAACGCCGCGGTATGGTTGGTTCTTACACTCAACAGGTCCTGTTGCGCAGTATGCACCTCAATGTAGGAACTGGCTCCGGCCTGATAACGGGTTTGCGTTATATCGAAGGCCCGTTGATAAGCATTCATCGAAGCTTCCAGTGCCGCCGCACGTTGCTGCTGCGCCAGTACATTCTCCATGGCTTGTTCTACTTCACTGAGCGCATTGAGAACGCTATTTTCCAGCTCTGCAAATCCGGCCTGCTGTTGGGCCTCGGCCTGTCTGATACGTGCCCTGGATTGCTGTTGGTTCGGAAAACGCCAGGAAATCAATGGACCTAAAGAGAAGGAAAAGGCGTCGCTGCTGCTAATGGCTTCACTATTGAAATAGTTCAATCCGGCACCTAAAGAGATTTGCGGATATAAATCGGCAATTGCCACATTGAGTCGCGCGGCATCTCCCTGCAACTGAGCTTCCGCCTGACGCAGGTCCGGCCGGCGGCGTAACAACTCATTGGCACTGCCCACCGGCAGTAACTGACCGGGTTGCGGAGGCGCAGCACATTCCTCAGCCGGGCCGGGAATATTGTCTGGCGTGCGCCCCATCAGTGCATCGGGTGTTTCCGCCACTTTCACACTCACGTTCACGTACATCGACGGACGCAATAATCCATCAGGGTTATCCAGGGTGGCCTGCACAATAACATTGCGGGTTGCGGCTTCAATTTGAGGCTCAATGGTGGTAATGGTGCCGCTGAACAGCTGGTCGGGAAAAGCATCAACGTTAAGCGTTACCGGAGCACCGTGTGCCAGTTTGGCCAATTGTTGCTGCGGGATGGCAAAATCAACGTACAACTTATCCAGATTAGTCAGCGAAACCACGGTATCGCCGGGATTCAGATATTCGCCTACATTAACGCGGCGGATCCCCAGCTGGCCGGAAAATGGTACGCTAATGGTTTTCAGTTGTAATTGCGCTTGCGCCTGCTCTACGGTGGCCTGCGCGCGGTCGCTCTCGGCTTCCCGCTGGGTAAGCAGCTCTTTCGATTCGGCACCAATGGGCGCCAGCTTCTGGGTACGCTTTAGCTGTGCTTCAGCCAGCTTTGCCGCCGCTTTGGCTGCGCTTAAATTGGCCTTTTCGGTTAAATCAAACAGTTGCACAAGCACATCACCTGCGCCAACCTGGTCGCCCGAAACAAAGTTAATCGCGGTCACCCGGCCGGCCACTTCCGGAGCCAGCACCACTTCCTGAACCGCACTCAACGTTCCCATTGCTGTTTGAGTCTCAGCCAGCACCTGAGGAGACAATTGCAATGCCGTTACGGGCACCGCCTGTTGTGGCCAGCCCTGCGGCTGCCCGACATTGAGTTGTCGCCACCAGTAAAGTCCACCCAATAATGCAGCCAGTACGGCCAGAGTTACCAGATAAACGCCAATTTTGGCAGCGCCGGTCTGTTTATAAAAAGACGTCTTCATCAGGCACCTCCCTGTTGAACAAAGGTACGCTGAATGGGGAATGAGGCATCCCAAACGAGTGCAACTCAACTGAGGGTGGAAGAAGGTGTTGGTCATGTCGGCTCCTGATTTCCGGTTTCTTATTACTGCTTGCTACGTCAAGCCGACACAAATACTAAAACCTCATGTATACTTGAGGTCAATAATTTTTTTTGGAGCGACAATGGATACCACTTTAAGTGTGGGTGATGTGGCGAAGCGCAGTGGTGTTGCGGTGTCAACGCTTCATTACTACGAAGAAAAGGGCTTAATTAAAAGTCTTCGCACACTGGGCAATCAGCGCCGTTACCATCGCAGTATTCTGCGCCGGGTAGCCATAATTCGTATCGCCAAACAGGCAGGAATTTCGCTGCGCCTCATCAAATCCCATCTGGAAAAATTTCCTACCCACGAAGTATCTCCCTCTGACTGGCAGCAAATGAGCAGTGAATGGCGAGCCATGCTTAACGACAGAATTCTTAGCCTGACTCAGCTCCGGGATAAGCTTGATAGCTGCATTGGGTGCGGTTGCTTGTCGCTACGTGACTGCCCGCTGCGAAATCCTGAGGATAAACTGGGCGAACAGGGGCCGGGTGCGAGGATCCTTGAGGAAGAGAAACAACAATAAAGGAGTTAGCAGGCAAGGTAAATCAGGCAATATCAGCGATGCCTAACGCCTGTCTTTTACGCTTACTTAATCCGAGCGCCACAAGGCGGTATGACTGGCTAATGTAGTATTTTAACTCCTCATCAAGGGCACCGGCGGTCTCGGTTTGCTGGATCCATTTCATACCACGACTGGCCAGATAGGGAGCTGGAATATAGCCTTCTGCCATACACAGAAATTCGAAATTCAGTGGTGAGGTTTTAAAGGTATAAGCTGGCGTTCCTGCCTTGGTCTGACTGCCAATGGCAAACACTTTACCGCCCACTTTCCAGACCTCAGAATTGCCCCATTGCACCACATGCGTGGTGGCTTTAAAGGCCCGACAATAGTCATTAAAAGCGTGATAATCCATAGCTTATCCGTGGTCAGGGGTGGGGTTATTCCCCTGCTATTTTACTGCCTCGAAGCCGGCGCATCGTGACTGGCTTAACTGAAAACGTACACCAGATTGCGACCTTCCCGCTTGGCGGAATATAGCGCCTGATCGGCCTGTGAATATAAGTGTTCCCAGTTGTAAAGCACTTCGTGCGAAACGGCAATACCTATACTAACAGTAATATTAACCTGTTCGGTCCCCTGTTTAAATTGCAATGCAGCCACTTTTTGCCTCAGTCTGTCGGCAACGCCCTGTGCCCGCTCAGTACTGACGCCCGGTAGTAAGATTGCAAACTCTTCGCCGCCCATACGCCCGACGATATCGGTTTGCCGCAATCCCTCGGCGAGCATCTTTCCCACCCGGTTAAGGACTTCATCACCAAAGGTGTGGCCAAACTTATCGTTAACCTGTTTAAAGTGGTCAATATCAACCATCAGTAATGAATGGCAGGCCTGATCATCCGCAGACAGTGATTTAGCCGCTTTTTGGACAAATGCCCGGCGGGTGGGTAAACCGGTTAACTCATCAAGATTCGCCAGTTTTTGCCATTGATGTTTTTGATTCATCATATGCAGTAAAGGCAACACTAAGGCGGTAGCAACGGTAAGTACCAGATGAGATAACAAAACAATATTGAACAGATACTGGGTATCAGAATCCTGAGCCGCCAGAGTTTGAACCAGAATAACGATCCCTTGCAGAAACAGTACAAAGGCATGTAACAACAGCAACACACGCAGCACAAAGTAGACTCTTTTGTAGGGAGACTTGCGCTGGTAAAAGAGCCCTTCGGTCATTACGAACATAAGCGCCATGCCCACTGAGGCCACGACATTCACCATAGCCGCATAGAATCCGGCGACAGTAATGATTACGCCACCAACAACAAAGATACTCTGCACTCGTCGATAGAACTTGATAGAGCCCGGTGACAGCTCAAATTTATTAAGACCGCAATAAAGTCCGAATGACGCGGTAAATAGCAACAGGCAAGACAGTGTATTAACCAGCTGCAAACCATCCCCGGCGTGGGCAATAACAGACGCACCTATCCCAACCGCAAACAGGGCACAAGAGGCAGACCAGTACAAATAAGACTGGTTTCGCTGTTGCGCCTTATACACAGCAAAAAAGTAGACGCTGACCAGCACATTGATGACAAAAGCCATCACAATGCCAATGGGAAGGCCGGACGACATGAAGTGTTAGATCTCCACCAGACACCAGGGTTGCAATATAGCCAAAAGTATAACAACTTAGCAGCCTCTAACCTCACCCATTAGGTATAACGCATTAAGCATAGGTTTGATTATTTATACCTGATGATGCCCGGCCTGTTCCACTACCCGGTATCAGCCTGTGCTCATGTGGCTGTTACACATGTAAATCCTTCAACGATAAACACATTGTTTCCTGGGTTTCGAGGTAATCTTTTTTAATCATTTTCTGCAAAAACGACGTGTGATCAAACACAAAATCCCGCAGCGTTGCCATGGGCGTGGACTGCTGATGGAAAACATCACCGAGTTTTCTGGCAAACTCCACATTATGATTCACGTAAGCAACACGATCTTTCTCATACTGCTCAAAGCCCATTTGAAGTTCTGCCCGGTCAGCCAGATTGCGACCATCCATAAATTTTGCCAGTTGATAACCATCTTCAATCGCCATGCCCATGCCATAGGCGGCATAGGGCGACACCGGGTGCACCGCATCGCCCAAACACACAACCCGGCCATCAGACCAGGAATCCAGCGACGGTCGGTTATACACATCCCAACAGAATATCTGACTGTTAAAGTCGGTGGCGGCCGGGAAGCGCGGCAAAGGATCGGCAAACTGATCAAGGATCCCCTGCACATGGGCTTTAACATCCGCAGGCTGCGGTGCATTTTCTTTGGTGGGTTCAACAATCCACCACTCATAGCCAGGCTTACCATCGTGTAACATTGGAAAGTAACTGGCCTGATATTTTCTGGAGTGAGAAATAACACCGTGATTGGGCGGTATGCCATCGATGGGGTCGCACCACGCCAGCCAGACTCTCAATCCAACGTGGAAAAGGCCGGGATCGCCAAATGCCTGCGCCGATACGCGGGATTGAATACCATCGGCACCAATGAGTAGATCCGCTTCTACCGGCTCGCCTTTTTCGAAGTGTACGGTTATTCCCTCCGGCGTTTCTTCGTAGTGCGTGAAGCTGCGATCGCCTTCCACCCGATCCGCCGGTACCTGCTCCAGCATCTTACCAAACGCACTTTTGCGTAACACACCGTAGTGCCAGCCCTTAATATTAAACAGTTTTTCAATATTTGGATTAAACGGCAAGCTGGCACGACACTTCCCTTTATGGTTATGAAATTCAACCTTGGTATAGCTACCGAAGTTGTCCAGCGAAATACCATATTCACGCAATACTGCCAGCACCGGTACACTTAACAATACTGCACCGCCAAGCGCTTTGGGCTCAGCTCGCTGCTCAAAAACCTTAACATCGTAACCCCGTTGGCTAAATGCCAGTGCCGCAGAAATACCACCGGGCCCGGCGCCAACAATCGCCACTCGCTTACCTTTTTGCCATGCCATAAACTTCACCTTTTCTTCTGATTTGTTACAGCATAAGCGGGCCAACAAAGACTTGTTATCCGCAATATTATTAAAAAGCGGAAAAATGCTCTATTATTTAAAACATAATTAACATTTATTTAAAATTGCTGTTAGTGGATGTATGGACCTTCTTAGTCACTTTCTTTCTGCGGTGAGTGTAAATGCTGCGACGATTTCAAAATGGCGCTTACACACCCCTTGGGGCGTTAACGTAAATGCTTTTACGCCAGGTTTTTTCTTAACCTTATTAAGTGGTCCGCCAATCACCATAAATTCAGGCGAGCAATGTTATGAACTCAGTACTGGCGACGCCCTGCTGGCCCCAATGGGCGCTAATTGCCGGATTGGTACGCCAGGAGCAAGCAATTTCGCTCCCATTGAAGCGCTCGAGTGGCAAGGACAACCAAGCGATACCTACGATATTCACGCGCATTTAGGTCAGGCCATGGCGGTGACGGTAGGCTCTCAGGGAACGCCCAGTATTCTGGCCGGTGTGGCCTTTGAACTGGAACTTACCCACGCCACACTGATTGCAGAGTGTTTGCCACCAATCGTTACCTTCAAAGCGCAGCAGAGCCCTTTGCTGCAGCAGTTTCACCCGCTCATACAACATATATTTAATGACAGTAAACCAGGCTATTTTGCAGTAGCAACCCAGGTGGCTGAACTGCTGATTATCAGCGCACTGAGAACCTTTATTACCCGTCAGACAGAATTCCCTACCGGGGTACTTAAAGCGCTGTCAGACCGCTATTTACATAAGCCTTTGCAGGTGATCCACGAGCACTACCAGCAGTCTCTGTCGGTGGAGTTTCTTGCTGAGAGCGCCAGTATGTCACGGAGTAATTTTATGGCCCGGTTTAAAAAGCAGGTAGGCATGCCTCCGATGGTGTATCTCAACCGTTTACGCATTAAACAAGCTGAGGCATTGCTGTGTAAAACTCAGTTACCGGTTAGCCGCATTGCCGATCAGGTAGGGTTTCATTCTGACCGCGCATTTCGGCAGGCTTTTAAGCTGCAAACCGGACTCGCCCCCCGGGAGTTTCGCGACCAGTCCCAGCGCCTAAGCGCTTGACTATTTGGTGGTTGGCGATATTCTCAATCGTTCAGATTAACGCAAGTCAGAACCTGTCATAATTATGCAAGTGGATGCCGTTAAAGTTCGTCGCCTTTATTTGGAAGTTGCTACCCAAATAGAACAACAAATTCAAACCGGACAAATTCGTCCAGGCGAGCGCTTGCCTTCCGAACGGGATCTGGCCAGTCGTTTTGAAGTGAGTCGTCCAACCATTCGCGAGGCCATGATCGCACTGGAAATAGCGGGCTTAGTAGAAATTAAAACAGGTTCGGGCATCTACGTTCTGCACCAGTCAGAAACCTTGTCTCCGCGCATCATTGACGATGTGCCCGGCCCATTTGAAGTGCTCGAAGCCAGGTTGCTGATTGAGCCTCAGGCTGCGAGCCTGGCGGCCGCACGGATCAGTAAAGCGCAGCTAAAAACCATCGAGCAGGCTGTGCAGGTGATGGGCGATAGCACCGCCTCAGAACAACAAAAAGAGCAGGCCGATGAGCTGTTTCATGTCACCATTGCTCAGGCCACGGATAACAGTGCCCTGGCGTCAACCATCAAGTGGCTATGGGAACTCAGAAATCAATCAGCGCTCAGCTCGCGGTTTCATCAGCGTGTACGCGAACTGGGCGTTCAACCCTATGTGGAAGAACACCGCAAGATTCTCAATGCGCTAAAACTGCGCGACCCTGAGCGCGCCAAAAACGCCATGCATCACCACATTTCTAACGCAATTGAGCAGGATATGTCTGTGCTGGAACTGCATGACAGCGACGACGAGTAACCGGCTCCCTAAATTTGCACCTTGCCCCATTAAAGCGTGGGGTTAGCGCAGTATCCCGTCAAGCGTACTGATACCTGCATGTACCGCATAGACATTAAGTTTGCTGCATTAACACTCATTGATTAAATGCCTGTTTAGCTGTTCTGGTATTTTGAGATGAGCGTCATATTAGTGCGAATAACGGTAACGAAATTGCTACTTTAGGCCCTATTTAGTAAACCAGCGCTGCGATAGCATAGCAGTGGTAAACGTTAAACTAATAAGTGTTCCGACACGTAAATGTAGATCCCCGAACAAAGTGAGTAACAACTATGCGAGCAATAATTACTGCCGAACCCGATAAAGGTCTCGATGGCCTGAAAGTAACCGATATCGCCGAGCCGGCAGCCCCCACAGGCGATCAAATTCTGGTGAGGTTGCAGGGTAGCTCACTGAATTTCCATGATTTAGGCGTTGCAATGGGCACACTAAGCCAGGTCCAGGATCGTATTTTATTGGCTGATGGTGCCGGTATTGTTGAAGCCGTCGGTGAGGATGTTACCGACTTTGTCCCCGGTGACGAGGTTGTGTCATGTTTCTTCCCCGACTGGCAGGCGGGCGGGCCAACACTCGGTGACTTTAGCCGTACTCCCGGCGATGGGCTGGATGGCTATGCCCGCGACCGCGTTGTAACGCCACAAAGTTGGTTTACCAAAGCACCTAAAGGCTGGACAGCTACCGAATCTTCAACGATCACCACTGCTGGATTAACCGCATGGCGAGCCTTGGTGACCGAAGGTAACATTAAGGCAGGCGATAAGGTATTACTGCTTGGCACCGGTGGCGTTTCTGTTTATGCCTTGCAGTTAGCGAAAGGCATGGGCGCCAGCGTGGCAATCACCTCTTCCAGTAACGATAAACTGACAAAAGCCAAAGCCCTGGGTGCCGACTTTACCGTTAACTATAAAGAAGACGAAAACTGGGGAGAAACCATTGCTCAGTGGTCTGAAGGCGGCGTAGATGTTGTTGTTGAAGTAGGCGGACCGGGAACATTGGCCCAGAGCATTACCGCCTGCCGTGTAGGCGGCAACATTGTGCTTATTGGCGTGCTGACCGGAATGACCGGTGATATCCCAACCGCTCACATGATGCTCAAGCAAATTCGTTTACAAGGTATTATCGTTGGCAACCGCCAGCAGCAGCAAGACATGGTAAAAGCCCTGGAACAGCTGGAAATAAAGCCTGTTATCGATAAAACCTTTGCCTTAGAAGAGCTGGGTGACGCATTCCGCTATGAGTTGTCGGCCGCCCACTTTGGCAAGATTGCCATCGATTACACTCGCTAAACTGTCTGGATATGGTGATGAGCTTCACCGCGTAGTGCCCCGCTAAGAGCACTACGCGGTGTTACCGGATAGCCGGTTTATTTTGGCACAACGATTATCGCCGACACGGCTGCCGGACTGCCCTTGGGTGTAAACCGCAACTCTAACCGCCCATCGGTCACTTCAGTTACCAAATCAATCACTTCTGCGTTATAACCTTTTGTGTCATCGCCAGCAGCCATTCGCACTGCCACCGGTTTCTGTTGATTGCCGGAAACATCGAAATCAAGTGCTCGTGACTGAGCGACGACCCACAGCTGAACATGATATACACCGTCAGCCACAGACAACCCATAACTAAACTCGCCACTGCGATAAGTCGTTGCCACATTCCGATCCGTTGTACCGTGGATATCAGCTGGTTGCGCAGGACGCCCCCACCCGCCGGGCTTATCCAGAATGGCGGCACTGCCACCACTAAAAAAGGCATCTGAGCCGAACTGGGCCGGAGCGCTGTCTGCCGCCATCAGCGCACCACTGTCGATAAAGTAAGTGTTGACCTGCTGTGGATTTAGATGCCACTCAGAGCTGTCGCTGACTTGGCTGGTGTCGCCTGTTCCGCGCGCCACGATTTGATTCACTCCCGCAGCGAGCTTAACGTTGGGCCATTGACAGGTATTCATGACACAGCCAGACTGCACGCCCTGAGACTGGTTATTCACCAGCAATTCAACCTCAGGTAAGTTGCTGTAAACCTTCACCGGCGTTACCTGATAAGCCCGATCGGCATACCGTTTTGAAGTGATATGCACCATGGACTGTTCACTCCAGTTAGCCTGATAGAAGTAATAGCTGTCTTTTTTTATATTGCGATCGTAAGTGATCAATCCTTTGGTATTGATATCAATGGAATCGCCTTCCACTCTGGTGGTGGTGGCAAAATCAAAGCCATTCCAGATCCAGGTTGCCCACAGGTAGGGCTTGGACGCCAGAATCGACCAGTTGACTTCATGCACATAACTCATGTATTCCTCGGGCTGATGCCGGCCGGTAGCCGCTACCGGGCCACCCAGTACATCATCGGTATGCAGGGTAGTGGCGCCACCGGCGCCGTATTCACTGACCGATAAAGGTTGCTCAGGATAAAGCGCATGCAAAGTATCGAGATGCTTATCGAGATCCTGAGGCTGGCCGTAGTACCAACCGTAGTAACGATTAAGTCCGGTCGTTTGGGAAAGCCCGGTGGTTTCGGGCACTTTGTCAGCCGGCCAGCGCGTATTGGCTTCACAGCAGTTGGCCAGCACTGAGTAGCGGTTGGGATCGAGCTTTGCAACCTGGTCATCGAGCAATGTTAAAATAGGCGTTGGATCGGGCTCTGAGTCCGGGGGGCTGCCCAGAAAAGCCGGTAATACCGCACCAAAGTCCACTTCATTGGCAATTCCCCACACGGCCACAGAGGGATGGTTATAGTTTTGTTTAATCATTTCGGTAAGTTGCAGCTGTGCGTTATCGATGAGTGCCTGATTGGCTTTCTCGTACTCTTCTGCATAACGCCATACCGATACCAGCGGAATTTCGTCCCACAAAATCAGCCCCAATTCATTAGCCAGTTCGTGCACAGGCTGACCGTGTGGGTAATGAGCCAGGCGAACGGTGTTTGCGCCCATCTCGGTAAGCAGTTGTATGTCTTCGGCGATATCACTGCGGCTTACCGCCCAGCCCCGGCCTTCACGATCCTGATGATAAGCGACGCCTTTTAATCTGAGCGGTTTACCATTGAGAATAAACCCTTTGTTGGGATCCACTGCAAACGTGCGCAGGCCATATTGCTGACTAACGCTGTCGAGCAGCTTACCCCTGGCATCTGTTAACACAACCTCAAGACGGTACAGATAGGGGTTGTCCATACCTTGCCATAGCTTTGGCTCTACTACCTTGAGCGTTAAATGGCGCTCGCTACGGGAATTGGCTTCCAGAGAGAGGGTCTGTTCTGCCTTGGCGGCAACCTCGCCGTTATCGTCGGTTAAGCGGGCTACCATAATGATGTCAGCGCCCTGCTCCCCTTGCTGAGAGATCAGCGTTGTCACGGTGATACTGGCGGCTCCATCTGATGCCATGGAAGTGGAGGCGTATACACCAGCGCCACCAAAGTCATCCAGAGCAATATGGGTGTTGGCCACCGACACCAGCCGTACCTCACGATAAAGACCACCGTGCACAAAGAAATCACCGGCGATGGGCAGCGTATCGTATGTGGAGGAGGTGGCGGTTGGTTTACTGTTATCCACCTTCACCACCAGTGTATTCGATTTATCCGTGTAGATAGCGTCAGTAGCGTTGAAACGAAAACGGGTAAACCCACCGCGGTGCTCCCCCAGGCGCTGGCCATTTAGCCAAACTTCAGCAGTGCGACTGGCAGCATCAAACTCCAGCCAGTGCTCTGGTTGCGAAACCCCGGTTGGTATTGAGAAAGTAAGATGGTAGTAACCGGTGCCCATAGTCGTGTTAAGGGTTTCAGGCGAATGCCGCGAACTGTCATCCGCGTGTTGGTAATACCCCACTCTGTTCCAACTGTGTGGCACTGTTACAGGCTGCCACGTATCTGGCTGAAAAGTACCATCAAGCAGCCCTTCCGGCGTGGCCTCGCTCAAAGTAAAATGCCAGCCGGTGTTTAGGGGCGTAATCTGGCGAGCTTCAGCAGTGTGCTCTAAACGCGCGACATCATTTGCCGACTCTGAGCAAGCCACCAGCATCACCACAGTACTAACCAGTAACACTACGCCCAGTGCAGATTTCAACATAAATTCCCCTTAGCGGCCTGCTTTACCTAACCAAAACAACATTTTGGTAAGGCCAATATAATTCATCACACCACCGATTCAACATCATATTTACATTAAATTAAACAAAGCCCACTTTGAACATATAAAATTCAAATAAAACCAACCATTTCATAAGGTTACACTTCATGTGAATTATCGATATCAGCTATCCATTTCATAGATACCCGCAACTATAGAAATGGACACGCACGGCAGTGGAGGGGGGCAAAACAGAATACGCTTTGCTTGGACAGTCACTTTATTTTCTTGGACAGTCACTGTTTTTGTTGTGGACAGTCACTTTTGAAACGGAGGTAAAAGAATAATAATAGTCAGGGCGGCCTCATTAAAGTGAATGCCGCCCGGCAATCTGTTCTAGTTTTGAAGCTGTTGAAGTATTTTCTTGGACAGTCACTGTTTTTGTTGTGGACAGTCACTTTTGGAACGGAGGCACTATTTTTGTTGTGGACAGTCACTTTTGAAACGGAGGTAATAGAATAGAAATAGCCAGGGGCGGCCTCATTAAAGTGAATGCCGCCCGGCAATCTGTTCTAGTTTTGAAGCTGTTGAAGTACGTGGATAGCACCGCGCAATTCGGCCAGCGCTTTCATCCTGCCGCCATAAGAATAGCCGGGCTTAACGCCTTCCTGACCCATTTCATCTTCCAGCAAATGGCCGTGATCCGGTCGCATGGGAATCGCATCACCCGCTGACCCGCGTTGCTGCTCTACCTCAAGCAAAGCGCGAATTAGCCCTATCATGTCATTGTCACCGTCAAGATGATCTGACTCATAAAAGGAGCCGTCGTCTTCGCGCTTCACATTACGTAAGTGAACAAAGAATATATTCGGGCCGAATGCACGCACCATATCCACCAGGTTGTTATCGGCGCGGGCCCCATAAGAGCCAGCGCACATAGTCAGGCCATTACTGGTGCTTGGTACTGCGTCCAGCAACGCTTTGGCATCCTCAGCAGTGGATACCACCCGGGGCAGACCAAACAAAGAAAACGGCGGATCATCCGGATGAATGCATAATTTGATACCGTGGGCTTCCGCTGTGGGCATAATATCTTTGAGAAACTGAAATAAATGTTGTCGGTAGCCTTCGGTGCCAATTTCATTAAATTGCTGAATAGCCTGCTTAATGCTTTCTCTGTTGTAAGAGCCTTCGCCCCCAGGCAGACCAGCAATAATGTTCTTTTCCAGCAACGACTGCTCGGTTTCACTCATGGCCGAAAAGCGCTCTTTCGCTTTCGTTAGTTGTGCCGGCGTGTAGTCATTTTCTGCACCAGGGCGCTCTAAAATCATCACGTCGTAAGCCACAAAATCCGTCATTTCAAAACGCAGCGCCTGGCTGGCATTGGGTAGCGTGTAACTTAAGTTGGTGCGCGTCCAGTCGACCACAGGCATAAAGTTATAACATACCGTGCGAATGCCATTTTTACCCAGGTTTGCCAGCGACTGTTTATAGTTGCTGATATACCGCTCATAATCCCCGCTCCGAGTTTTGATGTCATTGTGCAGCGGTACACTTTCCACCACACTCCATTCAAGACCAGCGTCTTTAATCATCTGATGTCGGGCTTTGATTAGATCTGCCGGCCAGACTTCACCGGTAGGCACTTCATGTAAGGCCGTTACAATACCAGACGCCCCCGCCTGCCTTATTTTACTTAACGTAATTGAGTCGTCCGGTCCGAACCAGCGCCATGTTTCCAGCATAAGAAGTGTCCTCAGGAGGAGTTAAAACAGTTAATCGGCTCACAGTTGCCACGCTCTCCACTCACTTTGGAAAGGTGGCCTTACCAATATACAGCAGTTAATGTTGTTTTCAATGTACAAAAATAAAAACTGTTATTCCCGCAGCAAACAGAATGTATTCTGATTCTGTGCGGGTGCGCATTCAATCAACGTTTGACCACTTCACCAAATATATCTACGGTTAAAGCAACTGGAATCCCACAGTGCCAGCACTCGTCTCTTAACAAAAGCGTAATTGGAATTTTGTAGGGTTGTGAATGACAAGAGAATGGTCTCTGGGAACTACTTGCAGGGTACCCAGGGGCTTTATCTCCACCTTAAATAAAACCGCTGGGCGTTTGTTTAGACTTGACTGATTTATGATGAAAAAGTGTGAATGGTTTAGTTTTTCACAAGCTCGAAACGACTTAAATCATCAGCGATAATGATTTCACCTTTGTAGTATTCAGCTATTTGATTCGTGTACATGCTTTCCTGCTTCTCGTTTGAGACGGCTGGAGCCATGTGCGTGATCACTAGCTTTTTGACTTTTGCAACTTTAGCAAGCATCCCGACATCTGAAGGTAGCAGGTGATGATGAGACAAATGTTTGCTTATATTACTAAATGCCTCTGGTGGCATATGTGGCGACTCTTGCTTAATCAAGTTTACAATGAAGTCCACATCCATCATTTCGCTTACCAATAAATCGACATTATCAGCTAGTTTTTCTACTGCCTTGCTAGGGCCGGTGTCACCTGTGTACACCACCGAATATTCTGGTAAATCGAATTTGTAGGAAAAAGACTGAAACTTCTGCCATTCACGTGATTTTTCGGGCCAGCTGTAGTGAGAGTTGCGAACTGATGTCAGTTTGAAACCATCCAAATCGACGACTGCACCATTATGTAACTCAACGACTTTCACATTATTACTGGGATCATTGGGCACTTGCCCGGGCACGCCAAAATGACCTTTTGCCCCGTAAGCCATGTACTGAAAAATTCCCTCAACGGTTTGTTTAATGCCGGGGGGACCATAAACAGTAAGTTCATTTTCTGCATCGACTTGCCAGCGAAGGCTAAGCACTGCAGGTAACCCCGAAGTATGATCGAAATGTAAGTGACTAATAAATACAGCCTCAACATCTTCTATGCTAAGTCCTGCTTTACTGAGTTGACCAGCGGTGCCATCACCGGCATCAACCAGGTAGGTTTTTCCGTTTATTATCAAGGCATTGGATGGCTGAGAATGCCCTGAGTTTGGCACTGGACCGCCCATTGTGCCTAATGTAATCCATTCGTTTTTTATATTTTTGCTACTGGCTGCAACCTGAAAAGCAATGCTCAGATTCAGTAATAACAACAATAGCAATTTCGATAAGCTCATCTCTATACCTCTTAAAAAAATGATTAGAACTGTTGCCAGGACAAGCGCTGACGCATAAAAATAAACAATTCTTTAATACATTATTAACTATATCGACTAAGTTTATATCGAAAAAATTGATTTTACTGATACCTATCAGCAATTAATTAGATACGTAATAGGTTGGAAATATTCACTTTAGCGGGTGGTTAAATGTGCTGTCGGTATGAGTAACCCTATTAAATTGTTCCCAAAAATGTCGAGAAGAGGATTCAAGATAAGTTATAAGCAACTGAATTATTTTAGTTTTACTCTAACACAGCAACAGTTTTAGCGGTCCGTTGGAGATACAAGGTTTTCTCTTATCTCATCGCTACCGGTTACTCAACTCAACGATTTTTCCAAGGTTAAAGTTTAGACCTGCTTTAGCATTTTCCGTGATTTTATAAAAAGGCCTACTGCGCCTTATCCCTTGCAGGCATAGGCCGTGTTTGTTGCACTCAAACCTTCAAGGATTTAATACTTACAGACCTAGGTATCCATTTTATTGATGCAAAGTATCAGAAAACACCGCGTTTCAGAATTGTTAAGCTAATGTATATTTATTGAAACTCAATGTAAAAAGTCGTAATGAATAAATTTTGGATATTTAAAGTTTAACTAAAAACCTTTTAAAAACAGAATTTTATATCAAGCGTCGATTTTGAATATCAGTAAGGTGACACTCATGACACGAAAGAATCTAGTACGAACTGCCGTCTTAATTGGCCTATTCGGAGGAGGCTCGGCCGTTGCTCAAACTGCTGAAGTCGAATCAAAAGAGAGCGATAAGAAAAGCAATGATGGCTTTGAAGTTATTCTTGTTAAAGCACAGCGTACAGCGCAAAACTTGCAGGAAGTTCCTGTTAGTGTTCAAGCATTAAGCGCTGCGGACTTAACGAAACAAAATATTAATGAACTGACTCAACTCTCTCAAATTGCGCCCACCTTGCAAATCGGACAAGACAATACTTACGCGATTCGAGGTATTGGGTCACAAATTTCTACCGGCACCACGGATCCTAGCGTAGCACTTGCCATTGACGGCGTTAGCCTGGGAAGAAATACTTTAGGCGCGGTTCCATTTAATGATATCGCATCTGTAGAAGTATTAAATGGGCCTCAAGGGCTTCTATTCGGCAAAAATGCTTCGGCAGGTTTAGTTAATATCACCACTAATAAACCCTACATTGGTGAAACCAGTGGTAACATTAACCTCGAATATAACAAGCGCAATACAACACCAACCGGGGCCGTAGGTAAAGTTGTAAATGGAACAATCAACCTTCCAGTGAGTGATAACTCAGCTTTACGTATCAACGCACATTGGTCTGATCAAGATGCTCTTACCGAAAATGTCGCCCCTTCACCAGATAAGAAAGTAGACCCAGACCAACGCAAAGCCAGCATAAAAGCTAAGTATCTTTATGATAATGGGCCTCTGTCTATTTACCTTATAGCGGATTACACAGAAAATACAGGTAATGGAGAACGTTTTTCAAGAACCTATCGAAATGTTGATGAAGCAAGTGAGATTAACGACCAGCTTGATGCAAATGGCATCGTTCCCGGCCCCGAAAACTTTCAGAATGACGCTGATGGCGAACACTATGGCAATGTAGAAATTGGTGGTGCTCAGGCCGAAATAAGCTACTTATTTGAGAATGGCATAGAACTGATAAATCTCGCGGCCTATCGGTATTTCGATAGCGAACGCTCCATCTATGGTGACTTTTCAGCGCTGGTCGACCAGGTAGTCAATACCAATCAAACTGAATATGACCAGTTCTCAAATGAATTACGATTAGTCATTCCACAGAATGACAACTATAGCGGTCAACTAGGTTTATTCTACTTTAAGTCAACTTCTGATATTGACGCTATCCTGGAAGTTGTTGGTCCGCCGCCTTTTGTAGCGGTTGAATTTCCGTTTTGTATAGGTGCTGAAATATCGGGGCCGCCTCCAGGTTGCCCATATAGCAATGATGTTTTTCTTGGCAGTGACTCAATCACTAAATTTGACCAAACAAGTTACGCAGTATTCGGTCAGTTTGATTTCTATATAACTGATCAATTGACAGCTATTGCCGGTGCGCGTGTCACCAGAGATGAAGTTGACACGGATGTGTTGCAGCAGCAACGCAATTATTTTGTTTCAATAGGCGGTGCCACAGGACGCTTCATAGACTCAATCGATAATACCAATTTAAGCTGGAAAGTGGGATTAAACTATCAGGCAAAAGATGATGTGATGCTATTCGGCTCAATAGGACAGGGCTATAAAGGTCCCGGTTTTAACACAGAAAATCTCGGACTGGAAGAAGTACCTTTTGCAGTAGAGGATGAAGTATCCACTACAATTGAAGCCGGTATTCGAAGCAAATTATTCGATGACAGAGTGATTTTCAACGTTACGTTATTCAACACTGACTTTGATAACTATCAGGCCCAATCCTTCAACCTGGATGCACAAGGCTTCATTCTGCAAAATGCAGCAACAGTAACTTCCAGAGGGGCTGAGCTTGCAGTGAAAGTCTGGGCAACCGATAACCTGACATTGACATGGGATACCTCATTGCTTGATTCTACTTTTGACGAATTTGAAGGTGCCTCATGCACTCCGGATTCACTTGAATGTGGTCCAGAAGATACGTTTTTTGATGCGTCAGGCTATCCAACGCCACTCTCAGCGGATGTTACCTCAAGCCTCCAGGCATCGTACGAACGAGAACTATCGGGCTCAATGTATGGCTTTATTAATGCCAGTATGTATTACCGCTCGGAACTAAACTACGGTATTGCGTCACCTGAGCGTGTGATTGGCTCTGTTACCACGTTTAATATTAACATGGGTATATCAACCTATGATGGCTGGCGTGCAGCAATATTCTGCAATAATTGCACAGATGAAAAAGTGCCTACTTCCATTGCATTTGATCCGGGTGAAAATAACCGCGGGTTTGAATCGACCCAGCAATCCTGGGGATTAAACTCCGTTCGTTCAATCGGTATTTCGGTTTCGAAAACGTTCTAACCCTCAGCGTTTAGCAATAACGAGCACTGGACAGGCACACCCTGCCAGTGCTTTTTTATGCTCCCCCTGTCATGCCCCTAGTCATGGACAGGCACTCTCTATCCCTGCGCACCTAGTCATGGACCGCACCTAGTCATGGACAGGCACTCTCTATCCCTGCGTACAGTTGGCATTTATTCTTGCTTCGGTAAAATAAGGCTTATTAGCAACTTATATAGGTTTAATACTGTGCCCAGACCTCGTAAAAGCCTAATCAATTTATCAGACACACCGTTTTATCATTGTATTTCTCGCTGCGTACGCAGGGCCTATTTGTGTGGGGAAGATGAGCTCACTGGCAAAAGCTACGAACACCGCCGACAGTGGGTTGAGAATAGACTCCTGTTTTTGGCTGGAGTGTTCTGCGTGGATGTTTGTGCCTTTGCAGTCATGAGTAACCACACTCACGTGGTATTACGGATTAATAAACAAAAAGCCGATGATTTATCAGTGAAAGAGGTTATTACGCGGTGGCATAAACTGTATAAGGGTGTGCTACTGACTCAGCGTTTTATTCAATCAGACGATAGCGATGCAATGACTGACGCTGAAGTCGAAACCGTAAAATCCATTGCTGAAGTTTACCGGGGTAGGTTATACGATATCAGTTGGTTTATGCGCTTACTGAATGAATACATTGCCAGGCTGGCTAATAAAGAAGATGACTGCACCGGCCACTTTTGGGAGGGCAGGTTTAAATCGCAAGCTTTGCTAGACGAAGCGTCAGTAGTGGCTTGTATGGCTTATGTCGATCTTAATCCAATGCGCGCAGGTTTGGCGAGAACCCCGGAATCATCAGACTATACCAGCATTCAAAAAAGAATTACTGCGGCGAAATCAAATCGTCAGCCACAGGCTCTTCTCCCTTTTATCGGCAACCCAAGGAACAATATGTCTGATGGATTACCTTTTCGTATCGAGGATTATCTGGCAATTGTTGAGCTAACTAGCCGCCAATACACCTTAAACAAGCAAGAAAAAACTGACGATACAGTTGCACCAATGCTTACAAGAGTAGGTATAGGGGACGCGGCCTGGCATACTATGATAGCGGGCATTGAATCAGAGTTTAAAACCACAGTGAGTATTGAAAAATTAGGCCATATTCAAAAACGTGGTTATCGATGCCGCTCCGCCTAGTTTTGTTTTTCAATCAAACCTATTGCAACATCTCCAACTTCAGTTTGCTCACCATCCTCCGCTAAAAATTCAAAACCGAAAGGCAAGAACTGACCGGCAAATCATTAACCAGTAATCAACTAAAAACTGTTAACTAAGTCCGCACAAAGTACCGAATAAAAGAGTTGTTGCCCGGCCTTGATAACCTAGTAAATTGACTGTGACTGTCCACTCTAAGAGCTTAATTCTAAATGTCTGTCCTGACTAGCTGCCAAAAGTGACTGTCACAGTAGAGGGTTTTCCATAAGTGACAGTCACAGAGGTGGCTCAGATTGGTTGTGCCAGAGCGATAGCGCTGTCTCGCATAATATTAGTATGTTCGACTTTATCGCCGCCGGTGATTTCTATTTGTGCCAGGCGCCCCGAATTTACCACGACCATACGGCAGCGTTCAAAGCGGCGGGTTTGAAACCCGGCTAACGCTTCATCAAGAGTGTCTGTCCTGGCGAGTTCGTCGGCGATTACTATTGCGTCTTCGATGCCAATACAGGCGCCTGAGGCCAGGTGGGGCGTGGTAGCGTGCACGGTATCGCCAATTAGCAGCACCCGGTTTTTATACCATGGCCCCGGCATCAACATACCCTCAAGCGGGCGATAATGAATAAGTGAATCCTCATCCAGCATGGCCGCCAATTTTTGCACCATCGGTGCCGGAAAGCCGGCCAGCAGCGCTTTTAGTTTTTCCATGTAGGTTGACGAATCGATGCGCTCATTGGTTTCACGGTTCTCGGTAACAAACATGTACATTTCGTCAGCCGACATGGGGTTTACACCGGCCTTAATCTGCGGTCCTACCCACATCGTCACGTTGTCAATTTCCTGCACTCTCGGCAATACTGCCCGCCACACACCTTGTCCAATGTAAGCTGGTCCTTCAGCCTCTGGAAAAACGGCCCTGCGAACTGACGAATTCAACCCATCAGCACCAATCACCAGGTCATAGCTATCTGAGGTCCCGTCAGTAAAACTTACCTCAACGCTATCTCCCCGGTCATTAATCTGTTCAAAGGTTATACCCAGGCGCACATTCACGTCTGTTTCGCGGGTCTTCGCGGCCAGTATTTTAGCCAGTACCGGGCGCATTATAGCGCCGCCACAAGGAGCGTCTTTGCCCATTAACGGCGGAGCCGGAATGAATGCAAGGTGCTGTCCGGTGGGCGCATGAACATCCAGGCCTTTGTGAGTCGCGCCCTGAGCCAGAAACTCATCGAGAATACCAATTTGGGCGAAGGCACGAATGGTGGCTCCGCCAATGCTGATCCCAGCACCGTCTGTGCGCCAGTCCTTATCTATTTCCACCAGGTCAACGGCAATCCCTTTTTTACTAAGTTCGATAGCCGCTGACATCCCAGAGAAACCACCACCAATAACCAAAACCTTTTCTACACATGCACTCATTTTTTATTCTCCCCGGTCGGGCTAGTGATAAGCCAAACCGTGTTGTTTTTAACCGTCACTGGCACAGGCGTTAATGACTCACCGCGGCATGGGCCGCTAACGCAATAGCCCTCATCTATAGTGAATAAGGCTCCATGTGCAGCGCAGACAATATGTTCGCCACGACTGTCCAGATAGGCATTTTTCTTCCAGGGGAGCGAGGTATCACCGTAGTGCGGACAAACATCCGAGTAGGCATACACCTCGCCATTGCGAAACACGGCAAACACCGTATCCCGCCCATCATTGAAAGGGTCAAAGCCCAGTGCCCCATTGCTTAGCTCGTCCAGGGCACAAAGCATGATCCCATCGGGCATCAGGGAGCCTCCGGCGGCTTACCTCCCGCTCCCGGTGGCGGAGGTCCCATCGGCGCCCACTTTTCTCGATATTGCAGTAAGAACACCTGGGAGTTATCTGCGCCAGGCGGCGCCTCACGGGCAGTCCAGCTATCGTCGTGAAGGTCCATATCAGCATCAAATTCCATGTTGCAGCCAAACGGGCTTTTGAAATACCAGAACCAGTTAGAACCAAAGATATGCCGCCCAGGCCCCCAGAAACTCTGATACCCCTTGTTCACCATATTAGTCCCCGCCGTCATTACGTCGGTAGGCCCGCCCATGTGAAAGGTAAAGTGCTCGATACCCTGCATATGCGGTGGCGTCTGTATGAAAAACAAGGTGTGATGATCGGTGGTGCCCGCCGGGCGCATAAAAGGCCCAACGTGGGTAAACCGATCAGTGGTAACAAAGCCTAGTCGGTCACGGTAGAAAGCTTCCGCTTTGGGAAAGTCCGGTACAAAATACACCACATGGGAGAGTGATCTGGGCACGCCTACATCGTCTTTGTTTACTGCAGTTAAGTTGACACCGCGCTGGGCAACTGCCCCCGGCGCATTGACTTTTTCCGCTTCCAGCTCCAGGCTTTTGCGCTGGGTTATCATAAAACCGAGTAAAAAGCCCAAATCATCAAAGGCTTCTATACTGCCGTCGTCGAGTGTGGTCACTTCACGATCTTTACTGAGCTCAGCCTTTATTGCATCGATGTCAGCCTGGCTTTTAACCCCATAAACGGTTTTACGAATCGCACTACCGGTCGACAGTGGTGCTGCGAGCGACTCATCATCTGCGGCGTAGACCTCTATCCCTGTACCATCCAACGCCACAAAACGGTTATCGCCGCTCGCGGTTAGGCCGTAATCCAGCGCAAACTGACGGCAGGCCTGCACGTCATCTACACCAAAAATCAATAATTCCGGGCCAATAATATTCATCTGGGTTTCCTTATTATGCGGTAGTCGCTTTAAAAGTTTCTGCAACCCAGTCAGCTATATAGTGGCCAGCGTTGGCACTGTTATCAAAACTGGAATGTTGAACGCCGCCCTCACGGTCGGTGAATATTTTTAGTTCACGTTTGGGGCTGTTAATTAGCTGCTCATAGGTGCGATATGCCCATTTGAGCGGGATTTGAGAGTCCTTTTCGCCATGGGTAACCAAAAAGGGCACTTTGATTTTTTCGATCTGGCCATCAAGGTGAACGTTTTCGGCAATTTCCATAAATTCATCAATGTCTTTTGCTCCCCATGCCCAGCAAACATGATCCCAGTAATGGGGGACCGGAAAATCACCTTCTTTTTCCAACCGACGCTTTTGCACATCACGCCAGTCATGATTAGCGCCCCAACATACTCCCAGTGCCAGTCTGGGCTCGTTCGCCACCGCTCTCGGGCAGTGATAGCCGCCCAGCGATACGCCTTCCATACCAATTCTGTTATTGTCTGTGTCATCCCGCGCTTCCAGGTAATCCACAACCTTGGCCGCCCAAAACTCGGCATCAAAACGGGCAGGAATTTCATGCAAGCGCAACGCTTCTCCGGTACCGGGCTGGTCAACAATTAAAGAAGCCACACCACGTTTTGCCAGCCATTGCGGTAAGCCAACGCGATATTTCATTTCTTTGGTTGAGTCCAGGCCATTCACCTGAATCAATACCGGAGCAGGCCCTTCAACACCTTCTGCACGAACGTAGAGCGCCGACAAATGCTTACCTTCATAGGGAATTTCCACCCGCTCGCAATTTTCCTTGCCTAAAGTAATGCTCTTTTGAAACAATCCTAAAGCTCTGCGATACAGTTCCAGCCGGCCCGGTGCTTTATGCCCCTGCAAACGTTCACAAGTAATAAGATAGGTGGCTGCCCGGTTGTATTTTTCGCCGGCAGAAATCATGCGGCCGCGGCTCTCATCCTCTTCAGCCAGCACACACAGCTTGTCGGCCATTTTTGCCCAGGTATCCCTGAAGGCTTCGGTACCCTCTTTATCTTTTTTGGTGGCTGCTTCCTGCAACGGACCACACATCTCTTCGATTTCGCCAATCCGGGCGCCCATTTCAATAGCCAGATTGACCGACAGGTTCCACACATAGTTGGTGGGAAAATACTTAAACATGTTAACTCCTATGATTTGTGCTTAGGCACAAAAGCCACGGCTCTGACAAAGCCCGCCGAGGCGTGTTTGATTTTGTATGGGAAACAGGACACCAGAAAACCGGTGGCGGGAATGGCCTCGAGATTGGCCAGCTTTTCCATTTGGCCGTAGCCAATGTCGCGACCAGCCTTGTGGCCTTCCCAGATGATGCTCGGATCCTTATCCTGTAAGAAACGTTCTCGGGTAAATTTAAACGGTGCGTCCCAGCTCCAGGCATCTGTGCCAACCACCTTGACGCCCCGTTCGAGTAAATACATGGTTGCCTCACGCCCCATGCCTACCCCGGCTTCTAGGTAACCAGGCTGGCCAAAAATGGCGCCGGCGCGGGTGTTCACCACCACAATATCCAGCGGTTGCAAGGTGTGGCCGATGCGCTCGAGTTCAGCTTCCACATCGGCACCAGTTACCACATAGCCATCCGGAAGGTGGCGGAAATCAAGCTTCACCCCGGCCTGAAAACACCACTCCAGTGGCAACTCATCAATACCATAGGCTGGCTTACCGCCATCCGTGGTAGACGCATAATGCCAGGGCGCATCCATATGCGTGCCGCTATGCGTGGTAATTTCCAGTCGCTCCGCGGCCCAGCTTTCCTCACCGGGTAGCTGATCTATAGTTAGCCCTGGAAACATAGCCTGCATTTCAGGAAAGCCTTCCTGATGATCCATGTAATCGATTTTGGGCAGTAACGGCGGCGGATCGGTATGCGGGTTGTTCTCCAGGGTCACAGAGAGATCCACCATCTGATATTCAGCAGGATTAAACATTATTGCTCCTCCAGCGTAACGGTTTGTTGAATAGCGCCAAACACACTGTTTCCGGCACTATCCAGTACCTCCATAGACAGGGTTTCACCAACGTTTAAAAAGGCAGTTTGCGGGGCACCATGGGCTATCATTTCTTTCGATCGAAGTTCGGCAATACAGGCCTGCCCCACTTCTGGCGCGGCATTGGAAACCGTACCTGAGCCAACCACCGTACCGGGGTTTAACCTGCGGGTTTTGGCCACATGGGCAATGACATCATGAAAACCAAAGTGCATCTCAGCACCGCTGGGATTGCCAAACCAGGCGCTGTTGCGCTCAATATTTACCGGCAATTGCACCTTTCCAGCCTGCCACGCATCGCCCAGTTCATCCGGCGTTACCGCAATTGGTGCAAAGGCAGTGGCACCTTTAGCCTGCACAAAGCCAAAACCCGTTTTCATTTCCCGGGGCGCCAGCGCGCGGTAGCTAATGTCATTAAGTAACACCACCAGCCGTATGGCATCGAGGGCCTCCTGGGCACTTGCTCCCACGGGCACCGTATCGATGATCACACCAAACTCCCCTTCGAAGTCAGCCCCCAGGGTCGGATCAGGCGTCACCAGCGGATCGGTTGGCCCACTGAAATTGTCGCCAGCGCCCTGATACACCAGCGGGAATTTATCCATATCCTCGATAGGGTCGAGATGAAAAGCCTTTTGCATTAAATGCCCGTGGTTTAAAAAACACGAGCCGTCCAGCCATTGCCAGGCTCTTGGCAACGGCGCGATTAATGAAAAAGAAGAAAGCGGTTGCGCGGCATCAAGCAAGCCATCGTTCAACTCGCGGTAACGAGTCTGTAACCGTGACTCAACGTCTGCCCAGCGGCTTAGCGCCTGTTGCAAAGTGGAGGCGATGTCCGGCACAGCACAGGCTCGAGACATATCCCGGGACACCAGAAGCAGACGGCCGTCCGCCGAAGGGGATTTTTCAGATGCAAATTTCATGTAATTTCCTAACCGGGAAAACCAATACCTGTTGGCTTTTCGCACTCAGCCGGAGAATTCCCAGCCGGAAAGCGTTAACAAGTTTTCAACATTTGCAGTCTAAAAGTTTCTTGATAAAACAAAAAATTAAATGTATTGATTAAAAGTATCTACAAATTTAATACTTCATCAACACAAGCAGAGGTAATGAGATGCGTTTTGAACAGTTAGATTTGAATCTTTTAGTCGCTCTTGATGTGCTTCTGGAAGAGCAGAATATCTCCCGCACGGCAGAAAAACTCTACCTTTCCCAGTCAGCCACCAGCAGCATACTGGCTCGCTTACGGGATTATTTCAAAGATGATCTGTTTGTTCAGGTTGGCAGAAAGATGCAGCCTACGCCCTATGCACTGGAATTACAGTTACCTATTAAAGAAATGTTAAATATCGTGCGTGGTTCCATCACGCACCGGCGCCAGATGGATCTGCAAAACTACAGCCGGCATTTTCGCATTATCGTCTCTGATTACATTTTGCAGGTGTTTCTCACCGACGTTATTAAAAACGTATCGAAGGAAGCGCCTAACCTCAGTTTTGAGTTTCTCACCCCGTTCACCATTGAATCTGACGCTCTGTCACGCAGCAGTGTAGACATGATGATTGCCCCTGAACAGGTTATGATTGAAGGCTACTCCACGGCTTTTTTTACCAGTGACGAACTGGTATGTATCGCCGATAAAAATAATCCCAGGGTCAGCGAAGGTCTGAGCCGTGAAACGTTTTGCGATTGTGGGCACATTTCAGTGGGGTTTGGGCGGGTTAGCTTGTTAAGTATTGAAAAGTGGCTGGTCGAATCAAAAGCCTTAAAACGCCGTATTGAAGTGATTACCAACGACTTTACCACCATGTGTCGTATGATTGTGGGTACCGAGCGCCTGGCCTTGCTGCCGAAAAAATTCGCCGAGCTGAATGCTAACTTTATGCCGTTAAAAATATTGCCTTTGCCTTTTGAAGCTCCCTCGTTTACCGAGCATCTTATGTGGCACCCCACCCTCGACAGCGATCCCGTACACAGCTGGTTACGCGATAAAATTATCGCTCAGGGACAAATAAGCCAACAAAAATAGATATCAATTCACGCAATATAGCAGCAAAATAGTGAGACTTAACGGATTTTAACTACCATTTAACTGCCTTTTATAGCGTAATGAGAAAGGCTCCATTTAATTAAAATTAGTGATAGTATTCAGAAAAACCATGAAAGTTGTGCATAGATTAAAATGATAGAACGTTTTCACCTGCAACTGCTAACAGCGGTTGATGAGTGCGGCACCCTTACGCTCGCTGCCGAAAAGCTGCATCTGAGTCAGTCGGCACTGAGTCACAGCATCAAAAAGCTGGAACAGCAACTGGGCACGCCAGTTTGGGAAAAAGACGGTCGCAGACTTCGCCTTACCCAGGCCGGGCGGCAGATACTTATCCTGGCCAGACGCGTGTTACCGCAATTTGAGCACACCGAATTATTGCTTACTCAAATCGCCAAAGGCCAGCGCGGCTCACTGCGCATAGGCATGGAATGTCACCCCTGTTATCAATGGCTGTTAAAAGTGGTGAGCCCGTTTTTAGATACCTGGCCGGGCGTCGAAATTGACGTAAAACAGGAATTTCAGTTTGGTGGCATGGGGGCCCTGTTTGACTATGATATCGATGTGCTGGTGACCCCGGATCCGCTGTTTAAAAGTGGCGTGACATTCATTCCGGTGTTCGATTTTGAACAGCGGCTGGTGGTTAGTCAGTCGCATCCGCTGGCATCCCGCCAGCAGATTGAGCCCGGGGATTTGCAACATGAAACCCTGATCACGTATCCGGTTGAACCACAGCGGCTGGATATCTTCAGTCAGTTTTTATCACCGGCAGGATGCACGGTAAAACGTCATCGGCACATAGAAGCCACCGAAATCATGCTGCAAATGGTTAGTGCTGGCCGCGGCGTGGCTGCGCTTCCGGGCTGGCTGGTAGATACGTATGCCGAAAAATTGCAACTGGTGAGTTTGCGCTTAGGCAGCGCTGGGATCCAAAAACACATTTATCTGGGTATGCGCAACAACGACGTTAATATCGATTACATTGCCGATTTTGTACGACTGGCAAAACAAACTGAAAATCAGGTCGATACAGCGTAGTTATACGTTTAAAGCCAGTTCATGTCCGGTCATTTTTGATACACTCTTACTATCAATTGTATCACCACTACCTTTAAGCCATTCCTCTTTGCTATGAAGCAGTTTCGACCTACCCATTATGCCGGCTGGCTGGCTTGTTTCACTCTGTTGACTTATTTGTTGTCAGTGGCCGGTCTGCTGCATGCTGATATCGCTACGGTGTCAGCCTGGCTTACCTTGTTCACAATGTTGCCTGCGGTCAAGGCATCAGCCAGAAAGCAATCTGCAGTACTATTTATTCTGGGCGTACTGGGCCTGGCCACAGGCTATTGGCAAGGCGCAGAGATTAGCTGGCGCAGTGTGTATTCAGCCAATGTGCCGCTGTTAACTATGTTTGTGGCTATTACGTTCTTATCGTTAACCAATGCTCCGGGCGGTGATGAACGTTTACCCACGGGCAACAGGGCTGCGGCTATCACGGCGCTGGGCACCACTTTACTGGGCGCTGTGATTAATATGTCGGTGATCTTTGTGTTCGGGGACCGACTGAAACGCGGCGGCACCCTTACCGATGCACAGCAGATAGTGCTGGCCCGCTGCTTTTCGGCCGCAGCCTGGTGGTCGCCGTTTTTTATTGCCACCGGCGTGGCATTAATGTACGCACCGGGAATGGCGTGGAAATCGACGGTAGCGCCTGGCGTCATTATGGCTTTGCTGGGCATTACCTACACATTACTGGATGTAAAACGCAAAGCAACAACGCCTTTCGAAGGTTACCCGCTTAAAGCAGAAAGTCTGATTATTCCGGTATTAATGGCCATTGCTGTGCTGGTATTGCATCATTTTTTCCCGCAGTTCCGGATTATGATCCTGATAAGCCTGTTGTCGGTGCTCGGCGCTTTGCTATTTATGCCCCAGCGTCCCCGACTGCGGACTCTCAAAGACTTTGTGGATAATCGGCTGCACAGTGCCGGCCCTCAGTTTGCGCTGTTTCTGGCGGCCGGGGTATTTTCCGCCGGGATCAAAACTCTGATAGACCTTCACCCCGGGCTTGTTGACCTGCATCAGTTCAGTTTCGATGCCCGGATGTTTGCCATCCTGCTGGCGTTAATGGTTATTGCCGGTTTGCTCGGGGTTCATCCGGTCATCAGTATCGCTGTGGTTAGCCCGGTATTACTGCCATTAAACCCAAACACCACCAGCCTGGGTTTTATGTTTCTTTCCACCTGGGCGATTTCCACCGGCTCGGGGCCGTTATCAGGGATAGGTCTTATACTTACCGGCCGCTATGGCGCCTCCTCGCGCCGTATTATCGGCAATAACTGGCACTACGTAATCGTTATGTGGGCACTTGCCAGCCTGGTCAATATGCTGATTCTGGCATAATTTAGCCGATGAGCTTCACCCCTATTTGACCCTGCCTTAAGTATCTTGTCGGCACATATTGCTAACACACTTACTTAAGGAACCTCCATGAAAAAACACACCTTCGCAGCCACTTTGATGGCGTTATCGTCTGTGTTCAGCACGATATCCGTGGCAGCCGACCTGGATTATGACTACCTCCAACTGGGTTACGCCGCGGGCGATTATGCCGACATTGCCCCCTTTGATTTAAAGGGCCCTGAGTTTGAAGCCAGCTATGAAATTAGCCACCACATCTTCATCACCGGTAAATACCGCAGCGCCGACGACAAGATAAGCCAGTACACTTTGGACGAAACAAACTGGCAGGCGGGCGCCGGTTACTATTACCATTTGAATCAGAACACCGTGTTCGATGGACGCCTTTATTATGGTGAAATCGATTTTAAGTTATCTGACAACGAAGAATCAGCCAAAGACGGCACGCATTTTTACAGTATCGTGGGCAACGTGCGTCATCAGCTAACCAACCAGATTGAACTGTTTGGCGGGCTGGAAGTACAAAAATGGCACAAAGGCTCCAACCAGAAGGCTTATCGTCTGGGCGCACAATACGCGTTTGGAGAAACCAGGCAGTTTGTAGTGGGCGCAGAATACACCAAATTCTCAGACTCCGAGTGGTGCAAGCTGTTTGCCCGCTACGTTTTTTAATCCCCTCCCTTCTGTCGTCCCGACTCCCCGGGGCGACAAACCCTGCAACTTTGTTTTCACGCTATGAAAAGTCTTCACGTTGCCGTTTGGCAACAGCCAGCCATTATTGTTAATTGTGCGCACAAAACTTCATCGATCGTGAAAAAAACTCACATAAAAACAGCATCTAACAGGCTTTTTTCGGTTGGCATGCCGTTTGATAAAGGTTAGTTAACTAATGAAAACCGGCGGCGATTCACTGCCGGATTGTTAGCTCATTCGGTTTACGACAAAGAGGACACGACTATGAACAAGACACTAATTGCTTTATCTACCCTGACAGCCATGACCTCATTTAGCCTGAGCGCTCAGCAAACACCTGCTGACATTAATGAAGCGGGATTCTATGTGGGTGGAAATTATGGTTATCTACGTGTGGAAGGTGAAGATGACTTCGACGATGACAAAGATGTATGGCAGGGCATTGCAGGTTATAAATTTAATACCTGGGTTGCTGTAGAAGGTTCATATATTGATTTTGGTGACTATGGTTCGTCAGTAGCCGGCGCAGAAACAGACGGTTATACCCTGGCCCTCAAAGGCATAGTACCTGTGGTTGGTAGCCTGTCTGCTTATGCCAAGCTCGGTCAGTTGTGGTCGGAAACAGATTACCGGCTGGCTGGTTATACAACTTCAGAGGATGACGAAAGCCTGTTTGTGGGGGCGGGACTAAGCTATGCATTGTCAACAAATCTGCTGGTGAATGCTGAGTACGTGGTGTATGACACCGAACTGGACGCAGACAGTGCTTTTGATGATATTGACGACACCGATTTTGAAACAGACCTGAAACAAGCCAGTATCGGTATCGAATATCGCTTCTAGTCAGACCGGCAGTTTACCTGTCGACCTGACAGCACGGGCAAAAATAGATCCTGCGGCTGCTTCGTTCAGCGCGCAGGATTGTTTCATTACAGCGCCTGCATGGCTGCCCTTCCCGGTCGAAAACCATAAACCTTTCTGCTTCATATTCAGCCGCCGAATGCCGTGCACGGACAGATGCAACAATGGACGCAGTATAGCCCCCCGTTTCATATGAACGGTAGGTAACCTGTAAAGTTTGTTCTGCCAGGTGATTGATTTGCTCATCATTCAGGTGAGCAGGCTTCTTATCGGGATGAATACCAGCAAAGAATAAGATTTCGCTGCGCAGGTAATTACCCATCCCGGCCAGAAACCTCTGATCGAGATAAAGTGCCGCCAGGCTTCGATTGCGAAACCGCGAACTGGTTAATCTTTGTTGTATCACTTCCGGCGTGACCGTCTGATTGAGAATATCAGGGCCGAGTTTGCGCAAAAACGGATGTTCACTGAGTTTCTCGCTTGGCCACACACTGATATCGGATGCACTGTAAAGCAGTGCGCTATGCTCGTCGGTATGTAAGCCAAGACGAAGAGAGCGATTAGTTTCAGGCAACTCATCAAGGGGGACAATTACCCATCGCCCATACAACTGATTGTGAGAATAAATACTCATGTCGTTGTCGAAGTGCAGCAACATAGCTTTTCCCCGACAGCTCACTTGTGTTACTCGCTGGCCACTCAGTTCAGACTGAAAAGGCTTTAATGACTGCAGCCCTACGGTAACTTTGTTGATCTTCTGGTTTTGTAAAACTTTAGCTAAGGCATCGGCGCTTTGGCGGATCTCTGGGCCTTCTGGCACGGCTTATTCCCCGAAACAGCTTTAAGATGTGCCTTATACGTGAAAGGGCAGGGATTTGGATGAAAGGTTCAGGCCTGCCATTGCCAGTCCTCGTGGTGCAAGCCCAGGGCTTCAACAAAGTGGAGATAATCGGTGCGTCCCATCGCCCGGGCCACCGTTTTAAACTGAGACTTTGCCTTGATACCTTTCACCTGCAATAACTCAAGGCGTTTATCGGCGTTGCCATCAAATTGTGAGTCGAGAATTTGTGCAGCCTTGTTATGAGCATCCCAGTAATCCAGCACATAGCCTATCAAGCGCCTGAAAATCCCCGGCATTCGCTTATCTTCCAGCGGTCCTGCCAGACCGGAGTTGGCCACGGCTTTTTGAAACGAAGACACCGTTTCTGATTGAGCAGCGACTTCCAGCGCCTCTAACACGCGCTGAATTTCTGTTAATAATTTCCTATGCGCCAGACTGCCATACTCACTTCCATCGAGCATTTCTATATCAGTCAGCAGCATATCTAAATTGACCAGATGTCGTTGTGTTGTTCCCATGATCCAAAACGAGGTGGTAAAGGCGCCGCGCCAGCAAACCTCAAGAATACCACGAACTTTCATCAGGTTTCATTGCCTTTACCTCATTCAGCGCGAAAAGTCCGTGTCCGGCACATCTGCTTGACCTGATGACGCCTGCAAGTCCACTGCATTTACCTGTGCTGCAAGCAGGAAAAAACGCTAAAAATGTTAACAATTTGTTTCACAATGGATTTTTCGAGCTATTCCAACATTTTCCCCGAATGAGGAGAAAAACCTAACACCGAAAATATATTCATTAAAAACATAATGTTAGCCAGCTTTTGTTTTTCCAATCAAGTGCATCTGATTTTTTAATTATGCAAATTCCCTTTCCTCGTTAACACTTATAAATGTTAACAAACACTGTATTTGTACATTGTTCACATTCGAAACGAGGAAGGACAAATGAAATTGAAGAAGACTTTATCATTAGCGGCAGCCGTGGCCATTGCCATGTCACCGGTGGTGCTGACATCACCTGCCCATGCGAATGCTGCAGAGCCTAAAGCTAATAGTTTTTGGTGGCCTGAACAGCTAGACCTGAGCCAGTTACGTGCTCACGGCGCAGAATCAAACCCATATGGTGAAGACTTTGATTATGCCAAAGAATTCAACTCCCTGGATCTAGAGGCGGTAAAAGCAGATTTACGTAAAGTACTGACTGATTCACAAGACTGGTGGCCAGCAGATTATGGTCATTATGGTCCTTTTTTCATTCGAATGGCGTGGCATGCAGCCGGCACTTACCGAATTCACGACGGTCGCGGTGGCGCCGGTGGTGGTCAGCAACGCTTTGACCCGCTGAACAGCTGGCCGGATAACGTCAACCTCGACAAAGCCCGTCGCCTGATTTGGCCGGTCAAACAAAAGTATGGCCGCAAAATTTCCTGGGCCGATCTGATGGCGTTAACCGGTAACGTAGCGCTGGAAGACATGGGCTTCAAGACCTTTGGTTATGCCGGTGGCCGTGAAGACGACTGGGAGCCGGATTATGTTTACTGGGGTCCTGAAGAAAAGATGCTGACCGATGAGCGTCGCGATAAATTTGGTAAACTGAAAGGCCCCTTAGCGGCAGTAGAAATGGGGCTGATTTACGTTAACCCGGAAGGCCCGCACGGAAATCCGGATCCACTGGCTGCAGCCAAAGACATCCGTATGTCATTTGGTCGGATGGCGATGAATGACGAAGAAATTGTTGCGCTGATTGCCGGCGGTCACACGTTCGGTAAAGCCCATGGCGCCAAAAAACCGGCTGACTGTGTCGATGCAGAGCCTGCGGCGGCCGATATAGAAGAGCAAGGCTTTGGCTGGAAAAACAAGTGTGGTAAAGGCCACTCAGAAGACACGACCAGCAGTGGCCTGGAAGGCGCCTGGACAGTCACTCCAACCCAGTGGACAACAAATTATCTGGATAACCTGTTTAGCTTTAACTGGGTGAAAACTAAGAGCCCGGCTGGTGCAACGCAGTGGATCCCGGACGATCCTGCAGCCGCCAACATGGTGCCTGATGCCCATGTGAAAGGTAAGCGTCATGCGCCTATTATGTTCACCACCGATATCGCTATTAAGAAAGACCCGGAGTTCCGCAAGATTGCCGAACGTTTCCGCGCCGATCCGGCCGAGTATGAACTGGCGTTTGCTAAAGCCTGGTTTAAATTGAATCACCGGGATCTCGGTCCTCGTGCCCGCTATTTAGGCGATGAGGTGCCAGATGAAGTATTGGTATGGCAGGATCCGGTTCCTGAAGTAAACCATGACCTGGTCACCGATGCTGACGTTCGTAAATTGAAGGCGAACATTCTGGACACCGGTTTGAGCGTATCTGAACTGGTGCGTGTAGCCTGGGCATCGGCTGCGAGCTTCCGCGGTACCGATATGCGAGGCGGTGCCAATGGCGCCCGTGTGCGGTTAGCACCACAGAATGGCTGGGCTGTGAATAACCCTGATGAACTCGACAAAGTATTGTTAAAACTCGAACAGGTAAAACGTGACTTTAACCGAAAAGCATCGGGTAATAAGCGCATCTCCACTGCTGATATTATTGTGCTGGCGGGCGCGGCGGCAATTGAAAAAGCGGCAAAAAATGCCGGCCACTCAATTACCGTTCCGTTTGTACCGGGCCGTATGGATGCGTCACAAGAAATGACCGACGTCCAGTCTTTTGCTGTATTGGAGCCAACTGCCGATGCATTTCGTAATTTTTACGACCCTGAAATGAACTACCTGTCGCCAACCGAAATGCTGGTCGAACGGGCGGATTATCTGAACCTTTCAGTACCAGAAATGACTGCACTGCTAGGTGGTATGCGGGCTCTCGATGCTAACTACCAGGGCATGGATCATGGCGTATTAACTAACACGCCAGGGGCACTGAACAATGCTTTCTTCACCAACCTGCTGGACATGGGAACCAAATGGCATAAAACCGATGAAGAAGGGGTTTATGAAGGTGTCGACCGTGCCTCGGGCAAAGCGAAGTGGACGGCAACGCCAGTGGATCTGATCTTTGGCTCAAATACAGAGCTGCGAGCAATCGCTGAAGTGTACGCAGCAGCCGATGCTGAACAGAAATTTGTTTCAGACTTTGTTGATGCGTGGGTAAAAGTAATGCAAAACGACCGCTTCGATCTGAAGTAACCCGTCATTGCTATGGAACAGACAGGTGGCTCTCAGCCACCTGTTTTTTTACTCTCTGTGACACTCAGCTCACAAGAAGCCGGCCACCTCAAGGACTTGTCGCACCTGGCCTTCAGTAATTGCGCTCGGACAAACTCCACGGTTAATCAATTCTTCCCGAACCACCGATGGATCGCAAGGTGATGCCACCTCTACTTCTTTTTTAATGTACTTAACCAGTTGCTGTTGTAGTTGTCGGGTTAAACAAGACATAAATACCTCTAATACGCTTTGCTTGGGTCAGACACCATCCAGGATTGGCGAGCCAGAAATCGTTAATGCTTCACTGCAGCATAAACCGGGCCAGACTCACTTTTATTAAGCGTATCAGTCACCTGCAAAAATTAGGGTCATAAGCACCCGGTCAGACTGTCAAATTATTCGACAAATATGTCCATATCAAAGAAAAACGGCCACGATTTTGTCGATAAAAACGCTATAATCGCCTTCCTCTGCTCACACTGACACCTGTTATGAGTCACTCTTCACACAAAATCGGTCGTTGGCACGGCGCTGGCCTGTTAACCACAACACTCCTTGGCACCAGCGTATTTATCCTGCCGCAGATGACCATTAAGCTTGCCGGCGACTACGCATTGTTGAGCTGGGTGCTGCTTATTTCGGCCATCCTCCCGGTAGCGATGGTGTTTGCAAAACTCTCGTCTCACTACCCTCACGCTGGTGGTCCGGCTTTCTTTGTGGAGAAAGCCTTTGGTGTTACGGCTGGCAGAACCATCGGTATGATGTTCTTGTTTGTGGTCCCGATCGGTGCGCCTGCTGCGATAATTATGACCTACTGGTTTATTGAAACCCTATTGCAATTGCCCCCTGTGTGGTCTTTGCCCGTGCAGTTAGCGATAGTCGGTTTGCTGCTGGTGTTAAATTATCGGGGCGTGCAGTTTTCTGCCACCTTACAACTGGGCCTGACATTTATTATTACCCTGGTGGTTTGCGCACTGCTTATAGGCGGCAGCCTGATGCCGGCACCAGTCTCGCTGAGCACCGCCGATTTCCGGCTGGATAGCACTCTGGCAGCCATGGGGTTGGCGTTCTGGAGTTTTCTGGGAATTGAAGCGTTATCGCATCTGGCCAATGATTTTCGCGATCCCAAACGGGATCTGGTGCCTGCCATAATGCTGGGTACTTTATTAGTCGGGGCCATATATATAGGTTGTACGTATTTACTGGTCGATGTCACCACATCCGATACACTGGCGATGGTGGATGTATTTAACCAGATTATCGGGGGATACGGCGCTTATGTGATTGGCTTGCTGGGCGTTGCCGGCGGTCTGGCTACAGTTAATGTGTATACTGCCAGTCTGTCGCGCCTGGCCTGGAGTCTGAGTCAGGACGGCGTTTTACCGGTTTATTTTGGCACGCTTAACCGATACGGCGTACCACAACGGGCTTTACAGGCAATCCTGCTGATTATGTCGATGACGCTGATCATTACGCATTTTTCAACCCATAACCTGGAAGACTTAATTGGCTGGGTTAATGGCGTTTTTGTCCTCATTTATCTGGCCAGTATGCTGGCAGCCTTTAAGTTATTGTCGCCACGACTGCGCCCTCTGGTTTACTTCGGCTGTCTGTTTTGCAGCGTTATTGCCTTGGGACTGGGTAACAAAATGCTTTATGCACTGGCTTTGTTTACGCTGTTTGCCCCTTTGTTATGGTACCAACAGCGCCATCTCAAACTTAAGTACCCGGATAGTTGTTAAAGCACGCTAGCCGTTGAGGTTGGCGTGATGCCCACTGACCTGGATTCATTCTTCGGCAATTTATTCATTAAATTGCCGCGCCAATGGCCGGCAGCCTGCTCAGCACCACTGACTTCCTGAATAATACTTAACATCTTCACCATCGCATCAGTCATGGCAAAAGTACTGTTAGTTGCTGCGAGCACCTGTCGCTTCATATCAGGCTGGGTGATCTTCAACGACTTTATGACTTTGCTTTCTTCCAGATGATACATAGCAGAAGAAGGCAAAATCATTAATCCTTCGCCCTGAATCACCTGACGCAATCCTGTCATCAATTGGCCGGAGTACGCCTTGTCATGTTTAAGCGCGACGCCGGTATCCCGTTCATATTTTTCAATCAGGCGGCCGAGTGCATCTTTGGGGCCGGGGGTTAACAGTTCAAACTGACTCAGCTCCCAAAAACAAATAACGTCGCGGTTTCGCAATAACTGATAGTATGCGGAAGCTTCGTTAACGCCCACTACCAGATACATAAACTCTTCAATAAGCGGGTAAGCCGACATAAAGCGCGGCTCTACTTCCTGTTCGTAAGTTAGCGCTATATCAACCTGATTGGTTTTCAGCCATTCTTTCACCGCATATGACGGACCAGTACTGATTTCCAGTTTCAACTGAGGATAGGACTCATTTACCAACGCAATTAAAGACATTGACAGTACATTACCAATCGATGGCAACATGCCAACCCGCACTACGCCATGCTGATTGGCTGCCAGCTGGTGTAACTCCATCTTTGCGGCATTGATATCTTCAATCAGTTTTTTTGCATGCTTCTCGAAAACCTCACCGGCGGTCGTAAGACTAACGCCTTTGAAGCTTCTCTCAAACAATGCACTTCCCATTTCACGTTCAAGGTTAGCTAACTGCTGACTTATCGCCGGTTGGGCGATATCCAGTTCCCTTGCAGCAGCAGCAATACTTCCTTTTTGAACCGTGACAAGAAAATACTGAAGCTGTTTGGAATTCATATATTGGCTACTCAACTCGTCAATATTCATAGCAAACTGCGGGAAATCATAGGTTTGTAACATTCACAACAATTTGCCGCGTGCTGTTCATTTCTATTTTAATTTCAGCAAGTTACATGCCACCAAATGGTCAGGTTTTGGAGCCGAAGTGTTAATTTTTTGTAGTAAGCGCATTTATTATAAAATATTTTATTTGCCCAGCAAGGCATTAAGCCTTTGTAATTTAATAACTTTTACGCAGGGTCAATATTTTCTTTATAACCCTCAACATTCTTTTTTCTTCCGGAAACGCTTGCTCTTTTTTTAGTCTCTGTACTGTCGTCAGCAAAGTCTGACGCGCTCATTAAGTCCAAATAATGTTTAAATTTGGTGCTTTTACGATCCAATTTGGGGCAGGTTTAGCCAGCGACGTGATTTCACGCCTATCGTAGATGCACCTAAAAAGATCATAGCGATATGACAATTTAGGGAACACATGATGAAACTCAAGAAATTAAATGCAGCAATACTGGCAGGTCTTGCCGGTTATTCGCTTTCGATGACTGTCGCAACCACTGCATTAGCAGAAGAAGAGGCAGCGGAAGAGAATGTTGAGAAAATCGCAGTTGTGGGTGCCCGTGGTGCGCCTCGCTCCGTAACCAGCTCTCCAGTACCGGTTGATGTATTAACCGCTGAAGACATTACTGGTGTGGCGTCATCAGACATGAATGACATCATGATGACACTGGTTCCATCATATACCCTGACCCGTCAGCCCATTTCTGATGGTGGTACTTTTATTCGTCCGGCGCAATTACGCGGCCTGCCAACTGACAAAACTCTGGTACTGGTTAACGGTAAACGTCGCCATCGTGCTGCACTGGTTGAAATTGGTGGTTCTGGTACCCAGGGCCCTGATATTGCAACCATTCCTACTGCTGCGTTGGGCAGTGTAGAGGTTCTGCGAGACGGTGCAGCGGCACAGTACGGTTCTGATGCCATCGCCGGGGTTATCAACTTCCAGCTGAAAAACAATGCTGAAGGCGGCTCATTATCGCTGGATATTGGCCAGTATTATGAAGGTGACGGCGACCAGTACACCATCAGTGGTAACAAAGGTTTCTCTTTAGGTGACGACGGTTTCTTAAGCATCTCTGCAGAAGTCACTGATTCAGAGGCGACTTACCGCGGTGAGCAATATTGTGAAAGCTGGTTCTGTGTAGACGAACAAAGTGATGAATACATCGCAGCAGCGGAAGCAATGGGTAACTCAGTCCACGGTTCTCCTCAGGTACAGCCTTGGGGTCAGCCAAACTATAGTGGCGCAAAAGTTTTCCTGAATGCCGGTTATGCAATTAACTCAGACATGGAAATTTACTCTTTCGCTAACTATTCAGAAAGTGAAGGCGATGGTTCATTCTTCTATCGTTACCCAGGTAACGGCACCATAGAAGACCTGCGCGAACCTGATGGCTCTATCTACAGCCCACTGGAAAAATTCCCGGGTGGTTTTACGCCGCGCTTCTTCGGTGATATCACTGATTACTCTTTCGCAGCCGGCTTAAAAGGCATGACCGGTTCGCTAGGTTATGATATCAGCGGCCGTTACGGTTATAACGAAATTTCTTATACCCTTAAAAACACCATTAACCCATCAATGGGTCCTGACTCGCCTACTTCCTTTAAGCCAGGCGATCTGAGCAACGATGAATTACAATTCCAGGCTGATTTTACTTATGATCTGGCTGAATACGTACTGGCATTTGGTGCCAGCTACATGGAAGAATCCTATGAAATTTCGGCAGGTGACGCCGCTTCAGTAGAAGTAGGTGATTACTCTTCTCCTGATCCATGGGGCTTCTGTGACGGCACGGCATCAGCTGACGCACTGGCATCTGCCCTGGCAAATGGCCTGGATTGTAGTGATTCAAGTGACCCGGTTTATACTGCTGTAGGCGTTGGCTCTAACGGTTTCCCTGGTTATTCAGCTGCCTACACTGGTACTTACGAGCGTGATTCTTACGCTGTATACGCTGATATCTCAGGTGACATCACTGATAAGTTATTCGCACAAGCGGCAATACGTTACGAAGATTACTCAGACTTTGGCTCTGAGGTGGTTTACAAAATTGCCGGTATTTTCCAGGTAACTGACGAAATTGCTGTTCGTTCATCATTTGGTACTGGTTTCCGCGCGCCGACTCCTGGTCAGCAAGGTACGACCAACGTATCAACCCGTTTACCCAATGGTTTACCGGTAGCAACCGGTCTGTTCCCGGCTGGCAGTGCAACGGCACAGGCACTGGGTGCATCACCGCTTAAACCTGAAACGTCGACTAACTTCACCTTAGGTGCGACTGCTGATGTAGGCAACTTCACCTTAACAGTGGATTACTACCGCATTCTGCTGGAAGACCGTGTTAACGCTATTTCCACCCTGGACGTCTCTGCAACTGAAGTAACCGACCCGGATGCAGATGGTTATGACGCGTATCAACGTTACCTGGCACTTGATGCAGCAGGCGTTGACGGTGCTAATACCATCGGTGGTGTATTCTACTTCCAGAACGCATTCGATACGGTAACTCAGGGTATTGATATTGTTGGTACCTATAACTTTGAATCTGAGTACGGTGATACCACTATCACTGCATCGATGAACTTTGCCGACCAGAACTTTAACTCTGATCCTAAAGTGTATTTCAACAACGAAGCTATCTACGACTTCTTAAATGGTACGCCAGCTACTCGCGGTGTTTTATCTGTAAAACACGCTATGGATGACATGTCATTTACCGCTCGTATGAATTACTTCGGTGGTTACTCAAATTCTGACGGTGCCAGCCAGTTGTCAGCAATCCAGATCTTTGAGCCTGAAGTCATGTTTGACTTAGAAGGTACTTACTTCATCAGCGAGATGCTGTCTGTGTCAGCCGGTGCCCGTAACCTGTTCGACAACTACCCGGATGCGGGTGAGATTGGCGAAACTTGTTGTGGTCGTATCTACCGTTCTGACTCTATCGTTGACTGGCAGGGTGGTTACTACTACATGCGCCTCAACATGAGCTTCTAAGCAGCTTATCCCTAAAAATAAACCTGTTATCGACCAGCCTCTAGGCTGGTCGACTTTATCAGGTCACTCATCGCTATCAAGGCGACAAACCGCACAAAACGTTATAATTTCTACCGTATAAAAATAATAAAAAACCGAATAATTATTTAACTAGTGGAGCACTGTTGTTATGGAGATTGAACTCGTCTGGTTCGTCCTCACTTTGTGCGTTGCGGGCGCGGTCGCAGGCATAACTTCTGGCCTTTTTGGCAACGGAGGAGGTTTTGTTGTAGTCCCAGCCCTTCTCGCGGTATTTCCTTTCTTTACCCCTAATTCTGAAGAGTTAGTTAAAGTCGCTATTGGTACCTCATTGGCATCAATTGTGATTTCAAGTGCTCGTTCAGTCTTAGCACACAAGAAACGAGGGGCAGTCGATTTTGACATGCTCAAATCGTGGTCAGTGTGGATCATACTTGGTGTATTAGGCGGTGTAGCCATTGCTAACCACACCAGCAGCACCGGACTGACAATGGTGTTTGCCGGCGGCGTATTACTCTATTCAATTTACTTTCTGTTTCCGGAGTTTGTGGTTCGTCCCGGTATGTCATTTTCAATGCCACAAGGCATTGGCAAAAGCGTGCTGGCTTTTGTAATAGGTGGCTTTTCTGCTTTGCTTGGTATTGGTGGTGGCACACCGACGGTGATTACCATGGTGATGTGTCGCCGCACCATTCAACAAGCGGTAGCAACAGCTGCCGGGGTTGGTTTCCTGATTGGCTTACCCGGCGCAATTGGCTTCCTGTTTATGGAAAACACTAACCCACAGGGTATGCCGGTAGGCACAGTAGGCTATATCAATTTACCAGCTTTGCTAGCTATCAGTATTGGTTCAATTCTGACCGCACCCATTGGTGCATCAATGGCACACAGCTTTAGTGAAAAAATGCTTAAACGCTTATTTGGTATTTACCTGGTGATTGTATCAGTTGCCATGTTTGCCAAAGCGTTATAACGCTCACACATTAAAATAAGAGGAACAGTCAATGACTTATAATCCATCAAGACGATTATTCTTAGGTGGCTCGCTGGCCGCTTCAGCCGCTGGTGCTACCGGTCTAATTACGCCTGCCGGACTGGCCGCGGCACAGCCGATGAAATCACCGCAAATTATGTATGGCCCGACGCCAGGTGTCGCGAAACTGAACGCCAACGAAAACCCTTATGGTCCCAGCGATATGGCGCTTAAAGCCATTGCTGAAGCCAGCAGCACCGGTGGTGCTTATTATGCCTACCGTGCAGGCATGTACTTACGAGACATGCTGGCCGAATCAAATGGCCTGAAACCTGAAAACGTTTCAATTACCGCTGGTTCAAGCCTGATCCTGGCTTTCGCCGCTTTTGCAGCAACCAGTAAAGGTAAGATTCTGGGTCCGGACTTGTTCTGGGATACTACGTCAATGGCCCCTGTACGTCAGGGCGGTCCGGAAATTGTACGGGTACCTAATAAAGCCGATCTGAGCATCGATCTGGATGCCATCTACAATGCCATCGATGATGACATTGCCATGGTGCATATCTGTAACCCGAACAATCCAACCGGCAAACTGCTGGATCCTAAAGCACTACGTGAGTTCTGTATTAAGGCATCGAAAAAGACCCTGGTACTGGTAGATGAAGCCTATAATGAACTGATTGACGATGGTCCGAAACATTCAATGATCCCACTGATCAATGAAGGTCACAATATCATCGTTGCGCGGACGTTCTCGAAGATCTACGGCCTGGCCGGCATGCGTGTTGGTTATATGCTGGGTAGTGAAGAAAACATGGAGTTCATCAACAAGTACGGACTCGGCGGTTACTCAATTAACCAGGCTGGTCTGGCTGCAGCAATTGCCAGCTACAATGATGAAGCCTTTAAAGACTTCTCACGCCA
Organism: Alteromonas sp. 4NH20-0104; assembly: GCF_057547795.1. Lineage (NCBI taxonomy): Bacteria > Pseudomonadati > Pseudomonadota > Gammaproteobacteria > Alteromonadales > Alteromonadaceae > Alteromonas > Alteromonas sp. 4NH20-0104. Next base: position 45,523 of record NZ_BAAJLP010000006.1, on the reverse strand, counting down.
GAAAGTGAAAGAAGGCCGTGACATCATCATGGATGCCGTAAAAGCAAATGGCTTAAGCGCATTGCCATCCACCACCAACTTCGTGTTTGTTAATCTGGGTGACGACGGCGATGCCAACGCATTCCGTAAAGCGATGGAAGAACAAGACGTCCTCATTCGTGGTCAGTACCGTACGTACCAGCAATGGTCACGGGTAAGTACCGGTCGCATTGAGGATGTGAAGAAATACGCTGCTGCAGTGCCAAAAGCACTGGATGAAATGTATAAGGCGATTAAAGCTTAAGTAGCTAAACGGTCCCTTGGACCGCATGTAACGACAGAAAACTCCGAAAAGAAAAGGCCGCTTATGAAAGCGGCCTTTTTATACTTTACACTGCACCGATTACTCGTTGTCGAGTTCGTTTTCCTCGAAATCAACATCGATTCCCATTTCTTCCATAATACGGCGGGCTTCAGCCGGGATCCGATGCGGGTTATCTTTACGCAGATCTTCATCGTCAGGCAGCGGCTGACCGGTAAAGGCATGTACGAATGCCTCGCATAACAATTCAGAATTAGTGGCATGGCGAAGGTTATTGATTTGGCGACGGGTACGCTCATCGGTCAGTACTTTTAGTACGTTAATCGGAATAGACACCGTGACCTTTTTAACCTGCTCACTCTTTTTACCGTGTTCTGCGTAAGGGTAAATATATTTTCCGTCCCACTTTGCCATGCTCTTTCCCAGCTCTGCTATCATTATTCTAATAAGAAACGTTGTTTATACCTGTTGCAACGAATTTTGATGGACCGGACTAACCCGGCATCGGCATGGCCCTGTCTTTCATGCTGCTGCGTACACAGTGCAATTTAATCAAAAAATTCGCGCTAAAGGTATTAAACCACAGAAAACATCAATTGAGCAGTGTAAACTGCTTGACGTCTAGACATATATTCTTTAGTTTAGACGTCTAAACGTCCAATTGAGAATATATCACCATGGTGTCATACGCGCAGGGGATCGATGCCCTAAACCAGTCTTTGTCAGAATTACGCGACATTGATGTATCATTTGAGTTTTTTCCTCCCGGCAACGAGAACATGGAAAAAACCTTATGGAAGTCTGTGGAGCGTCTTGCACCACTGAAACCTGCCTATATGTCGGTCACCTATGGTGCAAACAGTGGTGAGCGGGATCGCACTCACGATGTTGTAAAACGTATTCAGCAGCAAACCGGCGTTACTGCCGCTCCTCACCTGACTTGTGTGGATGCAACCGCCGAAGAGCTAAAGCAAATCGCTCATGACTACTGGGATTCAGGCATTCGCCGTATCGTTGCCCTGCGCGGCGACTTACCCCAGGGTGTTGAGAAAACCGATATGTATGCCTCAGATTTGGTTGCCCTGTTAAAAGACGTTCACGACTTTGACATCTCAGTTGCCGCGTATCCGGAAAAACACCCTGAAGCCCCTAACGCACAGTTTGATTTACTCAACCTCAAGCGCAAAGCCGAAGCCGGAGCCAGCGAAGCAATTACTCAGTTCTTCTTCGATACTGGTGTCTTTTTACGCTTCCGCGACAGAGCTGCCGCCGCGGGTATCGACTTGGATATTGTGCCGGGAATCCTGCCGGTTACCAATTATCAGACACTGGTTAAGTTTGCTGGCTTCACCAATGTTCATGTCCCCGGCTGGTTGCATAAACTTTATGAAGGGTTGGATGCAGATGACCAGACCACCCGTAATCTGCTGGGCGCCAACATCGCCATGGAACAGGTTAAGGTCTTAGCCAAAGAAGGGGTTAAACATTTCCATTTTTACACCCTGAACCGCAGTGAACTGAGCTACGCTATCTGTCACATGCTGGGCGTAAAACCGCAAAACGCTGGCTAACCCCCCCACTCATCTTCGGGAGCAACCAAGAAAACGGTTGCTCCGTCTCTTATCGCAGGTAGACTAGTCATATAGCTCAACTGACAGGGACCAAGAGTGGCATTACCTGAAATAAGCGCCCGCTGGGAGCAGTATAAGCCCAATCTGGAAAAATTCGCGAAGACGTTCCTTACCCGCTGTAAAACGGATAATATAACTATCTCCGCCGGTCACCTTGCCTATGTAACCCTGTTATCGCTGGTGCCATTCATAATGGTGTTCTTCACTATTTTGTCGGCGTTCCCTGCCTTTGCCACAGTCCGCAGTAAGCTCGAACAATTTATCTTCAGTAATTTTGTGCCTACCGCCAGTGATGTGGTGCATGAATATATGAGTGATTTTGTCGGAAATGCCTCGCAGATGGGGGCGGTAGGTATTCTGTCACTGCTTTTTGTCGCGATTCTGCTGATTTCCAATGTGGATAAAACCCTTAATCGCATCTGGCGCACCCAGAGCGAACGGCCGATTATTTATACCTTTGCGATTTACTGGATGGTGATCACACTGGGCCCGTTGCTGATGGGCGCTAGTGTAGTAATGACATCTTATCTGGTGGGTCTGGCTGAATTTGCCGAAGAGTACACCCCGGGCTTGGGCACCTTTTTACTCGAGCTGGTGCCGAGCTTTGCTGCTTTGGCTGCTTTCATCATTTTGTATATGCTGGTGCCTAATCGCCGTGTACCGTTGAAACATGCCCTGGGCGGCGCAGTACTGGCCACCATACTGTTTGAGCTCAGTAAGAAGGGCTTTGCCTTTTACGTAACCAGTTTTCCGTCTTATCAGGTGATATATGGCGCACTGGCCGCACTGCCGCTGCTGTTTCTGTGGATTTACCTGTCGTGGATCGTGGTGCTGTTGGGCGCCGAATTTACCTGTAGTCTGGACGAAGCTTTCCCTGAAGAAGCAGAAGACACTCCCCACGATAATGAAAGTGATTTACCCGAGGGATAGTGAACATCAGCAGCCGGGCGCTTTACAAGTGGCAACCGGCTGCCGACGCTCCCCTCAGGCAATTAAACTAAGCCGGACATCTGCCAGTAACCATTTGCGGGCCGCGGCCTCATCGCTGAAGACCTGCACTTCGAAAGCACTCACCACATACTGACGCCATACGTCAGCCATTTTCTCTGCATACCTGCCCTCCACCAGCAAAGCGACTTTGTGAAATTGCTGATACTGTGGCTCGATGGCAGCAAGACGTGCGCGATCAATCAGGTCGGCTTCGCCCATCTGGAAGTAATCTGAATATCTGAAGTCAAATAAGCCATAAGTCACGAGCTCCTCCCGCTCAGCCAGACAACGACGGAAAGCATCCGTAAAGCGCATGGCTTTGTGAATGTGGCCGGACAGTTTCAGGTGCACCATGTTTGAATGCACCTTATCAAACTCTACCACTACCTCTCCCTGTTCCTGATGTTCGCCAAATGACTCCGGTCGCGAAAACAGGAAGCCCTGACTGTAATCCAGGCCCAGTGCCAGCAAACATTGCTGCACCTCAACCGAGTGAACAAATTCTGCAATGCATTTTATTCCGCTGTTACGGCAGAAATAGCTGAGTGCTTTTACAATTTCATAGCTCTTGGTATCGGTGTGGATTTGCTTGATATACCTGGCATCAATTTTTAAATAATCGACTTCCAGATCCAGTACGCGCTCAAAATTTGAATGCTCAGTGCCAAAGTCGTCAATAGCCAGTTTAAACCCGGCCTGCTTGAGGGCTTTAAGCTGTTTCAAATGGCTGTCTTTACCCGAGCTACTTATGCCTTCAAGCACTTCCAGAATAACGCGCTGAGGCGCAATCTGATGTTGCTGACACAGCTCCGATAAAAAACGCTGCAGATACTGCGCATTCAGATCGTATTCGGTGATATTCAATGAAAAGGTATACCCGTGATGCTTCATAACCTTAAATGCCTGCTGCGCCATTTGACGGGTAATCAGCGGTAGCATGCCGGCCACTTTGGCTGCATCAATAAAGCTGTAAGGCGTAAGAACCTGGTCGTTATAGTGAATTCGGGCCAGTGCTTCGTAGTGAGTCACTACACCAAGCCGATTATCATGGATCCCCTGAAAATACGGGACGATAAGCTGCTGATTCACCGCACTGTGAATAATGTTATTGGCTTCAACAAACAGTAAATGCTGCTGACTTTCAGCCGCAATGGCATCCTGCTCCAGCACAATGCATTTCAGATCGCCAGACTCCCGACTCTGACGCAGTGCGGTAACGCCCAGCCTCAATAGATCAGTGCGTCCGCGCGCGCCGCCAAAAGACAGCGATACAAACACGCTGACATCGGCCGTCGACACCTGATGATGACGAAAGTGCATACGCAGCTTATCGGCGACTTCATACAAGTCGACCGGGCGCTTAAACAGCAACACAAACTTGCCCGGCCCCCCTCCTACATAGCAATCTGCGACGACCTGGCTTTGAATAATTCGGGCGGCACTGCGAATAAGTTCATCACAAACATCAAAGCCATAAGCATCATTGAGATACCTCAGTCCATCAATGCCCACTATCAGCAGACTTTTCATGCCCGGCGATTTAAGTTCTTCGGCCAGTAAGGATTTACTCGACAAACCACTGAGTGGATCGGTGTTAGCCAGGTATAAATTCTCTGCCTGAGTCTTATTTAATTCGGTGAGGTCAGTGTAAATCGCAGTGTAGTGATGGATATGGCCGTTATCATCACGCACCTGATTAACCGAAACCCATTGCTCCAACACTGAGCCATTTGCATGACGGTTTTTAATTTCGCCCTGCCAGACCCCTTTCTGAAACACCTTGCTCCAGAAATTACGATAAAAGGATTTTTCATGTAACCCGGAAGAAAACAACTGCGGCTCCAGACCCAGAACTTGTTTGCGGCTATAACCGAACATGTCACAAAAGGCCTGATTAACCTCAATAATTTTTTGCTCTGCATCGGTGACCAACATAGCTTCAGCGGAATGTTTAAAAATAGATGAGAGCATATTCAGCGAACGGTCCTGCTCGACCCGCTCCAGTTCAGCCGCTATTCGATAGCCTATGATTTCAAATAAAGCGGTGATCTCTGCTTCATTTTCAATTTTTGCCGTATGCATGGCAACCAGAATGCCCAGCACGTTGCCCTGCGCGCTGTATAAAGGCATACCAATGTAAGATTCAACATGCATATCTTTCAGCAGTTGATCTTTAGGGTACAACTCAGTGACTTTGCTGGTGTGACAGCACACGCCGGTATTGGCGACGGTATGACAGGGGGTATCTTTAAGGGCGTAAGAAAAACTTTCTTCAATACAGTTAAAAGCAGACACCGCCACCGTCGAACACTGACTAAGCGCCTGGTTAGGCTGGCCAATGATAACAAAATCACATTCAATGATTTCTGATAACGCCAGCACTAACAGTTCGAAGTATTCCTGCCCGCGGGTTTGCCCAACGAAATCCGACAACTTCTTTAATTTTGCAACCAATGCATTCATAGATATCAATCACTACCATCCCTACTCTCACTGGCGGTAATCATGCATAAGTTGTCTGACAGGCGTATTGATTGAGAACAATTCTTACTACAAATGTAGTAAGAATTGCGATGATGGCTCGATTAAGCGGGGTTAACCGCCATTCATGTCGGCGATAAAGTCGTTGGACTGGGCGATGGCGCTTTTCATATCGGTTAGCAGAGTTTTAACGTCCCGCTCGATATCATTGAGTTCACCTTGCAGTGCTCCAATCGCACTGGCATTCAGGTTATGTTTAAGAAACAGTACGTTATCCTGAAGCGTGCGCAACACCGGTTCCATACTACTTTCGACCTTACGCATAGCGCGCACCATCTTATTGTATTTAACACGGGTTTCAGACAATGTCTGCTTACTGGTGCGTTTCAGGCTGGCATTGCTGTACTCTTCAAGCTCGGCCTGCCACTCATCAAACAGCGCGTTGGCAACACTTTCGATCTTATCGATACGATGGGTCACATCATCGGCAGCTGACTTACTCGCTTCATACTGATCGTTCAGCGACTGGTACGCTTCTTCCAGATCGCCGCCATCAAACTGTATAAGTGCTGAAAATTCTTCCAGCGCCGAGGTAAACTGTTCTTCAGCGTCTTCCTGAGATTCACGGGCATCTTCTACACGGTCGACCAGAATCTCACGCTTTTCCACTCCTACTTTTTCCCAGGCGGCGTAATAGGCACTCTGACAAGCCGTCACAGACCCTAAAAACAGCGTAACCAGGCTGACTTTTAATAACCGGTTCATGGTTAACCAACGCCTCTGAATCTGGCCGCGTCAATAATGGCCCATAAGTGAAAAATTGCGCCGACAAGCCACATGAAGAACAAAATAACCGTAGCTCCCAACGCATAACTTACGGCACACACCACGAAGAAGAATAAGGCCGCCATGATCCTGCCCTGAACCAATTGCCCTAAACCAGGAATAAAGAAACTGCATATTGCGGCAATAACGTTGCCGCCTGAACCTTGTCCAGCCATAATAACTCCGATTAAATACTCTTTTACTGATTAAACTAAATGAATTAGGGTGGATATACAATCATTTCACCCGTCTGATTTGTAAGAGAACTTGTCTATGTCCCGCGAGTGCTATCAACATGGTTTACTATCCTGCGGCGACGGCCATCAGGTTTACTACGAGCTCAGTGGCAATCCCAATGGCGTACCGGTACTGTTTATTCACGGCGGGCCAGGTGCCGGATTGTCTGCTGGTTACACCCGTTTTTTCGACCTTAAAGTTTACCATGTGATTGGATTTGACCAACGAGGCTGCGGTCGTTCACTGCCTTATTTATCGCTTACCCACAACACTACTGAGAATATTCTGGCCGACATAACCCGCCTGCGGGAACACCTCGGTATTCGCCAGTGGATGCTATTTGGTGGTTCCTGGGGCACCACCCTGGCACTGCTTGCTGCAATCAAAGAGCCCAGTACCGTGAGCGGCCTTATTTTGCGTGGTATATTTTTGGCCAGAGAGGAAGATTTTCAGTGGTTTCTGGCCCCGGACGGTGGCGCGGCCCAGATTTACCCGGATGCTTATCAGCGTTTTATTGACGGCATTGCAAACCCAACCAGCTTTGCTGCGGTGCTGGCTAATTACAGCAACGTCTTCTTAAGCGCTGATGACACTCAGCGTCAACAGGCCGCATTACGCTGGTATCAGTGGGAGGAAGCCATTGCCAGAGTGCATACTTCAGCGCTAAGAGTACAGCCTGATTCGCCCAATCCGGCAATGCTGAGCCTCGCCGTGCTGGAATGGCATTATATTGTCAACCGCTGCTTTATTGCTGAGAATGAAATACTGGCAAACGCCCATCGTCTGGCCGGTATTCCCGGCAGGATAATTCATGGACGGTGTGATACGGTATGCAAACCTCAGGGCGCTCATGTCTTGCATCAATTATGGCCAAACAGTGACTTACACCTGATCGACGGCGCGGGGCACAGCAGTGCTGAGCCTGCCATAGCAAAAGCTCTGCGTGATGCAACCCAGCAATTTATTTTATAGCGCTAACATAATTATGATTGGTTTAATTCAACGAGTAAGTGAGGCCTGCGTTACGGTTGCAGGTGAAACAGTGGGGCAAATTGGCCCGGGGATCCTCATCCTGTTGGGTGTGGAAAAAGATGACACCCAGGCACAAGTGGAGAAGCTCGCCACAAAGTTAACAAATTATCGCATCTTCAGTGATGAAGATGGCAAGATGAATCTGAATATCAGGCAAACTGGCGGCGCCGTATTGGTGGTTTCCCAATTCACCCTGGTAGCCGATACCCGCAAAGGCAACCGCCCCGGATTTTCCCGGGGCGCCACACCTGAACTGGGCAATGCCCTTTACGAGGCTTTCATTGCGCAGCTTCAGGCCATGGACATTCCGGTAGCCAGCGGTCAGTTTGGTGCCGATATGCAGGTTCAGTTAATCAATGATGGCCCGGTGACCTTCCACCTGCAGGTATAATTTTCCCGCCGCCCTCTTGCTGTTGGTAGAGCCTTAAGATTTAATGTGGGCCCTAATTCAATTTGAGGTAAGGCTGTGTTCAAAATCGTCACACCGCAAACCGATGACGCATTGGCGGCTTATTATCACTTTCGCTGGCAGTATTTGCGCCAGCCCTGGAACTTTCCTCCTGGCTCAGAGAAAGACGAGTATGAACAGGTCAGTGAGCATCGCATGGTTGTTAATAATGACGGTGACATCATTGCCTGTGGCCGGGTCCATTTAAATACGGCTGAAGAAGCCCAGATCCGCCATATTGCCGTTCACGGTGACTACCAGCGACGAGGCCTTGGCCAGTTTATGCTTAATGCACTGGAATCGGTGGCCCGCGAGCTGGGCGCTATTCGTGCCGTGACTAACAGTCGTGAAATTTCTATCGAGTTTTTTCAGGCCTGCGGTTTTAAGGTAGAACGGGAAGCCCCCAATGAGTTGGGATTACTTAAACGCCAGCAGATGGTCAAGAAACTGGACGATTTTTCTCTGCTGGTACTTCACCCTGAGTGGTGTCAGGAATTACAAAACACCTGGAAAGAAACCATTCCTATAACCGAACATATGGGCATCAAGCTGCATCAGTACACCGGCAAAACCCTTGAAACCCGGGCCTCACTGAATAAAAACATCAACATCCATGGCACCATGTTTGCTGGCAGTATCTTTTCCCTGGCCACCCTTACCGGCTGGGGCATGATTTTTCTGCAGCTTAAGAATAAAGGCCTGGATGGCGATATTGTGCTTGGCGATGGCAACATTCACTATCATAAACCCATTACCATGAAACCCCGGGCCGTGTGCAATATTGAACGCCTAAAAGGCAAGTTCACCCTGTTGGAAAAAGGCAAAAAGTGCCGCCTGGAACTGGAAGTTGAGGTACTGGACGATACGCAGCCTGTTGCTGAATTTCATGGAATTTACTGGATATTACCCAAAGAGGACAACCAATGACGACACTAGGTACCCCCTTTACATCTCAGGCTAAAAAAGTGCTGTTACTGGGAAGTGGCGAACTGGGTAAAGAAGTGGTTATTGAATGCCAACGACTGGGCTGCGAAGTGATTGCTTGCGACAGTTATGCCAATGCTCCGGCGATGCAGGTAGCCGATCGAAGCTATCAGTTCTCAATGCTGGACGCCAAAGCTCTGCGTGACGTAGTAGAAAAAGAAGCACCAGACCTGATTGTACCGGAGGTTGAAGCTATTGCTACGGCAGAGCTGGTAGCACTAGAAAAAGAAGGCTTTCACGTGGTGCCAAGTGCCAACGCCGTGCATCTGACTATGAACCGTGAAGGCATACGTACCCTGGCTGCTGAAACACTGGGATTACCAACCTCAGCGTACCGTTTCGCCGGCACTAAAGCAGAATTTGAAGCAGCCATTGCGGCCATTGGCTACCCCTGTTTCGTTAAGCCTATTATGAGCTCTTCCGGCAAAGGCCAGAGCCGGCTTACCGGCCCTGAGGATATCGAACCTGCCTGGCAATATGCTCAGGAAGGCGGTCGTGCGGGGGCCGGGAAAGTTATTGTTGAAGGTCATGTGGACTTCGACTATGAAATTACCTTACTCACGGTACGCACCCGGCAGGGCGTGACCTTTTGTCCCCCCATAGGGCACATACAAAAAGACGGTGATTACCAGTATTCCTGGCAGCCTGCCGCCATGACAGATAAGGCGCTGGCGGGAGCGCAGCAGATTGCCGATAACATTACCGGTGCACTGGGTGGTTATGGATTATTTGGCGTAGAGCTGTTCGTTTGTGGAGATCAGGTGATCTTCAGTGAAGTATCCCCTCGTCCCCATGATACTGGCCTGGTTACTCTCATCTCACAGCAGTTGTCAGAGTTTGCCTTACACACCCGGGCAATTCTGGGCTTACCGATACCCGATGTAGCCTGTTATGGTCCAAGCGCCTCCGCAGTTATCCTCGGCTTTGGTGAGGGGAACCGCATAAGCTATGCAAATCTGGATAAAGCGCTGAGCCAGCCTATGACTGATATTCGCTTATTCGGTAAACCTACCATCAATGGCAAACGCCGCCTGGGAGTGGCTCTGGCACAAGGTGAAACCGTAGACTCTGCGGTGGCGACAGCCCAGGAAGTAGCGAGGCTGGTGGATATCAGTATTGATAACGACTGATCCTGTGCCACATCCGTGAATGCCCAAAACAAAAAAGCGCCTCAAAGGCGCTTTTTTTAATTATTACAAAAACCGGCTATTAGCCTGCCATGGCAGCCTGCAGCTTTTTCATGGCGTTCTTTTCAATCTGACGAACACGCTCTGCTGATACCTGATATTTGTCTGCCAGGTCCTGCAGGGTTGTTTTGTCATCGGCCAGCCAACGGGTTTCAATGATGTCCTGACTGCGGTCATCCAGCGTTTTCATGGCTGAGTATAAGCGCTTGGTCGCGGCAGCATCCCAGTCATCATTAATAACGCTTGATTCAACGTCTTCAGATTTATCTTCCAGATACTGAACCGGCGCAAAGCTGCCATTTTCATCGTCATCAGCACTTAAATCGAAAGCCTGATCCTGGGAGCTCATTCGCGCTTCCATTTGCAGCACTTCTTTAGTACTGACACCGAGCTCGTTAGCTACGGTTTGCACTTCTTCGTGACTAAACCAACCCAGACGCTTTTTCGCTTTACGCAGGTTGAAAAACAACTTGCGTTGAGCTTTAGTGGTTGCCACTTTAACGATACGCCAGTTTTTCAGTACGAACTCGTGAATTTCGGCTTTAATCCAGTGCACTGCAAAAGAGACCAGACGAACGCCTACTGAAGGGTCAAAACGTTTTACCGCTTTCATTAACCCGATGTTACCTTCCTGGATCAGGTCAGCCTGAGGCAACCCATATCCTGAATACGACTTTGCAATATGCACCACAAACCGAAGGTGAGACATTACCAGCTTACGTGCCGCATCGATATCTTCATCTTCACGCAGACGCAGCGCCAGTTCGCGCTCTTCGTCAGCAGTCAGCATGTTAATCGTGCTGACAGCCTGAATGTAACCTTCAATACTTCCATTGTGTGGAACAGACAGGGCCATAGATTGTAAGTTTTTACTTGTACCCACGCTCATAGTCACCTCAAAAAAATCCTGTGTACTTCACTTAATCTAATAATAAAAAATACTAAATGCGAAGTTTGGGTTAATGCCGAAAAAACGGGTGTTATCCCGTGAAGCATTATCCAATCAAAAACGAAATATAGGGGTTAATACCATACTTATCAAGACCCCGATATCATAAAAAAGTTCAAATTTAACGTCTGAAATGCATAACTGGATGAAGTCTGTAGAAAAACCACCTTTTCTGAGCAAAAAATCGCCCGCTTCATAATGTCACTTTATGTGACTGCGTTACACAAATCGCCATTTCCGGTATAGGACCGGCTACTGAAGACGCGGCTTTCAAAAGGAACACCCTGTCTTACCAGCCGTTGGCCGTTAATAATGGCTTTTGCCCTGCAAAAAGTTGTTGTGAGCAGGTGATTATTAGCACTATTCGACGTATATTACCTCCATTGGACAGAACAAGATCAATAAACGCAAATGAATTGCGCTGAACTGCATTTTATGGGGATCGGATGTTTGCATATGTAGCGCGCCAGCCAATAGTGGATACGTCTCAGCAATTGTATGCTTATGAGCTGTTATTCAGGGACGGCGAAAAAAACTGCTTTCCCAATATTTCGCCCGACGAGGCCACTTCCAGGATTCTTGCTGCCAGCCACTTAAATGTAGGGCTCGAAGCAGTAACCAATGGCGCACTGGCGTTTATCAACTTTCACAACGATACACTGCTTCATCGCTTTCCAACCAGTCTCGATCCGAAAAATGTGGTTATCGAAATAACCGAGACGGTTGATGTGAGCGATGAGCTGGTTGATGCCTGCCAACAAATCAAGGCTCTGGGCTATCGTCTGGCTCTCGACGATTACGATCTTGAAGAAAAATGGCAACAACTGTTGCCGCTGATCAGTATCGTGAAGTTTGATATTACTACGGTCACCGATGAGCAGATCCGTGAAACGGTACCGGTGTTAAAAGCGCATAATATTGAGTTGGTTGCTGAACGGGTAGAAACCCGGGAACAGTTTCATTATTACCGGCAACTCGGCTTTGATTACTTTCAGGGGTATTTCTTTGCCCGTCCGGAAGTCATCCGGCACCGTAAAATGAGTTCGTCATCGGCCAGCATGCTTGAGTTACTAAAGGAAAGCACCGCCGCACAACTTAATATTGAAAATATCAATACTATCCTCGAAAGAGATGTATCCCTTTCGTATCTGTTGCTCCGTTTTATTAATAACCCCACCGTTAATAAGCGTAACCAAATCACCTCGCTGAAACACGCCATGAACTTTATGGGTGAGACCGAAGTGCGTAAGTTTATTGCTTTATTATCACTGGCCAATTTATCGGATGGTCAGCCCGGCGAAATCTTTAGTATGAGTCTGGTGCGCGCCCGCTTTTGTGAACTTATCCTTGTCGCAATGAAAGATAAAAGTAAGCAAAACAGTGGATTCCTGACCGGAATGTTGTCGCTCATAGACACGCTGATGGAACAGGAAATGCGTGAACTGGTGAATAAACTGCCACTCCCGGATGAAGTGAGCGCGGCCCTGTGTGGTGAAAATAACCACCTCAAGCAATGCTTGCAGTTAGCGACAGCATTTGAACGGGGTCAGTGGGGCATTGTCAGAGCGATAAGCACACGATTCGGTCTCACCCAGAAGCAACTTCACGAGATTTACACCAGCGCGCTCAGTTGGGCTGCGGCTTTGCAAAATGAAGTCCGGTAGTCACAATCGGCCTGCAGATTGCCCCGGATCCGTTTATTTTAAATAACTAAAGATGGATCAAAGGTTAACCATCGGTTAAAGTTTGTATAGGCCTGTTGTAAAGGCCAACTGTATTACAAGGATAATTACTTTAATGTTCGCATTTATCGCTCGCCAGCCAATTCTAGACCGGGAGAAGGACGTTTTCGGTTATGAGCTGTTGTTCAGAGATGGCAAATCCGGCGCCTACCCTGTCCATGATAATGATAAGAGCCGCTATATTGCGGAGCATTTTCATACTCTGGGGTTGGATGATATTTGTGGTGACAAGACTTCCTTTATTAATTTTCACAGCGATACGCTGATTGCCGGTCTGCCTGCCACGCTTAACCCTGATACAGTGGTCATTGAGCTGTCTGACTATCCGGCCCAGCAATCGGCTCTGGTTGACGCCTGCAAACACGTAAAACAGCTCGGATTTAAACTGGCCATAGACGATCCGGCGATGATAAGCGGTCAGCATTCCATTTTCCCGCTTATCGATATCCTTAAAGTGGATGTGCACAAAGCCAATTACAGTGTTATCGAACAAAACATCCCCCGTTTTTTGCAATCCAGTATTCAACTGGTAGCAGAGAACGTGAATAACCACGACGACTTCGTTGTTTGTCGTGATCTCGGTTTTGATTTATTCCAGGGTTACTTCTTTGCCACTCCGGAAAAAACCACCCAACGCCAGCTGCCAGCCTCCAAAATGAACCTGGTCGACCTGATGGGCGAGAGCGCCAGCTCTCAGTTTAATCTGGAGCGAATTAACCAGATCGTCGAACGCGATGCGGCACTGTCATTTTTACTGCTCAAATTTATCAACAACCCCACTATCAACAAGCGCTACAAGATTACGTCATTAAAACACGCGCTCAACTATATGGGTGAGGTTGAAATTAAGAAGTTTATAGCGTTGCTGTCACTGGCCCACCTGGGTGACGAAAAGCCGCTTGAACTGTTACATATGTCGTTGGTGCGGGCTAAGTTCTTTGATTTGCTGGCTCAGGAGCGAGGGCTCCACTCCGATCCTCCCATCGGCTTTTTGATTGGCCTGTTCTCCTTACTTGATGCTCTGCTCGATCAGGAAATGCCGGATATTTTGCGCCAGCTACCGCTGACCGACGAAGTTAACGATGCACTGCTGTGCAAATCAGCAGAATTCAACCACTACATGAAACTGGTTCGTGCCTTTGAAGGGGCGCTGTGGATGAACGTGATCCGCGAGTCCAGAGAGCTCAACATCGATCAGAAGTACCTGCATAGCTTGTATAATCAGGCTATTGTTTGGGGCAACGGGGTGCGTAAAACCATTTCGTCCTACTTCCCCAGGAAGATAGTTTCCAACAAGTAAGATAGCTCACGCTTCTGCTCCGTGCTGCCGCACAGCGGCCATCAACTGCGGGAAAAATTCCAGAAAGGTTTGCTCAAACACGGCGTAGTTGCGGTGTACTTCGTTGATACTACCGTGAAATCCGTGCTTAAATCGAATCCGGCTGGCTGTGCGTTCAAGGGCACGGTCTACCCCTTGCAACTGAGTGTAGGTATCCAGCCAACGATGAGTCAGCATGCTGTTGATCATTCCCTGCATTGCCTCGGGCATAATGCTAACGCGCTGCGCCAGACAAGCGTAAGCCGTATGGCTGAACTCACTAAAATGCTGTTCGCTGTACCGCGACCAGTGTTTAATTAAAAAGTGATCAAACAGTACATCCAGAATGATGCCGGCAAAGCGCCTGCGCTCAGCGGATACCTCGCCGCGAGCGAGTCTGACAACGTTATGAGTATCGGTAAATTTATCCACAAAGATATGATTGGCCACACCGGCTCTCACCCCTTCAGAGTAAGCGCTAAGATCCACACCGCGACGAAAATCCCCCAACAAATTACCAAAACAAGAGTCGGCGGTAGGTTGGGCTAAAAACAAATGGGCCAGGTAATTCATAACAAGCGAGTTTACTGGGGCTCAATTTCCCGCACGTGCCGCTGCACCGAAATCAACGAGCCCACCAGTCCCAGCATCACCGATAAGAACAGCATGGTCAGCAACGCCGAGCCGGTAAGACCGGTTATATGGAAAGACTTGTCGTACAGACTCGCAAAGGCCTGAATACTGCTGTCCATCCACCACAGAATAATAATGACCGCCATCCAGGCAATGACGCCGCCCAGTAATCCGTACCAAAAGCCGGTATACAGAAAAGGCCGGTGAATAAATCCGTCGGTGGCGCCCACCAGCTTCATTACCAGGATTTCATCGCGCTTATTGAGAATGTTCAGACGAATGGTATTCCCGACAATCAGGATCACGGCGATAAACAGCAGCACGCCGATAATTGTCACCAGTTCGGTAGCTATTTGCAGAAAGCCGTAGAGCCTTTCAAGCCATTCAATGTCCAGTTTGCCCATGTCTACTTCCCGCTGACGCTGAAGTTTCTCCAGCAACATCTGAGCAGCGGTTGGCGCAGTATGTTTTTCTCCCGGGGTTACCAGCACTACATCCGGTAGCGGGTTCGCTTCAAGGTATTTAACCGCGTCACCCAGGCCGGATAGCTGTTTAAACTCTTCCAGCGCATCATCGGCCGGAACATAAACCACCCGCTCAATCTCCGACCAGGTTTGCAGGCGGGTAAGCAGTTGCTGCGCTTCGGCAGCGCTGGTCTGGTCTTTGAGGAACAACGATATTTCAGCCGCTTGCTCCCAGCCCGCACTGATTTTTTCAGTGTTCTTGACCAGAATATACAACGTGCTGGGCAGTGTGATACTTAACCCCAGCACGCCGATGGTCATCAGCGAGGCAGCGGGTTGCCGCCAAAGTTCACCCAGGCTGCCAAGCGCCTGGCGAATATGATTAACGAAAAACATCACAAACCGTTGAGCAATATTGATTTTACGCTCGCTGGCCCCCTGACTGCGACCTTTAAATAAAATACTCATAGGCCTTCCTCGCCGTCGGTTAAACCATCGGTGATCATTTTGCCGTTTTTAAGTGTCAGTGTACGATAGCGCATGCGGGCGATGAGACCCAGATCATGGGTGGCAATGAGAACAGAAACGCCAGCCTGGTTGAAGTCTTCAAACAGACGCACGATCTCCATGGATAATTTCGGATCAAGGTTACCGGTAGGCTCATCGGCGAGTAGCAGCGGCGGCTTATTCACCACAGCCCGGGCAATGCCCACCCGCTGTTGTTCACCGCCAGATAAGGTGATCGGTAAATTACGAGCTTTGCTACGCAGGCCTACCATTTCCAGCGCGGCATCCACCCGCTTGGCAATTTCCTTATGGCCGTATCCCTCAATCACCAGTGGCAGCGCCACATTATCGAATACCGTTTTATCCATCAGTAACTGATGGCTTTGAAATATCATGCCGATATCGCGCCGAATGTAGGCAATCTGACGGCGCTTGATAACGTTGAGGTCGTGACCATTAATCAGCACCTTGCCCACGGTGGGGCGTTCCATAATGCTGATCAGTTTAAGCAGCGTACTTTTACCGGCACCGGAATGCCCGGTCAGAAAAGCCATTTCGCCCTGGGCTATGTGAAAGTCGACTTTAGACAGCGCTCGCTGGCCGCCGGGATAGGTTTTGCTTACCTGCTCAAATCTGATCATCAAGGATCCTGACTATTCTGTCTGTTGTTTTTATTAAGGTTAACCAATACCAGATTAACTTTTCTCACCCTCACTGAACAGCGCATCGATAAATTCGTCGCCGTTAAATCCACGCAAGTCGTCAATCCCTTCACCCACCCCGATATATCGGATAGGAATACCAAATTTATCCGCAATAGCAAAGATAACACCGCCTTTGGCTGTACCATCGAGCTTAGTGAGAGTAATACCGGTAAGACCTACGGCCTGTTTAAACAGTTTAGCCTGACTAATGGCATTTTGACCGGTGGCGGCGTCTACCGTGAGCATCACTTCGTGGGGCGCATCCGGGTTAAGCTTTTTCATGACCCGCACTACTTTTTTCAGCTCTTCCATCAGGTTGTCTTTGTTTTGTAAGCGACCAGCAGTATCGGCGATAAGAATATCACTGCCCTTGGCTTTGGCTGACTGCAATGCGTCGTAGAGAACTGATGCACTATCTGAACCGGTAGGCTGAGCAATCACCGGAATATTGTTGCGCTCACCCCACACTTGCAATTGTTCTACCGCCGCCGCCCGGAATGTATCGCCAGCGGCCAGCATCACTTTTTTACCCTGCTGTTGAAACTGTTTAGCCAGTTTGCCAATCGTGGTCGTTTTACCTACGCCGTTAACACCAACCATAAGAATAACAAAGGGTCCCTTTGATTTATCATGGTTCGCGATAACCTCTGGCAGCGGCTGCTCCACGGCATTGAGCATTGATCGGAGTTGCTGCTTGAGCAATTCGTAAAGGGCATCACCGTTTTTCAATTGTGAGTGCTTGGCACCTTCCACCAGGCGATCGATGATCTTCTGGGTGGTATCCATGCCTACATCGGCAACCAATAGCTGGGTTTCAAGCTCTTCATAGAGTTCATCGTCAATGGCCTTTCCGCGAAACAGACTGACAATGCCACTGCCCAGATTCGCTTTGGTGCGTGACAAACTGTCTTTAAGACGACCAAAGAAGGATTTCTTCTCGGTGACAACCGGCTCAGCAACAGCCGGCGCTTCAACCTCATCTGGTACCGGGGTGGTTTCAACGACAAGCTCTGGCTCGGGCTCAGGTGCTACTGGCGTTTCAGGCGTGACTTCCACTTCTTCAGAGACGTTTTCTGGCTCAACGGGTAACGGAGTTTGTACAGATTCTGCAGGAGAACTTTGCGCTGCCTCATTGGCAGCATCAGGCGCTGACGTTACCTGCTCTTCCTCAACAATAACCGCTTCGCTATTGTCGGTGGTGTCTTCCTGTGTGGGGGGCGTTGCTGGTTCTGGTGTTTTATTTTCATTTTTATTTTTGTTAAACCAGCCAAAGAGTTTAGACATTGTGTTGACAATTCCTTACTGAGAAACCGCTTTGTGCGGTAAACTACTGAATATTAATTTAAGCGTGCTGCTTTGTTTCAGCACATAATACCATCGACTGGCATAATGAATCGAGTAGCAAAACCATCCTCACGCCACAACAAAAAAAGTGGCAGCGTTCGCATTATCAGCGGCCAGTGGCGCGGTCGTCGATTACCGGTATTGGATGCTGAAGGTTTACGGCCAAGCACCGACCGTACCCGGGAAACACTGTTCAACTGGCTCATGGCCCATGTCCAGGGCAGCCGGGTACTCGACGTGTTTGCCGGTTCCGGCGTGCTGGGACTGGAAGCTTTATCTCGCTATGCCAGCGAAACCGTGTTTATCGAAAAACATGCGCCAACCGCCAAACAGTTGAAAACCAACCTGGATACATTAAAAACTGAAGCTCAGGTTCACTGTAACGATGCGTTGGCGGTAATTCCAACGCTTAGTACACCCTTCGATATTATTTTTGTTGATCCGCCTTTCGGCCATGACTTGGTCAATCCTTGCCTGGCCGCCTTGTATAAACACCAGTTGCTGGCCACAAACGCCCTGATTTACGTTGAGCAGGAAATCAATGCCCCGGCATTGTCTCTGCCGCCAGGTTGCCAGGTCACTAAGCAAAAGCAAACCGGGCAGCTGACGTATTGTCTGCTCGAGTATGCCGGCACTGCCGCCTAAGCATTTATCTCCAGACCGATATTTGTTATTCCTTCGCTGGCGGCAATCGACTTCAGCGTCGAGACTTTCTGCGTCATGGGCGCTCTGCTCGTTACTGCATCAAGCAGTTCCTGCTGCGTGGCGATTTCAAATTGCATCAGCGGATGTGTTTTGACATCCTCATCCGTCGCCTCACCGGTAGCCAGTAAGTAGGCTTCCACGCTGCCCTGGGACAGCTTACTCACCACCACTGCGCCATGGGGATCAACTTTCATTATAAGATTAATCGCCGAGGACATGGCTATAGCCGCATCCAGCGCAGGGTACACACCAAAGGAATCATAATCGCTCACATCCGGTGTCGCTTCTTCGACCTTTTCCAGTTGCGTGGCAAAATTGATTTTACTTTTAGGGCTGCACAAAGACTCCCAAATAAGGTCCAGGCACTTCGACAGAGTATCGGGCTCGGCAAACTCAGTCAGCTCACAAAAGAGCTGATAATTAGGCACCATACGCTGTAACAGTGCGGCACTGAAAGCAATCGCATCAGCGCCTTCCAAAGCCCTGACCTGGGCAAATGTTGAGAGTTTTGTTGTCAAGGTAACGCCTGCTTTAAATCTATAGCCATACAATTATGGGGCACATCTTAACCTACCTGAGAAAAATAAGTACCCACACCGTCTAAAAACATTTGGATCGCGATCATAACCAGGATCATCCCCATCAGGCGTTCCATGGCAGTTAGCCCGCGCTCGCCGAGGACCCGGTGAAAGGTGCCGGAGAATAATAATATGGTGGCACTTACCAGCCAGGATGCGCCAAGGGCCAGAGACCAGTCTCCCATTCGGTCAGGGCTCTGATTTGACAGCAGGATTAGTGCCGCCAGCGTCGACGGGCCGGCAATTAACGGAATCGCCAGCGGCACGATATAAGGTTCTTCGCCTGCAGCCAGTCCAAGCGGGCTGCCGCCGGCTTTGGGAAAAATCATTTTAAGAGCGATCAGAAACAGAATGATCCCCCCGGCAATGCTCACGGTTTCCTGTTTGACGTTCAAAAAGTCCAGTACGGCCTGACCGCTAAACAGAAAGACATAAAGAATGACCAGCGCGAATAATAACTCGCGGATCAGCACTACACGCCGACGCTTTGGCTCGATCATTTTTAAAACCGACATAAATATAGGCAGGTTGCCAAGCGGATCCATAATTAAAAACAACATCACTGCTGCTGACCAGGTATCCATAATGGTGGTATCTCCCCTCAAAACACAGGCAACATTTAACCTATGATTAAACTTTATTTCACAAATTTAGATTTTTGCGCTTTACTCTGTGTACCGCTATCACTATGCAGGTTGCATTTATGAGTTTAATGACAGTCCAGGAGGTTGCGAATTTTCTTAATGTTCAGGAAATTCGTGTTGAGCGTCTACAACGTGAGAGTTTGCTTGTAGCAAAGGAGACAGACGGTGACGGCAATCCCTTATTCGACTCTGATGAAGTAGAAAAATATAAAACATTAGCAGAAAGACTCGGCGGCATCTGACCACCACCGAGCCCCTGCAACAAACCTACTGGCCGATAAACGCAGCCAGTGTTCTGATCCCGGCCGCTGTGGCGCCTGCCGGCATTTCGCTGTTGGCGCTGCCGTGATAAGCAGCCGCTAAGTCCAGATGCAACCAACTGTCTGTTGGGCTAACAAAGCGGGATAAGAAGCCCGCCGCATTCGACGCACCACCTGCGCCACCGCCTTTTTGTGCGCGGCTATTAGCGGTATCAGCAAAGGCAGAAGGGCACTTCTCCTGATGCCAGGGTTGTAGAGGCAATGGCCAGAACAGTTCCTGCTGAAGCTCAGCTTCACTTAAAAACGACTGACTGAGCACCGGATTAAGACTGAATACCGCATGATAATCGTAGCCCAGCGCTACCGTCGCCGCGCCGGTCAGGGTGGCCGCATCAATGATGCACGCAGCCTCTGTCTCTGACGCCGCAATCAGACCATCAGCTAGTACCAGGCGCCCTTCCGCATCAGTATTCACAATTTCAACGCTGACACCGTTTTTATAAGTCAGTACATCGCCCAGTTTATAGGCATGGCCACTGACCAGGTTTTCAGCGCAGCATAAAAACAGCTTCACCCGTTTGTTGAGCCCCTGCATAATCGCCAGCCCCAGTGCACCGGTAACGGTTGCCGCTCCGCCCATGTCGCATTTCATATCCAGCATACCTTCGCTGGATTTCAGGCTATAACCGCCGCTGTCAAAGGTTATCCCTTTACCCACCAGTGCAAAGGCCACCGGCGCATCAGCATTACCAGAAGGATTATAGTCAAGCTCCAGCATGGCAGGAGGTCGCTCACTTCCACGTCCGACGTTATAAATCCCCGTCCAGCCCTCGGCGGCCAGTTGTTCTCCGCTGACCACCCGATAGGTCACTGCGTCGCCGTTTAATGATTGCAACCAGTCGGCGCTTTCCTGTGCCAGGCCCGCTGGAGACAGTTGCTCCGGAGTATCATTGGTAAGTTTACGGGTAAACATCATTGCCGTGACCTGGCGCTCTGCTTCGGCCCGGTCAGCATTATCACATAAAGTGACTTCACCCGGATTACGGGCCTTGGAGAAACTCATCACGAAGGTGACCTGATCAATCACCGACCATTCGCCACAGAGTGTGACTGACGGGATCCCGAGACTGTCTATTTGTCGTGCAGCTTTACGAATAGTGCGCAGGCGGTCTGCGTCATCCTTAATGTGGAGGGTAATTTCGTTTCCTGTCAGACTTACCAACGCCTTTTCTCCCCAGTGTGACGGGGCCGGATTGCTCGTGATCTTCACATTCATGTCAGTCATAATACTCTTTACTTTTATTGTCAGGTTTCTCTATGCAGTTTACTTCACCTTTGTTGCGCGGCACACTCCTGAAGCGCTATAAACGTTTTTTTGCCGATATATTACTCGACTCCGGCGAGGTTATTACCGCCCACTGCCCGAATACCGGGGCCATGACCGGCTGCGCCGAACCCGGCTTTATCGCCTGGGTGAGTCAGTCTGATAACCCAAAGCGTAAACTAAAGTTCACGTGGGAGCTGGCGGTCACCGCGCAGGGTGACTGGATAAGCGTTAATACGCACCGCGCCAATAAATTGGTTCAGAGTGCGCTGGAAACCCACGCTTTGCCGGGCGTTACAGACTATACCGAAGTAAAGCGGGAAGTCAGCCCGGCCGACTTTCATTCCCGGTTCGACTTCTGCGTCACCCGCACCGATCATACGCCTCTGTATATTGAAGTAAAATCTGTCACCCTGGCCCAGGGTGATGAAGGCTATTTCCCCGATGCCGTGACCAGCCGGGGGAAAAAGCATGCCGAGGAACTCGCCTTACTCGCCCAACAAGGTATGGCTACCAGTTTATTGTTCTGCGTTCAGCACAGCGGTATCAAAAATGTGCGTCTGGCCGAGCATATCGACCCTAAATATGCCACGGCTGTGCGTCAGGCAGCGGCTGACGGGGTGAACGTTTTTGCCGTAGGCTGCCAAATCAGCCAAGAAAAAATCACTATAAATCAGTCACTACCAGTTATTTTGTAAAAAAAGAGTTGATTTTTAGAAAATGGACGTCATATTTGCGCCTTGCTTAAACAAGCAGGTACCCTCGGGTGCAACCATGGGGTAAACAAACCAGCATCATGTTTACCTCGTCAGACATAGACACTTTACGTTGCCTGTACAATACTATTCTGTTATAGATATTTGTTTTATTTCAGGACATTTAGGGTGTCGTAGTGTAGGAGAAGTGACACATGCCAGCTGAGAAAGAAACCAAATCCCTTGGTCTTTTGGCACTTGCCGGGCTCACCCCGTATCAGCCAAAAGATGACGAAGAGTATATGAACGATGCTCAGATGGAGCATTTTCGTCAAATACTGAAAGCCTGGCGTAACCAGTTGCGTGAAGAAGTTGACCGCACGGTTACTCATATGAAGGATGAAGCAGCGAATTTCCCTGATCCGGTAGACCGCGCGGCGCAAGAAGAAGAGTTCAGTCTGGAACTGCGTACTCGTGACCGTGAGCGTAAACTGATCAAGAAAATCGAGAAAACCCTGAAACGTATCGAAGAAGACGACTTTGGATTCTGTGACCAATGCGGAATTGAAATTGGTATTCGTCGCCTCGAAGCACGTCCAACAGCCGATCTGTGTATCGACTGTAAAACCATGGCTGAGATTAAAGAAAAACAGCTTCAGGGATAATGATAATTGCCGGCCAGTGGTTCGATGGCTGGCCGGTACGTTATTGTTTGTTTTTTAATATTGTCCGATTTAAGCGGTTGTTTTCCCCGCGTCTTCCATTATCACGGTGTTTAACAACGTGACTCATTGTTCAGAACAGACTTACACCGGGCGTTTTGCTCCCTCTCCCACCGGGCCGCTACATTTTGGCTCGTTAATCGCTGCCTTAGCCAGTTTTCTTGATGCCAGAGCCAACCACGGTCAATGGCTGGTTCGCATGGAAGACATAGACCGTCCGCGGTGTGTGGAGGGGGCCGATGAGCGCATACTGGAATGTCTGGTTGCTCATGAATTAAGGTGGGATGGCGAAGTACGCTATCAATCCGAACAGTTAAATGACTACGAAAACGTGTTACAGCAACTCATAGCACAAAAGGCCCTGTATGCCTGTGAATGCACCCGCAAACAAATAAAAGCAACCGGCGGGGTTTATCAGGGCACATGTCGCGAGCGAGACCTGCCGCCCATGGGCAATGCGTTGCGACTCAAATGCGATCAGCCTGTTACCCGGTTTACCGATCAGTTGCTTGGCCCGATCACCATCAGCGATCCACATGCCCTCGAAGATACGGTATTGCGCCGTCGTGATGGCCTGCATAGTTATAACCTGGTGGTTGTGGTAGACGATATAGCCCAGGGCGTTAACCACATTGTTCGCGGCAGTGATTTACTCACCACTACCGCTGCGCATCTGACGTTGTATCGACAGCTTGGCAAAACACCGCCTTCTTATACACATATTCCGGTTGCAGCCACCTCGTCAGGGCGTAAACTAAGCAAACAAAATCATGCCCGGTCACTGGATAATCAACGCGCCCTGCAAAATTTGCAGCAGGCATTAAAGTTTCTCGGGTTTAGCGACATTGCCAACCACCATAACTCGATATCAGCATTACTTAATGCAGCGATAGCAGCCTGGCAGTATAATAAAATACCGAAAAGACATGAAATTATTGTCGACGGGGCAGAATCTACTTATCATGATGCCCCTGAGAGTTAAGGAGTAGTTACCATCATTACCCGCGTTCTGGACAAGATGAAACGCGCATTGAGTCGCGACAGTGAGCAAACACCGCTGATAGAAGGGGTGGTTATCCCTCGCGCTGAGCATGCAATATCCCGGGAAGACATCAGCGATAATGCCCTGAAGGTCATGTATCGCCTCAACAATGCAGGATTCTCTTCCTACCTGGTGGGTGGCTGTGTGCGCGATCTTATGCTGGGCCATAAGCCAAAAGATTTCGATGTCGTCACCAATGCCACGCCGGAGCAAATCAAAGGCCTGTTCCGCAACTGTCGCCTTATCGGTCGCCGTTTCCGCCTTGCGCACATTGTATTTGGCCGCGAAATCATCGAAGTCGCCACGTTTCGGGGTCATCATAATGAAGACCAGTCGATGGCCAAGCAGGATGAG
Organism: Alteromonas sp. 4NH20-0104; assembly: GCF_057547795.1. Taxonomy (NCBI): domain Bacteria; kingdom Pseudomonadati; phylum Pseudomonadota; class Gammaproteobacteria; order Alteromonadales; family Alteromonadaceae; genus Alteromonas; species Alteromonas sp. 4NH20-0104. The sequence continues at coordinate 21,422 of NZ_BAAJLP010000006.1, read as the reverse complement.
CAAGGGCAACTGGTGCGGGACAACGTGTTTGGCACTATCGAAGAAGATGCCGAGCGTCGTGACTTTACTTTCAATGCCATGTACTACGATGTGGCTACGTTCTCAGTAACCGATTTTGCTAATGGTATCAGTGCGATTAAGCGTCGCGAAGTCGACTTAATCGGCGATCCGGAAGTACGGTATCGCGAAGATCCGGTCAGAATGCTGCGTGCTGTGCGCTTTGCAGCCAAGCTGGATATGACCATCAACCTGCGTACTGCTAAACCCATTTATGATTTGGCGCATCTGTTGTCAAACATTCCTCCGGCGCGCTTATTTGAAGAAATGCTCAAACTGTTTTTATCCGGTCAGGGTCTTAAGACTTTCCGCATGCTGCGTGAATATAACCTGCTGGAGCCGCTGTTTCCTATGCTCGGTAAGGTATTTTCAGCCGCTGACAGTAAAGAGATAGCGCTGATTGAGCGGGTACTGGTGAATACCGACGAACGGATCAACACCGGTCAGCGGGTTACCCCGGCATTTTTGATTGCCACACTCTTATGGTACCCGGTTGAGGAGCACGCCACCAAACTACAGTCTGAGGCGGGCCTGAACGCCCACGATGCGTTCAATATTGCCATGGGAGATGTATTACATCGTCAGTCCCAACGGATCATGATCCCCAAACGATTCAGTACCGTGGTACGGGATATCTGGCATCTGCAGCAACGACTGCCGCGACGTTTTGGCCGACGGGCATTCCAGCTGTTGTCACACCCCAAATTCCGCGCGGCCTATGACTTTTTGCTTGCTCGTGGGCAGACTGAAGGTGGGGAACTGCTGGAGCTGGCTGACTGGTGGACACAGTTTCAGGACGCAGCCCCAAACCAGCAAAAGAAAATGCTGAACACGCTGCGCCAGGAAGAAGGCGGAGCGCAGCGCAAACGCCGTCGTCCACGTAAACCTAAATCCGATAACCATGTCCAGTAAACATACCGTTTATATTGGTCTGGGCAGTAACCTGGGTGAATCGCTGAGTCAGTTAATCTCAGCTATCTGCGCGCTGCGTGAATTGCCGGACACTCAGGTTCAGAAGGCTTCCTCTTTTTACCAGAGTAAGCCGATGGGCCCGCAGGATCAGCCGGTGTATATAAATGCGGTTGCCCGGATCGCCACCCAGTTATCCCCCCATGAATTATTAGCGAGTCTGCAGAGAATTGAACATCATCACGGACGGGTACGAGAGGGGGAACGCTGGGGCCCACGCACCCTCGATCTGGATATTCTGCTGTATGGCAACGACACCATCAAAACCGATGATCTGGTTATCCCTCACATAGGCATGGCCGAACGCGAATTTGTATTGGTACCGTTATTTGAAATTGCCCCGGACATGATTATGCCGGACGGACTGCCGCTTTCAGTGTGGGTATCACGCTGCTCGCTGGACGGTCTCAAGCGCCTTGCCTCAATCAACGAGTCATCCACTCTTTAACGGCCAAGCGCCTTTATTGCATTGGGAGAATGCCCATGAAAAAAGTCACCATTTCGACACTCATAAAACAAAAACAACAGGGTGAAAAAATCACGGCCCTGACAGCCTATGACGCCAGCTTTGCCAAACTATTTGATGAGCAGGGTATTGATGTACTGTTAATCGGTGATTCGCTGGGCATGGTGTTACAGGGCCAGGACAGTACCCTGCCGGTTACCACTGCCGATGTTGCTTACCATACCCGCTCGGTCGCTGCTGGTGTGAACGCCGCTTTTGTTATTGCCGATATGCCGTTTATGTCTTATGCCACACCCGCCCTGGCTTATGAAAACGCCGCAGCCTTAATGGCCGCCGGTGCCAGCATGGTAAAACTGGAAGGCGGCGCCTGGTTATGCGAGACCATTACCGGTCTTAAGCAACGCGGTGTGCCGGTATGTGGTCACCTCGGCCTGACTCCGCAATCGGTGAATGTCTTTGGTGGCTTTAAAGTACAAGGCCGAGAAGAAGACAAAGCCCAACAGCTCATCGATGACGCGCTGGCGTTAGAAGCCGCTGGGGCGCAAATGCTGGTGTTAGAGTGTGTGCCCATACCACTGGGTAAAGCGGTCAGTGAACAGCTGAGCATTCCGGTTATCGGCATTGGGGCAGGCGTAGACACCGACGGCCAAATCCTGGTGATGCACGACATGTTTGGCGTTAGCGCCAATTATATGCCTAAGTTTTCTAAAAACTATCTTACCGAGACCGGTGATCTGCGCAAGGCTGTCGCCCTGTATATTGAACAAGTGAAAAATGGCCTTTTCCCGGGCCCCGAACATAGTTTTGAAAAATAATGCAATTTATTGAATCTCTAAGCGCTTTGCGTGAACTTCGCCAATCGTGGCGCAGCAACGGTCAGACCGTGGCATTTGTCCCTACCATGGGTAACCTGCACGATGGTCATCTGGATTTGGTTAAACAAGCCAAAAGCCTGGCCGATAAAGTGGTGGTATCCATTTTCGTTAATCCCATGCAGTTTGGTGCCAACGAAGATTTAGATGCCTACCCACGAACGCTCGATGCCGATCGCAGCAAACTTGAAGCCCATGGCGTGGATGCGTTGTTTTTTCCTGCGGTTGAGGATGTGTACCCACGCGGCTTAACTGAACAAACGATTGTAGAAGTACCGGCCATCTCTGATCTGCTGTGCGGTGCCAGCCGCCCCGGTCACTTCCGCGGTGTGGCAACCATTGTTTGCAAACTGTTCAATATGGTGCAGCCTGAGGTTGCCTGTTTTGGCGAAAAAGACTTCCAACAACTCCAGGTGATCCGCACCATGGTGGAAGACCTGTCACTACCCATTAGCATTGTTGGCGTGCCCACAAGGCGTCAGGAGGATGGTCTGGCGATGAGTTCTCGCAATGGCTACCTTAGCGCTGAGCAACGGGCCACTGCCACGCGAATATACGCCGCCATGAAGCAAATGCACGAGGCGATTACCGCCCGCCAGGAAAGTTATGACGATATCGAACGTAAGGCATCACAAATGCTGATGACCGCCGGTCTGACTCCGGATTATGTGACTATTCGTAACGCAACGACCCTGCAACCCGCAACGCCTGACGATACTAATCTGGTGATCCTGATTGCAGCGTTTATGGGAACCACGCGTTTAATCGACAATATGCAGTTAACACTGGATCAGGCTTGATCCAGTGTCTCGGCGGTGTTAACCGCTTGTAATTCCTGCCACACGCGGTTGCGGGTTGCAATCGCGTGCTGCTCTTCAAGAATGGCTTTAAGATCGCGGGTTTTGGTCATGGGATTGGCCAGTACAACACGAAAGACCGTGATTGGATAAGCGCCATATACCGGGCATTCCAGTCTGGTCCGCGAAACGAATGATTTACCCGCTTCACGTTGTAGTTTTTGCACGTTTACCACCAGGCGGTCCACTTTACTGTTCAGTCGCTGAGCCTGAACCTGAGGCAGCATTTTCAGTTGTGCCTGAATGGCCGCCGGGCACACCCGGTATGTCATTATCGACAATGTTGGCGAGGTAACCAATTCAAAATCAGGATGAGCATCAATCATTGCCGCAAATTTTTTGGCTTTTTCGATACTCTGATTAATCAACAGCTCATAGCCACGGCGCCCCAGAATATGCAATGACGAATAAACCATCATGGCCATGCCATTACGCGAACCTTCCAGAGTGGTAGCGCCGAGATCTTTTGAGCCTTCACGCAGGATATATTGTGCATGATGTCGAACGGCGTTAGCATCTTCCGGGTTCTTAAACAGCGCCATGCCAGCCCCCATCGGGACATACATTTGTTTATGCGCATCGATGGTTACTGAATCAGCCCTCTCAATGCCTTTTAAAATGCCGCGATAGTGCTTTGAGAACAGTGTTGCACCACCCCAGGCTGCATCCACATGGAACCAGCAACCCAGCTCTTTTGCCACATCTGCCAGTTCGTCCAGCGGATCGACATGACCGGTTTCGGTGGTTCCGCCAATGCCGACAATGGCCAGTAATTTATTACCTTGCGCCTGATACTCACGGCCCTGTTTTAACGCCTGAGCAGGATCTAAAACCTGCTCCGGACAAGGCAGGGTGATAAGATTTTCACGTCCGATACCCAGTACATCCACGGCTTTCGATAAGCTGTAGTGACCCCGTCGTGAACACAGCACGCCAAGGTTATCAATATCATAATGACGATAAGCACTCGCCAGACCTGCCCGGGCTACCCCCGGGAAACGCCCCTGCGGCCCAAGGATCTTGTTGCGGGCTACCCAAAGGGCGGTAATATTAGCAACGGTGCCACCAGAGCAAAACGCTCCCAGCGCATGACGGGCACTGTGCAGATATTGCTCGTAAAAGGTTTCGTTCTGCTCATACACCAGGTTATGCATCATCCCCAGCACCTGACGCTCCAGTGGCGTGAAGGCTTTGGACGTTTCGATTTTTACCAGATTCTGGTTCAGACCCACCAGCAGCTTAGCTAACGACAGATGAAAGTACGGCAAGGCCGATGTCATGTGGCCAATAAAGGTGGGGGAATAGGTATTCACTGAATGGGCAACCAGCTTTTCCAGCAGGTTTTCAGCATGCGTTGAAACGAACTCCGGCGACTCAGGCATCATTGCATCGGCAAAGTCCTGCTCGACCTCTTCCAGCGAGGTTTTCTTAGTCACCACGTGTTGCGACAAGAAATCCAGAATATTGTCTGAAAGGTGTTCTTCAATTTGTGCCAGCTTAGAGTCTTTGTGCTCTGGCTTGGTAAAAACCCGAAACAGGTGCTTCAAGCTTACTTGTGCTTCACCCACACTGTACACCTCTCGAATTGAAAATGATAACTGCGCTGATGCCTTGTTACACTTACTGTTTAACGTTCACGCAACATCGCCATCCGGCACAACCTGAAACTCATGCCGGATACTTAGCAATGACCTTTCATAGCCTCAGACTGTAACGCAGATTCCCCGCTACGCCAAGGCCAGCCTATGGTTGTTACGCTAAACAACCGGTAGAAAGATCGTTCTGGGCAGCCCCCAAAGAGAATGCGATTATAAGGATTTTCTAACAAAAACCCATGAAAATCTGTCATATTAGTGACACAAATACAGATTTTAACCGCTTAATCGATGCTACTTAGCTCTCACCCACCCCAACGAGTCGCCAGCATTGTTGTCCGCTGTCCTGATATTTTTCTTCGAATGGTGTGAAGGCAGGTTGCTCCGGATTGACCTCAGAGATATCGCACTGCATGGCGTATTTGGCTGCTGATACAGCGAACTCCTCGAGATAAATCAACCAATTGCTGCGCACTTCAAGGCGCGGCGAAAGCGCCATCAGGTCGGGCATAGCCTGACTGGCGTGCCAGCGTTTTTGAACCTGCGAAGGTTTCGGATAAGGATTGGGATACAGCAGGTAGTGAGCGACGATATGCCAGGCGCTCTGATTGCTGGCAACTCGCATGAGACGCCAAAAATCGACCACATCCGCCCGCACCACCAGGTAATTATTCTGCCGGGTCTCATAATGCTGATGTTTGTTAACTCGCAGTGCCGATTTATCAATACCGATAACCCGCGCCTCAGGATAGCGTTGAGCGAGGCCTGCTGTACTTTTACCAACGCCACAGCAGGAGTCGAGGATGACTTCTCCCTGCCAGTCACTCAGCCAGTCTTCGACCTCATCGAAAGCCTGCTGGGTATGGCCATGGATGGGGCGACGATTTTCAGTACGCTGGTACTTCTCAACAATCGCCTCCAGCTTTTCGTGCACACCACTTTGCTGACTTTCTACGGTTCTGGAATTGCCCCGCATGATCAGGAACGAATTCCGGTACCACGTTTCAGTAACGTGTAAGCAACGGTAAATAATGCCAGATTAAATAACACCAGCAGTCCCATTGCGAGACCAATATTCACATCTGAGACGCCTAAAAAGCCGTAGCGGAAACCATTAACCATGTAAACGATTGGGTTTGCCTTACTGACCCACTGCCAGAACTCCGGTAGGAGTGTCAGCGAGTAGAACACCCCGCCCAGGTACGTTAGTGGCGTCAGCACGAAGGTTGGAATAAGGCTGATATCATCGAAGGTCTTGGCAAAAATACCGTTAACCAAGCCGGCCGTGGCAAACAAGGTGGCGGTAAGTAATAAGGTCAGCACAATGATAGCGAGGTTATGAATATGAACATCCACAAACAGCATAGACACCACCGTTACGATGAGTCCGATTAACATTGCTCTGGCCACACCGCCCCCCACATAACCCAGAATAATCACGGAGGTAGGCACGGGTGCTACCAGCATTTCTTCTAAGTTACGCTGAAACTTTGCGCTAAAGAATGACGATGAGACATTGGCATAAGAGTTTGTGATCACCGACATCATGATCAGACCAGGCACAATGAACTCCATGTAGGTGAAACCGCCCATCTGGCCGATTCGTTCACCTATGAGGTTACCAAAAATAACAAAATATAAGCTCATGGTAATAGCAGGCGGTACCAACGTTTGGATCCAGATCCGCAGAAAACGCGTGCACTCTTTGATCCAGATGGTCGTTAAAGCTATCCAGTTGTTTCCGGCAGACATTACACCGACTCCTTACGTCCGGCTTCAACCAGACTGACAAATAATTCTTCCAGACGATTGGCCTTATTGCGCATACTCATTACCTGAACCCCCTGTTCGGTCAGCTGACTAAACACCGGATTCAGGCCATCTGATTTCGCCACGTCGACTTCCAGAGTGCTGCTGTCGAGCAAGCGATATTCGAAGCCATTCAGGTTTATTTCGGCCGTTTCGCCCTCTAAATCAAGGACAAAAGTTTCAATATTAAGCTTCGACAATAAAGCCTTCATGGACGTGTTTTCCACAATCAGGCCTTTATCGATAATAGCGATATTGCGACACAGCATTTCGGCTTCTTCAAGGTAATGCGTGGTCAGAATGATGGTAATTCCCTGCGCATTGATTTCCTGCAGGAATTGCCACATGGAACGCCTGATTTCGATATCTACACCGGCGGTAGGCTCATCGAGAATCAGCATTTTGGGCTCATGCATTAAGGCTCTGGCAATCATCAGGCGACGTTTCATTCCCCCTGACAGCTCTCGGGCGCGAGCATTGCGCTTTTCCCACAAATCGAGTTGCGATAAATATTTTTCGGCCCGCTCGTGAGCAACGTTACGAGGTACGCCATAGTAACCGGCCTGATTAAGCACGATCTGTAAGACAGTTTCAAACTGGTTAAAATTAAATTCCTGGGGCACCAGACCAATGCACGACTTAGCCAGTTCCTTTTGTTTGTCCAGATCGTAACCGAACACTTTTACGTCACCTGACGTTTGATTAACCAAAGAGCTGATGATGCCAATGGTTGTTGATTTACCCGCCCCATTAGGGCCGAGCAGGGCAAAGAAGTCGCCCTCTTGTACTGTCAGTTCAACGCCTTTTAAGGCATGAACTGAGCCACGGTAGGTTTTTGTTAACCCCGAGATTGTTAACGCTTGCATGCTTATTTCCGTGATTGTTGTTGTGCCGCCCTGTAGCAGGAATTAGCTTAAGGGTATGACTACACACCTTATTGGCTTAACCATCCAGCCCTTCCGTTTATTATTGAAGTTTCGTTTAACGGGTGGGAGACTTGCGCACAACGGGTTCAGAAAGATTTTTTGTCCCACACGATATAGTAACAAATTTACAAATTTAAAGGGCCTAGTTTGCCGGACAAACCATTCCAAAAAACCAATTGCGTATATAAAAAAATACCATAAGGCGATTAGACATACCAAAAGTATACCTTTTGCCAACGTCTGAGGTTTGTTAACTGCCGACGACGTGCTATTTTTGTATTTAGCAATAACTCATCTAACTACCGGTGACTCGATCGTTCTCTAATGCCCATTCAATCCACTAAAAATACCGAGTCATGCCTGGTGTTGATTGTAGATGATGATCACATCAGTGCTACCCTGATTTCCAGCATCCTCAACAAAGTTTGTCGTTGTTTTACTGCCCTGTCTGCGGCGGATGCCATTAAGTTCTGTGAAAACCAGTTACCTGACCTACTGGTGGTTGATGTAAACATGCCGGGCACCAACGGTCTTGAGCTTTGTCGTCAGCTTAAAGCACGCCAGGATACAGCCAACATTCCGTTAATCTTCATTACTGCTGAATTGGGCGAAGACGCCCAGGTTAGCTGTTGGCAGGCCGGTGGCAACGACTTCGTCACTAAACCGATAGTCGCCCAGACAATCGTGCACCGTGTGCGCAACCATTTATTGAGTAAACTGCGGCTGGATGCAGTGATCAAGCTCAGCTTCGAAGACTCACTGACCGGCCTGTATAATCGCAACTATCTCAATGAAGAGTATCCCCGGCTATCGCGTCAACTGATGCGCGATCATCAGCCCTTGGGTCTTATTATCTTCGACGTGGATTATTTCAAACAATACAATGACACCTACGGCCATTTGAAAGGGGATATGTGTCTGGAGAACGTCGCAACCGTTCTTAAAGGGTATACGCGGCGCGCCCGTGATGCGGTAGTCAGGTACGGCGGCGAAGAGTTTATCCTGTTGCTACCTAATACAGGGTTATCCGGTACCCGGGATATCGCCAACCAAATTCTGACCGACATTTATAACCTGAATATGGCGCACAAGCACTCACCTTTCGATCGGGTAACGCTGAGTGCCGGTGCGGTAAGTGTGCAGAATATGGATCGCTATACGCTAAATGATGTCATCGAACAGGCTGATATCAACCTGTACGATGCCAAACTCAAAGGTAAGAATAAGGTTATCTCCGGCTAACACTTAACGTTGTGCCGTTAAGGTTGGATCTTCCTCACCTAACTCAATTACCACTTTCCGGTCGAAGAAGGTACCTTCATATTCTTTATGTTGGCTCCGTTCCTCTCCCAAAGCCAGGGTCAACACCTGTTTTTCATCCACTCCTTTATTGAGCAGATATTGTTTTACACTAATTGCGCGTTGCATTGACAGCGCCTGGTTATATTTAGCATCCCCTCTTTGGTCGGCATGTCCGGTCAGGCGAGCCTGGAGTGAAGGATAACCGCGTAATGCTTTGGCAATCAGGTCCAGCTGTTGCTGATAATCCGGCGCAATGTCATAGGCACCGGTCTGAAACTGCACCACACTTTGCAAGGTAATAGCCGGCGTATCCTGGGTTCGGGTATCACTGACCTGGGTTGTCAGACTCGCCTGCTGTAATGCCTGTATCTGATTTCGCATGGCCAGCAAGGAGCGATCCCGTTGAGATAATAACTCCGCCTGAGCAGTCAGCCTGGCCTGATTGGCCTGCAGTGCTTTATCCTGCTTGATATCGTTACCTAAAAACGCTCCCACAAAGCCTGCCACCGCAGCGCCTACCGGGCCAGCCACCATGGCACCTATCACCACGCCGGAGCCCATACCAATGCCGGCGGCATGTTCATAAGTGTTTTCTTTTTCGCTGGCCATAGCTTGGGTTGCTGACGTTAAGCATGACATGGCTAGTACTGCTGAAATGATTGTTTTACGCATAATAAGTATCCTCTGGGTAATGAATGTGTGTTTCGCTGTGAACGATATGAATTACATCAGGAGGATATGGCGCAGCAGGTGTCAGGTTGTGGCAATGCGCTGAACAAAAAAGGAAAACTATGGCAAGTTATGGCGCTGTTGGCAGGTTAAATGTGTGTCAGGTGGCTAAAATCCGCTTTAGCCCGCGCAAAAGTGGCAGAAAAATGGCAAGCTCGGGGAAATTGTGCCGAACTTCCGCCTAACCGGTTTGACTAAGTTATAGTAGGGGCCGGTATAAGACAGGATGAATGATGTATGCCAAAAACCATTGCCATCGTTGAGGATGATATTGCCATCCGCGATAACTATACAGCCGTACTGACCGGACAGGGCTATACCGTTCAGGCCTACGCCGACCGTCCCTCAGCCAGTCTGGCGTTCAGTCAGTCACTGCCGGACCTGGCCATTATTGATATTGGCCTGAATGACGAAATGGAAGGCGGCTTTATGTTATGCCAGCAATTACGTCAGCTTTCTCAGTCGTTACCGATTATCTTTTTCACCGCCCGCGACAATGACGTGGATACGATCAGTGGCCTGCGTATGGGGGCAGATGACTACCTGACCAAAGACATCAGTATGGCGCACCTGCTGGCCCGAATTGCCGCCCTGTTTCGGCGCACCGATTTACTCGCCACCCCCAAACAGGATTCAGACACCATTCGTCTTAGTCACCTTAAAGTCGATGTCAGCCGCATGACGGTTAGCTGGAAGGATATTCCGGTAGCCCTGACCGTCACGGAGTTCTGGATGTTACATGCCCTGATTAAACGTCCGGGTCATGTAAAAAGCCGCCAGCAGCTAATGGATGAATCGCGCATGGTGGTGGATGATTCCACTATCACATCGCACATTAAACGGATGCGCAAAAAATTTGTTCAGCTCGACGACAGTTTTGACCACATCGATACGGTATATGGCATGGGGTATCGCTGGCAGCAATAGCTGACCGGTGCAGAAGGAACCAGGTTGGTGAAATTGCGCTTTTCTATTCGTTTACAGTTATTGGTACTGTCGCTGTTTTTGTTTGCCATCCCATGGCTGGGTTATAAATATGTCTGGGAACTGGAGCAATACCTGCGTATCGGGCAGGAACAAACGATGATTGGTACCGCCAGAGCCGTGGCCACCGCCCTGCATGAACGCCCGGCCCTGTTTGACAGCCAGTCCGCTTATCTGCAAAACGTGCGGCCGGGAACAGATCTGTATGCACCGCCTATTGATGTGCCAATTCAACTCGATGGTCGCCTGCAGGAGTGGCAGGCGGTGTCGCCGCTTATCCAGTCTTACAGTGCCGACAATGTAGTAACCTGGTTTACGGAGCAAAACGCGCCGGTGACACTCTCAGTGGAGCACATGGTGGGGCGCTATGATCAGTATTTTTATGCCATGTTTGCGGTTACTGATGACAAGGTAGTCTTCCGCGCGCCGAATAGTCTGAGCGTCGACCGTTCAGACCACCTGCTGATTGGTATGCTGGATGCTCAGGATACCCTGCATCGCTACATTATTTCACCTTACGACTCCGGCTGGGTAAATGCTTACCAACTCGACGAAGATCCGCGTCGTTTCAGGGCCGTTAACAATGCGCTGGAAATTCAGGGACGCTGGGAAATGACCAGCACCGGGTATAACGTTGAGCTCCGTTTTCCTATCACCATGACCTCCGGTGCCCTGGCATTTGCCATCGTGGATGTCGACGATCCGCTCACTCGTAACAAACAGTATGCAGTGGGCACCGCTAATCCGAACCAAAGTGATGACCTCGGCACCGTAGTCACCCCCTCTCCGGAAATAGAGCGAATTCTCTCGGGACTGCGCTATGCCGACTCCCGGGTTTGGGTCATCGACAAACATAAGCGGGTGCTGGCCCGCTCGGGCTCTATTCATTCGTCTCCTGGGTTTAACGCAGGCAGTCAGGAAAATCATAGTCAGGGTTGGTGGCACTATATCGAACAACAGTGGTTACTGCCGCTGTATTATCAGATTCTCACTCGTCCGCCGGGCGATTTCGTAGACGAACTGGCTGATGCCTACGCACTGGCAGGTAAAGATATCAATCACGCCCTCAATGGCCAGCCGGATTCACTATGGCGACTAACGCCGGATAACAAAGCGGTGATCCTGTCTGCCGCCTACCCGATTTATATTGGTGACTCGGTCATGGGCGCCGTTGTGGTGGAGCAAACCACACATGGTATTCGCACGCTGCGAAACCGCGCTCTGGAACAGCTTTTCCATGTCATCCTGGCCGTGATGCTATTAGGCACCCTGGGCTTACTGATGTTCGCTCACCGGATTTCCAGCCGGATACGCAATCTACGTGATGACACTGAAGCGGTAATCGACTCCAATGGCAAAATTATTGGCAGTTTACCGCCGTCTCGTCATGGCGATGAAATTGGCGATTTATCACGCTCTTTCAGTGCTGTACTGAGTCGGCTCCAGCAATACAACTCGTATCTGGAAAATATGGCTTCCCGTCTTTCCCATGAATTGCGTACGCCTATCGCAGTGGTACGTTCTTCGTTAGATACCCTGACTGAAGTACAGGATCCGGCTCAGCAGCAGGTATTTTTAAGCCGCGCACTTTCGGGGATCAGCCGTTTGAGCAGTATTCTTAACAGCATGAGTGAGGCCACCCGGCTGGAGCAAATGATCAGTCAGGAAGACACTGAACGCTTCGATATTATTAAAGTCGTTGGTGGCTGTGTGGAAGGTTACCAGCATGCTTACCCCCATCGGCAGTTTGCACTGAAACTGAGTTGCGAAAAGGCCCAGCTCAACGGTTCGCCGGATCTGATAGCGCAAATGCTGGATAAAATCATAGCCAATGCGGTGGAATTCAGCCAGCCAGAGAGTACCATTGCCCTGCATATGTGGCAGGAACAACGCACGGTTAAACTCAGTATTACCAATACCGGCCCACTGTTACCCAAGGGAATGCATCAGCAACTGACCCAGTCTATGGTATCGGTAAGAGCAGAAGGTAACAGCGCCGATGGTCCGCCTCATTTAGGCTTAGGCTTGTATATTGCCAATATGATTGTAGCCTTTCATAAGGGTAGAATTGAGCTTCAGGATTTACCGGATAATACCGGGGTGTGTGTGGTTATTTCATTGCCGGTCACGCCGAACTAATCAAAAGGGCGAAAGAATGAGTGAAGCCGATCCGCGAATTATCGCACTGGAAACGCAGTTTAGTCACTTACATGTACAGTTGTTTGATACCTTTAGTCACGCGCAGTCAGCCGTGATGACGGTAATGCAGACCGGCCGGGATATTGACCGTAATCACGATGACTTTCAGCAGCTTAAACGTGATTTTGAAGTGACGGTTGCGATGTATCAGGGCGCCGATAAGGCAATGCAGGAAAAGATAACCGCCACCCGAAAACTGGCAGATAATCACCAGACCACCAATGTACACCTGACCCAGGTTTGGGCTGCCGCGGTTTCTGCTTTGTCGTGCGATCGCATGCTGGCTCTGATCCCGCAAGACCTGCTGGCCGATCCATCGGTAGCCGGCGAATTACAGCAAAAGCATCAGGCGCATCTGGCCATGTGGCAGCAGCGATTGGACAACCCCTAGTCTGCAATTAAAGCGCTCAGCAACTTTTGTTTAATTTTGTATATGGTTACGCAGAGTTAAAGTGAAAGGTAAAAATACAAGAGGCATTGCGCTCTTCATTATTTTGTTACTTTCTGATGTGCTGGTTATAGTTGGTGTTGTTCACGTGAACAGAAACTACAGTAAGAACACTGAGTCAAATAACTCTGGCTAGTGAGTTGCCGCTGAGTAACGACTAATCACCAACCAGATTGTTCCTTCTTTGATCATATCAAATACCGTCAGGTCGGTACCTGATTACGTCGCTCTACGCTTGCTTTGTCTTGCGACGTGCAACTAAAAGTCCACAGAGCCCTAACATCAGGACCGGCAAGCTAGCAGGAGCGGGAACGCTCTCGACTGATGGATCAGTAGCGGATATCGTTAGGTTTACACGGCTGATGCTGCCGCCACTTTCTGTCCAGACTCCCATCCCTGCAACGCTGGCTGATGAGCCGATAACGTTTTGTGTTCCAAAACGAGTAAGCACAACAGAATTACCTAAAATCGACGAAGTATAGGGAGAAGTACCATAAGAATTAACATCACCTCTGTTCCCCAATACGCCAATCACGTCGCCCATTTCTACTTGAATGGCCAAATCACTGATTGCTGTGGCCTGGTTACGTACCTCAAACAGAATATCATACACGTCGGTTGACGATGACCATGAAGGGGGTACAGATGGAAGTCGTAAAATGGAAGTGGCAAAGTTTGCAGTCGACGCGTCAGTTGGGACGTCAATACCTACAATCCAGAAATCAACCGGTGCTGTAAACCAGAATCCTCTGACATTGCCTGAAAAATTACTGTTGTGGGAACCTACATCGATAGTTTCGGTCGACGTTGTCATTAACGACGCGTGAGCGCCACCAACAGACATAATGAAACACCAGATTAAAAATAACTTCTTCATTTTCTACTTCCTGCCTTGTCAATATACTGCCAACGGATTGTTGCAATCCAGTTATACATAAATCAGGCCAGCTTTAATTCGCTTTGCATGATTAACCAGGTAAGTTTGCAATTAGAAACCAAAGCAGGAGAGTTAACGCCTTGTAGAATTTAAAAATTATTTTATTAGAGGTAATTTATTGAAATATAAATAACCTCATGGTTTGATGATATTAGGTACCGCCAACACCAACCGATACATCGTTTTTGTAAAGAAAACCGACATCAAAAAAGCTTTTTATAAAAGCCTTATCATCAGGCTGTAATTGTTGCATTTATAATTACTTACGAGCTGCCGACGTCATGCTGCTGTCGGGCACATTTTTGAGCATCATCAGCTGTTTTCGACGATGCATCACATAGGCCAGCCGACGCATACTGACATTGGTATCCTTTTCATCCTCGATATCCACACCCAGTAATCTTTCGAGCAAATCTTCGAGCGTCAGGATCCCTTCCAGACCACCGTACTCATCAACAACCAGCACAATATGCACGTGATTTTTAATAAACTGGTCAAATGTGGATGATAGCGGCATAGAACTCAGCACGGTCACCATGCTCATACGGTATTGCGACAACAGGTTATCGCCATGACCTTTTGCCTGGGCAACCAACAAATCGGACCGCATAACAAAGCCGGTGATTTGCTCAGAGTCATCCTCTTCGTAAATAGGAATGCGAGAGTACTTAATACTCCCGTGTTTATGAAAAAACTCGGTGATGGTGAGGGTTTCCGGCACCGAAAAAACCTGCGTGCGGTGTGTAATAGCATCCTTCACAGCCAGTTCGTTGAGGGTCAGTAAACTCTTCATGAAAGAGGCTTCATGTTCGTTTAGTTGTCCTTCTTCTCCACTGAGTTCTGCCATCGCATGCAGTTCAGCACGGTTAAGTCCGCGCAACGGACTTTCCTCTTTAAAACCTTTGGTTAACCATTCTGACATTTTCACAAAGGGGTATAACAACACAACCAGGTACTTCAGAAAATAAGCAGTAACCGGTGCCAGAGAGCGCCAGAAAGTCGCCCCCAGTGTTTTGGGTATAATTTCCGAAAAGATCAGAATCAACAACGTCAGAATAGCCGAAATAAGGCCCAGGTAAGCATCACCAAACACTATCGCTGCCTGGGCACCGGCTCCTGCCGCCCCCATGGTGTGGGCAATGGTATTTAACGTCAGTATGGCTGATAACGGTCGGTTAATGTCTTCGGTAAGATGGCGAAGCACCGCACCACTGGGCTTCTGCTCTTTTTCAAGAACAGAGATATAGGCTGAAGAAACGCTCAGGATCACCGCCTCAGCGATGGAACACAAGAATGAAAATCCCAGTGCGATAATCACGTAAACGAGCAATAAAATCATGTAAAGCAGTCCATTGAATCAAGTGTACAAAGGGTATTATGAGGCCTTATACGATGGATACAAGCACAGTAGACGGTAACAAACTATCTAATACCAAAGAATAATTAACAAAATCAAACCGGCTTGTTACATTATAGTTACATTCGATGGAAAAGAGGTTCGAATTATGGCTAAAGCTAAATTGTCAGATCAAGTTTCACTGGTGTTATATTCTGTTTCGTTAATGATCATTACTGCGGGTGTTTTTAACGCATATCTCTGAACGTATCGCCATTAGGTATACGTTGCTAGCACAAAAAGTTAAAAGCCGTCAGATTCTCTGACGGCTTTTTTCATCAGGCCGATTGCCGTTTGAATTTTCGAATCACCGACCACGATTCCAGCATCACCAGTACACTAACGATCAGTACTACCGCATCCAAAAGAACCAGCAGATAGTTACCGTCAAGATAATACTCTTTTAGCTTAATAATCCCCGCCAGGAACGCCATCACAATAACGAATGTCATGGGCACCAGAGTATAAACCGCCGGACGCTTCATTTTGATTAACATGACTGAGATAACCAGCAAGGTCATACTCGCCAGAATCTGATTGGTTGAACCGAACAATGGCCAGATAATCATGCCACCGCTGCCCGAGGAGCCCCCCGCACCAAATGCCAGTAACAAACAGCAGGCTACCGCTACCAACGTGGCAATAACGCCATTCTTGAGTACCGGCAACTGATAGATTTCGCCCCATTCCTGAATGATATAGCGCTGTAAACGCACTCCGGAGTCCATGGTAGTACCGGCAAACAGCACCACCATAGTGGCCAGTATGGTCGATGAAAAGTCTACCGGTAATCCCCACCCCTGCTGGATAAGATTAGCACCACCGGTAATAAACGCGGCCACTGAGCCATCGCCAAGGTGACTGTACACTTCATGCCACTCTTCAGGTGAAGCCGCTAATGCGACACCACTTACCGCAACAATAGTCACCAGCGCCAGACAGCCTTCGCCTACCGCACCAAGGTAACCAACAAAGCGAGCATCTGTCTCTTTGTCCAGTTGCTTAGAACTGGTCCCCGATGAAACGATACCATGAAAGCCCGATACCGCCCCGCAGGCAATGGTTACGAATAGCAGAGGAATGATACTGGGCGTATCAACCGCAGTCTGGGTATTAAACGCCGGGGCGGTAATATCCGGTAACGACACAAATACCGCGCCATAAAGTAAAAACAGTCCAACCAACAGTTGCATACCGTTTATAAAGTCACGGGGCTGGAGCAACATCCACACCGGCAGTAACGAGGCAATGGCAGCATAGGCAAACAGAATAATGATCCAATTGGCGTTAGCCGATAAGCCAAACAGAGTGTCCGGTAATTCAATGGGTATGTAGCTGCCAGCAAACACGGAGGCGTAAAGCACAATAATGCCAACCAGACACATAGGGATCAGGCTAAAGTTTCGTTTCAGTAACTGGCCAATCACCAAGGCTACGGCTATCGCCATCCAGGCTGGAAAAACCGCATTGGGCTGCGATACGAATGATTTTGCAATCACGACTCCGAATACCGCGTTGACCATCAGCAGTACCAGGAAAACAACCACCATGAAAAGTGAGCGGGTACGCTTACCGATAACGTCCTCCGCCAACGCGCCCATGGACTTGCCTTTATGGCGGCTACTGGCCCAAAGGGCGCCCATGTCATGTACACCGGCAAAAAACATGGTACCAAAAACAACCCATAACACTGCCGGCACCCAGCCCCAGTACACGGCAATAGCCGGGCCCACAATGGGCGCAGCGCCAGCCACTGAGGTAAAATGGTGCCCCCACAATACCACTTTGTTGGTTGGCACAAAGTCTACGCCATCCTGCAACTCGTGAGCAGGCGTTTTGAAGTTGGGATCAAGCTGGAAAATCCGTTCCGCGATAAATTTTGAATAAATAAACCAGCCCAGTAGCATTCCAGCTATACCGAGCAATACAATTAACACCGAGGCCATTTGTTCACCTTTTTATGGTTAATCCATCGAGCCGGTTACGCCGGCCGATCATGATTGCCGCTTAAAAAAATTCAGGTCTGACAGACCTTGCTGCGCGATTCTAGCGCTTTTTTTTCATTGCATTGTAGATTTCTTAATGACAATAGACCAATTAACGGCTGAGCAGGATAAATGCAGACCCACGCACTTTGTTACGCTGCCCTTTCCATCACAAGTCACTCTTCCTCACCCATAATGCAGGTTGTGAGACCAGATAAAACAGAAGCGACAGATGAGCCTGAATGGCAAACAAAGCCCCTGCGCCGGCCCTGACTAACTGATCAGGTAATTAGCCCGTCCCTGACTTTTCACCTCGTACATCGCTTTATCAGCCTTGGCTATCCAGTGCTCAACGCGGCTGTCACTTTCATCGACCAGTGTTACGCCAATGCTGGCTGAAATGGATACCTGCAAATCCGGACTTACTTCGATGGGTTCTTCAAGGCTGTGCAACAGCGTATTACAAAGTGTATTAAGCGAAGAATAAGGCAGCTCCTCACGCTTAAAACCAATTACAAATTCATCGCCTCCCCAGCGACAACATACATCGGAGGGACCATTGAATAAGGTTTTAATCCGATGACTGCATTCAACTAACACCACGTCACCAGCATCGTGTCCGTAGGTATCGTTTATGGGTTTAAACTTATCCAGGTCGACCAGCAGAAATACACAGGAATAATCTGCGGTGGTTTCGCGCAACAGGTACTCTAATCGTTTCTCGCCACCAAGACGGTTATACAGGCCCGTTAACGCATCGTGCTGAGCCTGGTAGCGGACTTCAGCCTCACGCTCTTTGCGGTCGGTAATGTCGTTAATAATCACCTCGAATAACACATCATCTTCTTCCCTCGCCACCACCCGCTGGTCAGACACGGTAGCAAACAGACAATGTACCCAGCGGCGACTGCCATCCACCTGATAAGATAAGTCCAGGCCTATAGGCTTGCTATGCAAAGAGGCTTTTAACGAGGCAATAACACTCGAAACAGACTCCGGATCATCAAACATCTCAATGAAATCAGACAGTGAAGAGTTGGTACCCACAATGTGGTTAAATTTAGGGTTCTCGATAAGGATCCCCTTATGTGTAGAGATAAGCGCTACGCCTATCGACGCTTTCTCGAATAATAATCGCAACTGTTGCTCTAGCTTTTCAGTATGTACCCGCAACTTTCTTTCAGCCAGGAAGTTGGCCCGAACCGCCCGGATCAGGCCGTTGATTTGTTCGATTAGATAACCCAGTTCATCCTGACGTTTGTAATCAATATCGAGCTTTTTAAGATTTTCCGGACTCGTTGGATCAACGGTTTCAAATGCCTGCTTGAGCTTTATCAAGGGCATAGACAAGGTATATTGCAGAGTGCCGGCAATAATAATGGTAATTAAAAATGACACCAGAATAATCTGGATCGCACTGGCCTGAGCTTCCTGAAGTGCCATCTCCCGAATAAAAGCGGTATCGGGAAATAAATCCAGTTCACCAATTAACTCTCCCTCATTGAAAGGATGAAACAATTCCCGCTCAATGGGCGTGACCAGCGGCAGTTCTTCTGTGTTGGTTAAATTGGTCGCTAACACCGCTCCAGCCGCGTAGATCCTGGCCCCGCTAACCATATCGCTAATCACTAAGCCGTTGATAATTTCGTTAGCGAGTTCTTCATCGTCAACATATGCAGCAATAGCAGCCGTTTTTACCGCACTGGCAGCCAGTTGGTCGACCAACCGGTAACTAATTGACTCCTGTTTGTCTAGCGCCAGGCGGAACACCAGCAAACTACCACTGAGCGACAGGATTACACCAATTACTGCCACAATAATTGCCAGCCTGACATTTAGCTTTTGAGTAAACGGACGCTTATTCATGCTAACCACACTAGAAAATGGTGCTTACATTCAGACTAAGTACACTGACATGGCGGTGATCATCAATACTTTGAAGACTATTGCCGCCCCATAAACCTGATCCCGGGCCGTTTATTTTATAGTAAGTCACCTGCCCTTTAGCCACCCAGCGAGGCGTAAAGTCCCACCGCATCCCCAAAGAAACAGAGTGCTGATCCATACGGGCAGAATCGTAGAGCGTCTGGAAATTGCTTTGCAAAAAAGCCAGCGTTTGCTGCGTTTGCGGGTCGTCTATCAAATCATATCTTGGTTGTTCGATAATGTGCCGGTCGTAGAGGGAGTCGAGCATTGCAAAGGTCATGTAGGGAGTAATTTCTTCAAACTCGTAACCCACACTAATGTACCCATAGCCCAGATCGCCGGTTAACCCCCAGTCGATGTTAAAGTAAGCCACTTCCGACTTAACCAGCCAGTTATCTCGGTGATAATTAACTCCCAGAGCAACGTACTGAATGCTCTGATCTTTAAAATCCAGGGACTGCAGAAGTTCGCCAATAAAGGGCCACCACTGAGAAGGATAGCTGGCGGCTAAATCCTGTAACTGATCAAGGCCTTCTATGCGCGCTTTGTGGCCATGAAAATGACTAAACGTGCCTTTAAATAACCAATGGTCTGTTTCGTACGTCACCGAGCTGTTGAGTACATAATCGTATTCGAGTACCGACACTGAATCGCCATTGAGCAAATCGGCTTTACTGTTACCCATTGCCAGGGTTGCCTGTAGCATCCCGTCACCAATGAGATTGCGGTACTGTAGCTCAATACCATCAATATAAGTCAGGTAGGAAGAAGGGGTATAAAACTCCATTGGAGGCGTTGCCCATAAATAGCTGTAGCCTAATTCCAGATACTCAGAAAGAATATAGGCGTTATTATTCAGGCGCCCGAAACGCACAGAATAGTTACGGTCGATTTGATACCGGATAAACGCCAGATCGATATAATCAGACAGCGAATCATAATTTTTATTATCCAGAATACTCTGTACTACTACGTCGACCTTGTCGTTAACCTGATAATTAACCTGTAGCCCTATCAACGATTCAGTGAGTAAATTAGTACCCTCTTCCGGCCACCGGTTAATGGCTGAGCGAAAAATTAATTCGTCGCTGCTGCTTGCAGTGACGCCCAGGGTAGCAAACCCACTGAGCGTAACCTGAGCATAAGAGGGGCCGCAGAGCGTTATAAGGCAACTGCTGAGCAGTACCAACGCTGCACAGTTGCGCTGTTTATTCCAGAACAAGAACAATTTTCATCTCCTCTGAAACACGGTTAACGGGGATGTAGGACATTGCTGATTGGTTACTCAGAAGAAAGTTGAGACTTTCTTCCGGGGATACAACCTGGACCGGCGGTTTGGCCCGCCCGGAAAAAATTAAACGCGACCAGTAGGCATTGATCTGGCGTTCACTTTTATTAACCAGGGTTTTATAAAACATTGTACGGAGCGTGGAACCGTTTTCGTAATCCACCGGCTGCACTTTGTGACCACTTTCAAGTACATCAAATCGACCCATGAAGACATCAACCAGCTCACGTTTGCTAATTGCTTCAATTTTACTGCTTTTAGCAACCACAATTGCTATTGCTGTTTCAGACGCTATTGCTCCATCGCTTTTTGC
This sequence comes from Alteromonas sp. 4NH20-0104, assembly GCF_057547795.1. Lineage (NCBI taxonomy): Bacteria > Pseudomonadati > Pseudomonadota > Gammaproteobacteria > Alteromonadales > Alteromonadaceae > Alteromonas > Alteromonas sp. 4NH20-0104. The sequence goes on along the minus strand of NZ_BAAJLP010000006.1, from coordinate 364 downwards.
AAATAGAAACAGTAGAAACAAAAGGGAAAACCTGAATAATCTCATTGATATATCTATGTTAAGGCCAGAGTACCATTGAAACTCAGAAAACAATTTTTAGTGTAGATTAAGCATAGTACTAAACGGGTGTAGTGAAAGTTTTTTACCCTTATTTTTGGCAAGGATGACGGAATTCAAACAACCGCGTCATCCCCGAACCGACTACGTCGTCCCGGAAGCTCGCAAAGCTATCCGGGATCTCCCAACATGATGTTGTAGAGTTAAAAAGTACTATTGCGAACAGGCTGTATCTGGAGAATCAACCTTTTAAGGAGATCCCGGCTCGGGACCGGGATGACGGCAGTAAAAATCGTCATCCCAGCAG